>CBDVAM010000046.1:0-24820 GCA_965371965.1 uncultured Phycisphaerales bacterium
GGCAGGGGCGCTCGAGCGCCCCTGCCGGGGCTGGGTTTCTAGCGTAACACCGTCGAGGGGCAATCGCCCCTCGCTATGTTCGCAGCGCCACTCCGTGGCGTTCCGCATCGTACATCTCACTTTGCTAGCGACGTCGCGGATGTCGCGTGATTCCCGAACACTTCGCCTCTGCTAGCAGAACGCTACGCGAGCACCGAAACCGCTCTGGCAGGAAGGACCCGATGCCGGCGTCCTCGCCTACCACGCCGCGAGGATGGCGCCCATGACCACCAGCCCAACCAGGTGATACGACGTGTCGATGAGAAATCCGGTCATGGAGCGCAGCGCCCCGAGCTGCGTGATGCACGCGCAGGCCCCGCCGAAGCCGAGCCACATCAGAGCACCCAGCCCGATCCCCTCGCCGATCCCCGCATCGCCGACCGTCGCGATCAGCATCGCCAGCACCAGCGCGCTCACGACGTCGCACACAAGCATCGCCGGGAACGTCACCAGCGGGTTCTGCGCCTTCTGCATCGCCTCCACATCCGCGTCACTCAGGTCATACGCCTTGATCCACGCCTTGACGAACAGCACCGTGTACCACAGCGCCCCGATCACGAAATACGCCGACGCAGCCACGCCGATCGCCAAGAAGTTCAGTCCGTCGGTCTCAAGTGGCATGTCCTTCCTTTCGGTTCCCGACCCCAGAATCCCGAGCCAACCGCCGGCTCAACACACGCTCAGGCGCGTGCGGATTCCTCCAACGCCTGAAAGTGCGATCGCAGCTGCTCGACGGCGTCGTCGTAGGGTCCGATGTTCCCCGCCGCTCGCGCCTGCATCACCCCGCCCTCCATCACCGTGAGCACAAACCGTGCAAGGCGTGCCCGATCGACCCAGCCCGCCAATCGCTCCCCGCTCGCGTCAAGCCACCGCTCGACTCCCTTGGCCCAGTTCTCGAGGTTTGCGTGGATCAGGCCCCGCACCTGCGGGTTCGAATCGCCCAGTTCCAGCGCCAGATTCCCGATCGGACAGCCCAGCGTGCACTTGGTCACCTCGAGCCCGTGGCGATACCACGCAAGCAATGCAAACACCCGCTCGATCGGGTCCTCAGTCGCGTTTTCTGCTGGCGCGAGCACGATCTCTTCCAGCCCGTCGATATACCGCTCCAGCACGCCCACGAGCAGGGCCTCCTTGCTGGGAAAAAAATGATACAGAGATCCGGAGTTCACCCCCGCCTCGCGCAGGATCGTGGCGATCCCCGTCGCGTGGTACCCCTGCTCGTGGAACAGGCGCGACGCGACTTCCAGGATTCTCGATCTGGTGTCCTTGCCCTGCTTCACGTCCATCTCATCGTCGGGGTCCTCTCGGGTCCTTGAGTGATCATTCAACCCCTCTTTGAGCGATCAATCAAGGCGAGTTTGCGAGGATCCTGTTGCTCGATTGCGGTTTGTGCTGCCAAATCCGCCGATTGTGCCGGATATCCGGATTCATTTCCGTAGAGTGCCGATGGAACGGCTGCGGGTGCCTACCCGCGCCGATCGCCGCCACAGGCACGTTGGTGGCGTTCTCGGACCTGAATCAGGAGTGAAGAAAGATGTTGATGAGAATGCGATATGCGGTCGGCGTCTCGATCGCGCTGGCCTCGGGCCAGGCCATGGCACAATGCTGTGACCAGGACAAGGCGATACACCCGATCGATTCTGCCCTCAACCAGTTCACCCACACCCTCCAGCACATGGCAAGCGTCGATGGCGCCCCCGATGGCAGGATGGTCGTCGCCTGGGCAAGCCGACGCCAGGAAGCACGGACCTACGGCATCTTCGCCCGCCTCACCGACGCCCTCGGGCGACCCATCGGCGACGAGGTCCACATCAATGCCTTCATGCCGGGCACCCAGGTGGAACCCGCCGTCGCCGTAGCCGACGACGGCTCGACCTGGATCGCCTGGGCAAGCGACCGCCAGGATGGTGACCGCGGGTCGATCATCGCCCGCCGATTCAAGATGACCGAGAACGCGCTCGAAGCTGTCGGCGGTGAGATCGCCGTCAACGTGACCCGAGCCGGCCACCAGCATCGCCCGGGCATCGCCTCCTTGAGCGACGCCACCACGATGATCGTGTGGACGAACACCAGCGCCGGCGGGCAGATGGTCCTGGGACGCGTCTTCGACGCCGATGGCACGCCGCTGACCGGCGAGATCTCCCTCGCCGGTGACGACGCACACCTGGCGACGACTCCGACCGTGGTCAACGCCGGCGAGCGCTTCGTCGTCGCGTGGGGCGGCGTGCAGACCGACGGCACGCCCGCCGGCATCTTCGCCAGAACCTTCGATGCGACCGGGAAACCCGTCGCCGACTTGTTCGAGGTCGTCCCCGCGAGCGTCGCCGCCATCGAGCCCTCGATCGATGGCGATGCGAAGGGCAATCTCGCGATCGCGTGGCTCGAAAATCGCGGCACGCTCGGCTACGACGCCAAGGCCCGCCGATTCAGCGCGATGGGCTTGCCTTTGGGTGAATCGATCACAATCGCGACGTGCGACGATTCGTGGAAAAGCGGCGCAACGGTCGCGATGGCCGACGATGGACGATTCTGTGTCAGCTACACCACCGTGACCGGCGAGGCCCCCGCCGACAAGATGCGTGCGAAAGCACCGTCGGACATCCTGGCGATCTTCTTCGACGCCGACGGCAACGCGATGGGCGAGCCCGTCCGTGTCCACGCGCTCACCGATGGTCGTCAGTCCTCAGAGCCCTCGACCGCCCGGCGTGCGGTCTGGGGATCGCGCGAACTGCCGGCATTCTGTTGGGAGGGCCAGACCGGACAAGACGGCTCGGGCGTCGCGCTGAGCGTGCTCACCACCGCCGATGTAGAAGTCGCGTCTGCGGCTCACGGCGAGGGGCAGGATTTCACGCGCGAGGACGTCGCCGAATCCGCGTCGATCCCGCCGGTCTTTGATAAGGACTGGGTCGCGCCGCCGCCGGATGACGACATCCGCCCCGCAGGGACGGACTTCGGCTTCCAGGCGTGGGGCGGCACGGGCTGGACCCCGCCGGACCCGGATATCTCGGTCGGCCCCAACACCCTCGTGGGCGTTGTCAACGTCGAGGGCAAGATCTTCGATAAGCAGGGCAATCTGTTGTTCGTGCAGGATCTGGTGCCGTTCTTTGCGCCCGTCGGCGCCTTCGGGTTCGTGTTTGATCCGATCGCGGTGTATGACCGCCACAGCGGGCGTCACATCATCGCGGCCGTCGAGCACACTGGCGGCCAGACCAGTTGGCTCAACGTCGCGGTGAGCAAGACCTCGGATCCGCAGAACGGAACCGACTGGTGGAAGTACCGCCTCAATACGACAAATCCGACCGGCGGGGGGACCTTTCTCGATTATCCCAACATGGGTGTTGATGAGGACGCCATCTTCATCACCGGCGACTACTTTGGCGGTACAAGCCAGGGACGCGGCAACTGGGTCCACATGTTCGACAAGGCGCCGATGCTCAATGGGCAAGCGACCACAATGAACCTGCTGCGGACCAACGCTTCCCTCCGGTCGCTGGGCGCGACCAATCACATCGATGCCGACGCCCCGGGGGGGTACTTCGCGACCTCTTTCGGCAACAGCTCAACGCAGGTGACACTCCAGGCGATCACCGACCCCAACGGCTCGCCACAGCTCTCGTCGGTCGTTCTAACGGTTCCGGGATACGGCCAGCCCCCCGGGGCCGCCCAGCAGGGCACATCAACGCGCATCAGCACCGTTGATCTTCGCATCAAGAACGGCGTCTACCGCAACGGTTCACTCTGGCTCACGCACAACATCGGCGTACCTGGCGAGAACATCGCGCGGGTCCGCTACTACGAGTTCGCCATGAACGGCTGGCCCGACAGCGGCAACGAGCCGGAACTCGTCCAGTCCGGCGAGATCGATCTCGGCGCGGGAATCTACACCTTCTTCGGCGACCCCGGCGTCGACGACCAGAACAACGTCGTCTTGCAGTTCAACCGTTCGAGCGCCAGCGAGTTCGTCAGCATCCAGCGGACGTTCCGCAAGTCCTCGGATCAGTCCGGCACCTTCCGCGAGCCTCTTGAAGTGCAAACCAGCACGAGCGCGGTCACCTCCGGGCGCTGGGGCGACTACAGCGGCATCGACGAGGACCCGGCAGCGCCCAGCACCTTCTGGGCCCACGACGAGTACACCCGCAACGGCTGGCGGACCTGGTTCGGCCAGATCAAGCTCTCCGGTCTGCGCTTTGAGTTCCCCAATGGCCTCCCGGAGATCATCGACCCTTCGGGTGAGACCATCCCCGTCGAGGTATTCGGCAACGGGGACACCCCCGAGCCCGCCACGGGAAGGCTGTTCTATGACCTCGAACACGACGGCACGTTTGTCGAGGTCGCGATGGAAGAGGTCTCGCCGAACGTGTACAACGCCCATCTTCCGGTCGTAGTTTGCCTCGACACGATCGACTTCTACTTCGCCGCCGACGCCACCTCGGGCGAGACATTCACGAGCCCGGGAGATGCGCCCGCCAGTTTCTTCTCGGCCCTCTCGATGAACTCCATCATCACCTTTGCCGACGACTTCGAGGCAGACCTCGGCTGGACCACAGAGATTCTTGGGGCGACCTCCGGCCAATGGCAGCGGGGCGTTCCCGTCAACGACCCGGGCTGGGAGTACGACCCCACCAGCGACGGCGACGGCTCGGGCAGCGCTTTTCTCACACAGAACCAGGTCGGCAATACCGATGTTGACGCCGGCTCGGTCCGACTGACAAGTCCGATGTTCGACATGTCCGCCGACGGCGAGTTCACCATCGAGTATCTCTACTTCCTCCGCCTGACCAGTTCCGGCGCAGAGGACGGCCTGCTCGTCGAGGTGTCCAGCAACGACCTCAACGGACCCTGGACGACGGTCATCGATCACCGCACCGACGGCGGGCTGGGCTGGCGGAGCCACGCGATCAGCGAGTCCGACTTGGCAGGCCTCGGAATCTCGCTGACCGATCGCATGAGGCTCCGCTATACCGCACGCGACAACGATCCGCAGAGCATCGTCGAGGCGGGCGTGGACGGGTTCATCGTCTCGGCGCTGGGCTGCGCCGACGATGGCTGCCCCGCGGACCTCGACGGCGACGGCGACGCGGACGCCGACGACTTCTTCGCCTATCTCGACCTGTTCTCGAGCGGCGATCCCGGTGCGGATATCGACGGCGACGGCGATATCGATGCCGACGATTTCTTTGCCTATCTGGATCTGTTCGCCCAGGGCTGTTGAATCTGTCGGAGCCAGGTTGATTCAAGGGGCGGGCCAGAGGGCTCGCCCTTTTTCTCATGATGTTCTCGCCTGCTCCTCACCGACGCGCGTTGTGTGTTCCCGATACCCTTGGCGATTCGGGGGCCCGCTCACTTGGAAATCCTCCCATCCATCACGCTGATCCTGCTCGCGGGGATCGGTGCGCAGTGGCTGGCCTGGCGCATCCGCGTGCCGAGCATTCTGCTCCTCCTCCTGGCGGGCATGCTGCTCGGGCCGCTCTCGGTCTTCTTCACCGATGGCGTGGCGCCGGTGCTCGATACGTCGAGCCTCTTCGGCGACTCGCTCGTGCCGCTGGTCTCGCTCTCGGTTGCGCTCATCCTCTATGAGGGCGGGCTGACATTGGACGTGCGCGAGATCGCCGAATCGCGCAAGGCGGTGTTCTCGCTGGTCACGATCGGCGCGGGCGTCACGATGCTGCTCGCCGGCGGCCTCGCGTATTTCCTGCTCGATCTGCCGTGGGAACTCGCGGCCCTGCTTGGCGCGATCCTGACGGTCACCGGGCCGACGGTGGTCGGCCCGCTGCTCCGCCACGTCCGCCCGACGCGAAAGGTCGGCGCAATCCTGAAGTGGGAGGGCATCGTCATCGATCCCATCGGGGCGATGCTCGCGGTGCTCGTGTTCGAGGCGGTCACGTCGGTTGGCGCGGGCGATTCGTCCCACGTCGCGATGGGCATTGCCCAGGGGCTCTTTCTGACCGTCGTCGTCGGTGGGGGGATGGGCGTGCTCAGCGCGTGGGTTCTGACCGAGATGATCCGGCGCTACTGGATCCCCGATTCGCTCCAGAATCCCTTCTCGCTGCTGCTCGTGGTCCTCTCCTTTGCCATCGCGAACGGGGTCCAGCACGACGCCGGGCTGTTCGCGACCACGGCGATGGGGATCATGCTGGCCAACCAGCGCCGGGTGCGAATCCACCACATCGTGGAGTTCAAGGAGAACCTGCGGGTCCTGCTCATCTCGGCGCTGTTCATCGTGCTGGGCGCGAACCTCGGGCTGGACGATCTCAGGGAAATCGGCTGGCGAGAGCTGCTCTTCGTCGCGATCTTGATCCTGATCGTTCGCCCCGCCAGCGTGTTCACCGCGACCAGCGTCGAGAAGCTCACGCGTGCCGAGAGGCTCTTCTTGAGCTGGGTCGCGCCGCGCGGGATAGTCGCCGCGGCTGTCGCCTCGGTGTTCGCGCTGCAACTCGCCAGCGGCGACGCCCCTGGCGGTCAGCCCGGGGGCGAGCTGACGCCGATGCAGGAGGCCGCCGGGCGTCTGGTGCCGATCACCTTCACGGTTATCATCGGCACGGTCCTGGTCTACGGCCTGAGTGCCGGGCGGGTGGCCCGGAGATTGGGCGTCGCCGATCAGGATCCCCAGGGCGTGCTGATCATCGGCGCGCACAAGTGGGCCCGCGAGATCGGACGGATGCTGCTCGCCAAGCAGATCCCGGTCAAGGTCGTGGACACCAATCGGATGAATCTCCGCGAGGCCCGAATGGCCGGCCTGCGCGTCAAGCAGGCCAACGTGCTGGAGGAGGGCATCGCCGAGGAACTCGATCTCACAGGCATCGGGCGCATCCTCGCGCTGACGCCCAACGACGAGGTCAACGCCCTGGCCCTCCAGCAGTTCGTGGGCAGGTTCGAGCGGGCCGAGCTGTACCGCCTACCCATGAGCGCGGGCGATGGCGAGGTCTCGGTGCACGAGGGCAGACCCTTGTTCGCCAAGGGCCTGACCTACGCCCAGGTCGCCTCGCGCTTCGGCTCGGGACACATCCTCAAGGCAACCCGCCTCAGCGACGAGTTCCCCTACGAGGCCTACCTCGTGCTGTATGGCACCGCGGCGATCCCCATGTTCATCCTCACCGCCGACGGACGCCTCCAGGTCCTTACAGCAGACAAGTCCGCCCAGCCGACCCCCGGCGACACCGTCATCGCCCTGGTCGATCCCGAGGCCCTGTTCATGGGCGCGCCCATGGCCACCGGGGGCGAGGAATCTGCCGCCACCTGAGCCCACCGCTACACTCGTCAACCCATGAGTGACACGAAACGGACGACGCTTCCCGACGCGCGCACGACGCCCCGATTCGCCGGCCCCTGCACGTTCTGCCGCTATCCCTTGCTCGATCTGGTCCAGAGCGAGAACCGCCCCGTGGATTGGGCGATCTACGGCGCTCCGTTCGATTCGGGCGTCACCTATCGCCCGGGCGCCCGCTTCGCCCCTCGAGCAATTCGAGACGCATCGCAATACGTCAAGCCCTATTCCATCTCCCACGACATCGACGTCACCGAGCTGCTGAGCCTCGCCGACGCCGGCGATGCACCGGTCGATCCCTTCGATTGCAAGCAGAACGCCGAGCGGATCTACGAGTTCGCCCGCGACCTGCCCGATCCGGACCATACCCGCCTGATGGCGATCGGCGGGGATCACTCCATCGCGTTCGCGAATATCCGCGCGACCTGGGAGCGCCGCGGCAAGCCCGCGGGCGGCCTGCCGCTGATCCACTTCGATTCTCACCTGGACACGGTGGACATGACCCTGGGTGAGAAGTGGTCGCACGCCTCACCATTCATCCGGGCTATCGAGGGCGGGTTCATCGATCCTAAACGCATGCTCTCGATCGGCATCAAGGGCCCGCTGAACACCAAGACCGATCTGCAATACGCCAAGGACCACGGCGTGACCATCATCACCTATGAGCAGCTCCAGGCAGAGGGCACGCGGACCATCGACGCCTTCGTAGACCGCCTGGGCGACCGCCCGTGCTACCTCACGTTTGATATCGACGTGATCGACCCCGCCTTCGCGCCGGGCACCGGCACGCCCAGCATGGGCGGGATCACCAGCGCCGAGGCGTTCGCGCTGCTGCGACGCCTCGCGGGCATCGACGTCGTCGGGGCCGACGTCGTCGAGGTGCTCCCCGACCGCGACGTCGCCCAGAACACGGCCCTGCTCGCCGGGCACATCATGTTCGAGATTCTCTGTCTCGATGCCGTCCGGCGACGCGACTCCTGATCACGCCCGGCGCAGCGCGAGCATCAGGCGCACCTGCCCGATCGGCTGGCGGAGCTTCTGGGCAATCTCGAGTGGATCCAGGCCATCGTCGGCGAGTCGGAAGACCTCCCTGCGGGTGACGTCGCCATCATCTGCGCTCACGATCTGAGGGCTCGTATCGTTCTGGCCCGCTGCGTCGATCCCTCGATCCCCAAGGGCCGCATCCAACCTGGCCAGGCGTTCGTCGGCCTGGGCGATGAGTTGCTCGAGCGCCTCGCCCTTGGCGTCGAGCTGCGCAGCGAGATGGCGGGTCAGCTCGGCCGCCTCCGCCTGATACGTCTCAGAGGATCGTTTCTGTGCCGACTCGCGGAGCCGGCTGATCCGCTCGCGAGGATCTTCGCTCTCGCTTGACCGCCGAGAGCGCCCCCTCCTTCTGGCCGAACGCAGCATCGTCCAGCCGATCGCGACAAAGCCGACAATCGCCAGGGCCGTCGGCAAGACAGACGATGGCGAGTCGCCGGACCCTTGGTCGGTAGCCAACGCCTGCTCGCTCTCCAGCTCCTGCGGGTTCTCCTGATTCTGTCCCAATCCGCTCCACCTCCGGGATTGCCCAATCCGCCTCTACCATCGGCATGTGCCCTCTGACTCCATCATCCGGCTCCCCGACCGCAAAGACCGCCCGGTCCGCAGCGTGCTGCATCGTTGGCGAACCCTCACCGGCGGCGGGCGGGATCGTAACACCAACCGGCGAACGCTCATAGCCTGTTCAGCCGGCGCGGACTCCTCGGCCCTCGCGCTGATCCTGCGTTCGGCCAGTCGCGATCTGGTCATCGGGCACGTCATGCACGACCTGAGGCCCCGGGCCGAGGCCCTCGCGGATCGGGACGCGACCAGGACGCTTGCGAGCCGGCTCGCCCTCGAGTTCGTAGAAGACGAGATCCAGGTCGCTGGCGGTGACGCGACCGCAGGCAACGCCGAGGCCCTGGCTCGCCACCTCCGCTACGAGGCGCTCACCCGCCTCGCTCAGCGCCACCACTGCCCGTTCGTCGCGACCGGCCACCACGCCGACGACCAGCTCGAAACGATGCTCATGCGTCTGCTGCGAGGCACCGGGCCGCGCGGCTTGGCGGGGATCGCACCCTCGCGAGCCCTGGGCGAAGTCACGCTGATCCGCCCGATGCTCGCGATCGATCATGCCCAGGCCGAGGGCATCTGCGAGCGAGCGGGCTGGGCATGGAGCGAGGATGCGACCAACCGCGACACCTCTCTCCTGCGCGCCCGCCTGCGAGCCCGCGTCATGCCCGAGCTCCGTGCCATCCAGCCCCGCGCCGGCGAGCGTGCCGTCGCCACCGGTGAACTGCTGCGAGAGGCCGGCGAGCTGATCACAGCCCGAGCGGGCGAGTTGCTCCCATCGGCGAACAATGGACGTATCACAATCGAACGCCTGTCGCTGGTGCCCGAGCCGGACGTGATCGTGGGAGAAATCCTCCGTTTGGCGGTTGCCCATCTCAGCGAAGGTGGCGGGACGGATCGATTGCCCAAGAGAGTGATCGCTCGGATCATTCGATCGATCCGGGAACAACCGGCAGAGCCCAAGCGGTTTACTCTCCGCAGCGTCGAGGTTTCTCTCGACAGCACGAGCGTCTCGATAATAAGATTGAGGCGAGACGGAAAGGACGAGGACAGTGGCTGAACAATCGAAGATCGCGTTGGTCGGGCACTGCGGCCCCGACATGTTCATGCTCCGCAGCGCCGTTGCCCGAATGGCCCCCGGCTCCACCGTCGTCTCGATCGAATCGCCCGATGATCTCGAGTCGTCGCTCGAGTCCCTCGACGTGCTGCTGGTCAATCGGGTGCTCGATGGCGCATTCGCCCAGGCCAGCGGGATCGAACTCATCCGAGATCTCGCCCGTCGCGACGCCGCCCCCGCGATGCTGCTCATCAGCAACTTCGACGACGCCCAGAGCGAGGCAGCGGGCGCGGGTGCGATGCCCGGCTTCGGCAAGCGGGACCTCTACGACGACACGACCCGCGAACGCATCGCCAACGCCCTGGACGTCGCCAACCGCGAGCAATCGCCCGGCTGATCGACTCACCACTCGTTCGCAAACGGAACGCTACGCTCCCGCTCCCCCGCATCCCGCGAAGTCGGCGGGCGAAGGCAAGGAGCTTGGCTGCGATGATGGATGAGCACATTCCGGTCTCGGAATACCGCCGGCGTCGAGAGAAAGTCTCGCGGTCCCTGAAGGGTGGCGTGGCAATCGTCTTCGCGGGTGACGGCTCGCCGCCGCTGGTCGGCCAATGGCGTCCCAACACGCACTTCTACTACCTGAGCGGGCTCGCCCGCGAGCCAGGCGCTTCGGTGCTGTTCGATCCCAAGAACCCGGATCCGACCCGGCGCTGCGTGCTGATGCTCAAGCCGCGCGACCCGGAGATGGAGGATTGGGACGGCCTGCGCGAGTCCATCGGCCTGCCGCTGCGCAAACAGACGGGCTTCGACAAGGTCGTGCGTTCGACCTATCTGCCCCGGATGCTGACCGCTGCGGCCCGCCGGTCCAAGCGTCTTGCGTGCCTGGAACCCGTGGGCAGCTACGCCGGGGGCGTGCCCCAGGATCTCTCGATCTTTCGCAAGATCGCAGATCGCGTGGTGGGGGTGTCGATCGAGGATCAGACCGAACTCATTAGTGAACTGCGGAGCGTCAAGTCTAAGGGCGAGCTGGGCGTGCTGAAGCTCGCCATCGAGGCAACCGCCGCGGGCTTTAGCGAGGTGTTGGATACCCTTGAACCGGGCAGATCAGAAGGCGAGATCCACGCCGTCCTCGATGGCGTCTTCCGCGAGCACGGCTCTCCCGGCCCGGCGTACAACCCCATCGTCGGCTCGGGCATCAACAGCACCGTCCTGCACTACAACGCCAACGACCAGCCAATCGCCGACGGCGACCTCGTCTGCATCGACGCCGGCGCCGAGTTCGGGCACTACGCCGCGGATGTCACCCGCACCTTTCCCGCCAACGGCAAGTTCTCCAAGCGCCAACGCCAGATCTATGACATCGTTCTCCGCGCCGAAGAGGCGGCCATCCGCGCCGCCAGACCCGGCGTCCGCTTCCACGAACTCGACGAGATCGCCCGCGCAATCATCGAAAAGGCCGGCTTCGGCGACCACTACATCCACGGCATCGGGCACCACCTGGGCCTGGAGGTCCACGACGCCAGCCCCGACGCGCCGCTCGCCGCCGGTGCAGTCATCACGATCGAGCCGGGCATCTACCTGCGCGACGAGAAGATCGGCGTGCGCATCGAGGACGACATCCAGATCACCGCCAACGGCTCACGCAACCTCACCAAGGCGATCATCAAGGACCCCGATGAGATCGAGGCGAGGATGCGAGCCGCGAGACGTGCAAGAAAGTAGAGGCCCTGGCGCAAGCCTGGGCTCAGAACGAACTGCACTTCAATGACATTGAATCCGCGTATTCACACACGAAACACCGCGTGGATCGCTCACCCCTCCAGGTCGACATGCCGCCGATCGTTGGTCCGGGGCTTGTACAACACCCGCTGCTCGCGATCCTCGTGGGCCTCTTCATCGGCGTTCTTCTTCAGGTTCCGCACCGCCTCGGCGAGCTCAACCTTGTCCACGCTCAGCTCGACCTCATCGCCCTTGCGGGCCTTGTCGCGGGCACGCTCGCTCGCCTTTTCTTTCTCGTTGGCGCGCAGGCGCGTCGCAGCGGCCTGCTGCACGCCGGCGACCGACTGGGACACGCTCGGGCCAAACGCTGTCATGCCTCAGATATCGGCAATATCCGCGCGATCGCTTGAGGATAGCGGGGGCAAACTACCCAACGCGCCTCCGGTCGCAGGCCCGTCAACAGAGTATCGGGCCTCGCTCAGACTCCGATCATGTTCACGCCGCAATCAACGTAGATATTCTCGCCCGTGACGCCCGCCGCCAGATCGCTGCAAAGCCACGCGGCGGTCCCGCCGACGTCCGATCCCTCGACGTTCCGCTTGAGCGGTGAGCGGATCTTGCTGTGCTTGCAGATGTCATCGGCCCCGCCCACGGCACTCGAGGCCATCGTTCGCAGATATCCGCCGGAGATCGTGTTCACCCGGATCCCATGCTCGCCCAGCTCGCTGGCGAGGTAGCGGGTGGTGGCTTCCAGGCACGCCTTGGCAACCCCCATCACGT
The DNA here is from genome assembly GCA_965371965.1 of uncultured Phycisphaerales bacterium. Taxonomy (GTDB): domain Bacteria; phylum Planctomycetota; class Phycisphaerae; order Phycisphaerales; family UBA1924; genus S146-42. Next base: position 12,453 of record CBDVAM010000046.1, read on the forward strand.
TGTACCCCGGTATCACCTTCTCGGCGCCGTAGTAGCTCATCGCCAGGATCGTCCCGCCGCCCGAATCCGCCATGATCGCCTTGACCCTCGCCGCCATCGCCACAAGTGAGTAGGCGCTGATATCGATGGCCGCGAGATACGCCTCCCTGGGCGTCTCATGGAAGTTGCCTATCTGCAACCACTGGCGATCCGCGAATGCGATCGAGTGGATAAGGAAGTCCATTCTTCCGAACTGCTCGGCGTACGCGCTGAAGCACGCGTCCATGCTCTCATCCGAGCCCCCGTCCAGCGGCTGGAGCCACGGGTCGCTCACACCCAGGGCACCGACCGATCGGCGAATCCGCCGCTCGTTCTTCTCCCCCGGCAGGAATGTGTACCCGCAGGTCGCCCCTTGAGCGACCAGGGCCTGAGCGATGAACCACGCGTACGACCGCTCATTGGCGATCCCCACGACCAAGCCGACCTTCCCATCGAGCAGACCCATACGATTCACGCTCCATATCCAAACACCACCGCTCCCAGAACGAGTCGACGAGTGTACGCCACATATCATCCCGCGATGACGCCCCCCGCCGATCCTAATGACCTCTCTCTGAGCGATCTATACGCGAGATTCGCCTCCACGGGCAACGTCCGCCGCCTCCTGGAGCTCGCCCGCGACGAGGACCTCGGGACAGATCGGCGCGACGTAACCACCGGCGCGACCCACGATACCGATCGCCATGCGACCGCGAAGATCGTCTTTCGCCAGGGCGGTGTCATCAGCGGCCTGGCGACTCTCCCCGATCTGATCGAGGTCTTTGGCGGTGGAATCGACGCGAAGTTCCTCGCCGCCGATGGCGATGTCGCAGACGCGGGCGCTGCGGTTTGTGAGTTGCAAGGCTCGGCCCACGCGATCCTCCGCCTCGAACGCACGGCCCTGAATCTCATCGCTCGCCTCAGCGGCGTCGCCACCCGTACCCGCGCCTTCGTCGATGAGATCAACTCCTCAGCAGCCGGGGCAAACGCACGCGTGCTCGATACCAGAAAGACCACACCCGGCTTGAGGCTCCTCGAGAAGTACGCCGTGCGATGTGGCGCCGGGCACTGCCACCGCCTCGGCCTCTACGACGCGGTTCTCATCAAGGACAACCACCTCGCCGGCCTCCCACCAGAGAGCATCGCGGCGTTCGTCACCGGCGCTGCCGAGCGGGCGCGCGCCAACTTCCGCGGTGAGCTGCAGTTCGTCGAAGTCGAGGTGGACACGCTCGAACAGCTCGACGCGCTGCTCGAACTCCCGCCCGCGACGATCGACATCGTGCTCCTGGACAACATGGCACCCGCGACGATTGAAGACGCCGTTCGCAGACGCGACGCGCGATCGCCCAAGCTGCTCCTCGAAGCCTCCGGCGGTGTGCGCCTGGAGACCATCGGCGAGATCGCCCGTACCGGCGTCGATCGCATCAGCGTCGGCGGGCTCACCCACCACGCCGTCTCGCTCGATGTCGCGCTCGAGGTTGATCCGTGAGCGATCACGACGCCGACCGATTGCTCCGTGCCTGCCGCGAGCACGGCCTCGTCGATTGCGTCCGTGTGCTCGATGAGGTCGGTTCGACCCAGGACGAGGCTCTTGTGTTCGCCCGCGAGCATGGGCCGGCGTTGGTCATCGCCCGCCACCAGACCGCCGGTCGCGGGCGGCTCGGGCGTGACTGGCACGAAACCCCCGGGCTCGGGCTGGCCTGCACGCTCGCGTTGCAAGCCGAGAGCGTGAACTCCGAGGAACTCTCGTCACGAGTCGCCGTCGCGTGTGCTCATGCAATCGAGCACGCCGGGATTCCCCTCGCCCGAATAAAATGGCCCAACGACATCGTCGATACCCACGCCCGCAAGCTCGCGGGCATCCTGATCGAGATCCGAGATTCCTGGGCATTGCTCGGCATGGGCTTCAATGTCAGCCACCGCCCCGAGCATTTCCCAGAACACATCCGCGATCACAGCGCCTCGCTGGCGATGCTTGGAGTTGAGACCGATCCGATCAGCCTGGGCGAGACGCTCGTCGGAACGCTCCATCACGCCCTGGTTGAGCCGTTTGAGAACACGCTGGAATCGTGGCGCGAGCGGGATGCCCTGGTGGGCACCGAACGCTCGTTCGTCGTCGCGAATCAGACGATCACCGGAACCGTGGAGTCGTTGCACCCCACCCAGGAGATCGCCGTGCGCACGCCCCAGGGTGTCGAGAGCCTGGACCCCCGAATCGCCCAGCTCGTTCACGACTGAGATCGCAAAGACGAACCAACAGCCCCGCCGCCTACCCCATCTCGATCCCGCTCATGCGAAGCAGCGTCTCGAACGCCTCGCCGAAGACGAAGTTCCCCTCGCCGAACTCCGCGCCCGCGGCGTTCTGATCGAGATGGCTGAACAACAGATCGACGCGTCCCATGGGCAGCACCGAGCCGTCCTGCGGATCGATCAGCTCGACCGTGCCCTCGGTCGCGGCACCCTGCGCGTCCATTCGGATAATCCGGGTGTCGTAGCGGATCGTCATTCCTGGGATCGCCTCGCGCTCGAAGCTCGCCCGCTGGATCTTCGCCAGCAGTACCTTTTCCTTGAACCCGCTGGCGTGCCCGACCAGCAGCCCCGCGCTCTGGGCCATCCCCTCGATCACCAGCGTCGCCGGCATGATCGGGATCGCACCCGCGCCGTCGTGCAGGTGCTCCTCGCCCATCGTCACATTCTTGATCGCGACCAGACGCTCGCCGGGGCTCAGCTCCACGATCCGATCGATCCAGAGCCAGCGCATCAGCCCGCGGCCTGGAGTTTCGTCTCGCAGAACCGCACGATCGCGTCCACCGTGAAGATCTCGGGGACCTTCGCGACACGCGGATCGGCCTCTAGCTTGTCGAAGTCGGCGTGCGGCAGGCGCGCCTTCAGCGCGTTCAGGCCCTTCTCGGTCAGCTTGCCGTCGGCCACAAACTCGTGGTCCTGGGCGACGTTGTCGGGGAACAGCTCGCCCTCTTCCACCCGGAATCCGAAGACCTGCTCGAGCTGGAACTTGATATCCAGGAAATCGATCGATTCGGCCCCCAGGTCCGTGGTCAGGCGGGCGTCGGATTGCACCTCGTCCTCATCGACCGCGAGGGACTCGACAAGCACGTCTCGGACCTTTGCGAAGATGTCGTCGCGTTCCATTCACACCCCGTCTGCGAGCCTTCGAGGCAATCCATTCCGGCCCAAGACAAAGGCCGCGAGTGGCCATCTTAGCGGCTCGCACCAGCCTCGCCCACCCCCGCCAGGCCCACACGAGCCTCACGCAGCGTCAGCTTGCCCGCCACGGCCTGGGGCCCATCGCTCGCCCCGGGGTCCAGGACGACGCCCGACCCCTGAAACTCCGCCGATGCCTCGGATAAGCGCTTCAGGCGAACCTCGACCCGCAGCACCTGCCCGGGGCGGACCATGCTGCTGTAGCGGATGTTGCGAGCGCCACCCAGCACCCACGACCCATACCGCTCATCTCGCTCCTCGAGCAGCAACCGACATGCCTGCACCATCGCCTCGAGCATCAGCACCCCAGGCATCACCGGGAAGCCCTCGAAGTGGTCGCGCAGGTACTCCTCGCCCGAGCTCAAGGCCCTCGCGCACACCAGCCGATCCTCGCCGCGCTCAAGCACCCGATCCACGAATGAGAACTGCACCCGCGTCACCTCCTGCCCCGGAGCATACGCTGACCCTCCCATGGCCCGCCTGCAAAGCCTCGGCGTGTGCGTCCGCGAGGGCGAGTTCTCTGAAACCAGCCAGGTCGTCACTGTCTTCACCCGCGAACACGGGATGGTCCGGGGCTTGGCCAAGGGGGCGCGCCGCCCAGGCGGATCGTTCGACGGCGGGATCGAGCTGCTCAGCCGCGGCGAGCTTCTCTGGGTCCCAAAGCCAGCCGGGCAACTGGCAACGCTGACCTCCTGGACGGTGCTGGGCGCCTCTCCGGCGATTCGTACATCTTGGGAACGCTGGGCCGGCGCGATGTACCTGGCCCAACTGTTCGCGGCGCTCTTCCAGGAATCCGATCCCCACCCCAAGACCTTCGACCGCTTTGTCGTGGCAACCGATGCGCCCAAGCTCGAACCGCTCGCCGAACTGCTGGAGCTCATGTGGACTGCCCTGGAAGATGCCGGATTTCGCATCGAGCTCGAGACCGACATTCTCACAGGCGAGCCGCTGGTGCTTGGTGAGATGCTCGTGTTCATCCCCTCGCGGGGCGGGCTGTCTGGAAGTCCGTCCGAGAACGCGTGGCGCGTCCGTTCGGCGACCGTCCAATGCCTGCGCGATATCGCCGCTGACCGGCACACTTCGATCGGCCATACTCGCCGGGCGATTCGCCTGCTGCACGCGTACGCCCGTGAGATTCTCGGACGCGAGCTGTCGAGTTGGGAGGCGGTGGCTCAGATCGTCCAGGACTGACTGGCGCGACCACGAGCTACTCGAATTCACCAGCCCCCCGGACCTCCTTCAAGACCACCCCGAGCACACCCGATCTCTCAACAGTCTGATGGACCGCCCAGGGGCCCTGGATGAACAGCGAGCTTCTCGACAAGATCCTGAACTGCCCGGAGCTCCCGTCGCTCCCGGCGATCGCCGCGCGAATCATCGAGCTGACCGGCGACGAGAACGTCTCGATCGATGAGCTGGCGGCGACCATTCAGAACGATCAGGCCCTCACAGCCAAGGTCCTCAGGACAGTGAACTCGAGTTTCTACGGCCTCCGCGAGCCGTGCACGACCGTTCCTCGAGCGCTGGTGTTGCTCGGTCTGCGACCGGTCAAGGCGCTCGCGTTGAGCTTCTCGCTCGTGTCGGCGATCGAGGCCAACGCCGACCCCGCGTTCGACTACATGGGGTATTGGCGGCGTTCGCTCTACACCGCCATCGCCGCCAAGGCCATCCTGGAACACGCCGGGCGCAAGGACGAGGCCGATGAGGCATTCCTGGGTGGACTGCTCCAGGATATCGGCGTCCTGGCGATGTACGCGGGAATCGGCCGCGAGTATCTCGAACTGATCGCCGAGACCGACGGCGAGCACGCCAACCTGGGCCGGCGGGAGTTGGAGGAATACGAACTCCAGCACGCCGACGTCGGCGCGATGCTGGCGGCCAGGTGGAAGCTCCCAGAGCAACTCGTCATGCCGGTCAAGTTCCACGAGCGTCCGACGGCGGCACCGAGCTCATGCTCCCGGATCGTCCGGGCCGTGGCGTTGGGCAACCTCGTGCATGACTCGCTCACCCTTCAGAACGCGGCACCGCCCATGCGCCGGGCGTACGAGCGCGCAAAGCAGTGGTTTGCGATGGCCGGCGACGACGTCGATCAGATCATCAAGATCACCGCCGAGGGGGCCGACGAGCTGAGCCGCCTCTTCTCTCTCGATACGGGTCGCAGCTCCGATGCCGACGCCGTGCTGAGCAGGGCGAGCGACGAGTTCGAGCGGCTGAAGGCCGAGAGCCCGTCGCTGGCGGCGTTCGCCGATCCCAGCTCGATCATGATCGACACCGACCAGATCGACGATCAGACCGGTGTCTTCAATGCGCAGGGGTTTCGATCGGTCGTTCGCAGCGCCGCCCATCTGGGTGAAACAAAGTCGCTCTCGGTCTGCGTGGTCATCGCCTCGATCAACGGGCTGAGAACCATCATCCAGGGTGGACCCGAAGATGTCGCTTCCGTGGCCTCTCAGAGAGTCGTTGCACAACTGAAGGACCACTTCAATCCCATCGGCGGGGTCATCGGGCGGCTGAGCGACGACCTCTTCGGCGTCGTCATCACCGGCGCAAATCGCGTCGTGATCTCGTCGCACTGCGATTCCCTTCGCGGGGCCATCGCCAACGATCAAATCCACGGCGCCACCGACCCGAGCGGAGCCTCCCACAAGCTCGTTGCAAGCATCGGCCTGGCGGTCAAGGACCCCGCGAATGCTCTGATATTCAGATCGCCAGAGCAACTCACCGCCGCCGCAATCCAGGCGGCTCAGGCCGCCCAGAAATCCGGCGGCGACACCACGCGCATCTTCATCCCCAAGGCCGCCTGAATCGCAACCCCCCGAGACGATCACTCGCCCGTCGAGAGCGTCGCCTCGGGCGTGAGCGTCCCCAGCGTTCGCGGCGAGAAACTGAACGCCTCGAACACGTCACGCACGTCCTGCACCGAAACCCGCTGGAGCGCCGCAAGCTCATCATCCAGCGACAGATACTCGCCCAGCGACACCCACAGGCGTCCCAGACGCTGCATCCGATCGCCGGGTCTCTCGCCCGAGATCGTCGCGCTGGTCTCGGCCTTCGCCTTCACCCGCTCGAGGTCGTCCTCGCTGATCCCCTCGCCCAGGCCCGCGATCTCTCGTTCGACGACGCTCCAGATCTCCTCCAGCCGATCCGGGTCTCCCGAGGCGTACACGAAGTACTGCCCCGTGCCATCGTGCGGATCGAACGCCGCCTGCGCTTCTTCAGCAATCCCCGTCTCGATCAGCGCCCAGTGCAGGCGGCTGTTGTCGCTGCCCCCAAGCAGATGCGCCAGCAGCCCCGCCGCATACCTCCGGTCATCGTCCATCGCCGGCGCATCGGCGAGCGCGAGCGCATACCCCCGGTTCACCGTGTCCTTCGTCGAATCAAGGCGTTGGCCCGAGATCGGCGGGCGGCTCGTGTCCCGCCCGGGGCGCGTCGCCGACCACCCGCCGCAGAGCTCTTCGATCTGCTCGACAGCGCGATCAAAGTCCAGCTTTCCGCCCAGCGCCACCGTGGTGTTGTCGCCCGAATACCGCTGGTCGAAGTATTCCTGCATCTGGTCGCGCTGCAACTCGCGGACCGACTCGGGCGTCCCCAGCACGCGATACCCCATGGCGTGGCTGCCAAAGTGGCGCTCGCTGACCGCCTCATAGAGCACCCAGAACGGGTTGTCGGCGTACATCGCGATCTCTTCGAGAATGACCTCTTTCTCGGTGTCGAAATCGTCCTGGCGCAACGCCGGGCGCATCATCCGCCCCAGCAGATCCGTCGCCCGCCCAAGGCGTTCGGGCAGCACCTGCGCATAGAACACCGTCATCTCGTGGCTCGTGTAGGCGTTGTTCCTCGCCCCGATCTCATCGAAGCCCCGATTGATGTCCTCGGCGGACAGATCCTCGGTCCCCTTGAACATCATGTGCTCGAGAAAATGGCTGACGCCCATGATCTCTCGCGGCTCATCTCGCGCGCCGGTGTGCACGAAGAACCCGGCCGCCGACGTCTGGGCCGCGTCGTCGACCTCCGCGATAATCGTCAGCCCGTTATCCAGAATGTGCTTCTTGAACTCGATCGCCATGGGCGCAGTGTAAGCACCCCTCACAAGGGGCGAACGTCTGTCGGCGGCGGAAGCCATTGGCCGATACACTCCCTGCGATGGCGACGGAGCGCATCATCGCGGCGGGAGCCGCCTCAGACCTCGAAGAACAGGCCAACTGGTCCCTGCGCCCCACCTGCATCGACGAATATGTCGGCCAGACCGACCTGATCGAACGCCTCACCATCGCTATCCAGGCCGGCAAGGCCAGGAACGAGCCGATCGAGCACGTCCTCTTCCATGGCCCGCCAGGCCTGGGCAAGACCACCCTCGCCCATGTCATCGCCAAGGAGATGGGTGCCCGCGTCCACGCCACCAGCGGCCCGGCCCTCACCAAGGGCACCGACCTGGTCAGCGTTCTCACCCGCATGGAGCCCGGCGATGTGCTGTTCATCGACGAGATCCACCGCCTGCCCGTCGCCGTCGAGGAGTTCATCTATCCCGCGATGGAGGATTTCCGTATCGACGTCCGGATCGACAGCGGCATGCACGCCCGCACGATCCAGCTCGATTGCCATCCGTTCACCCTGATCGGCGCGACCACCCGGGCCGGGCTGCTCAGCGCCCCGCTGCGATCCCGCTTCGGCCTGACTCATCACCTGAAGTATTACTCGCCCGCCGAACTGCTGGAAATCCTCGATCGCTCCTGCCGATTGCTCTGCGTGCCCGTCGCCCAGGAGGGCGCGCTGGAAGCCGTCGCACGGCGCAGCCGCGGCACGCCCCGCATCGCCAACCGCCTGCTGCGGCGCGTCCGCGACTTCGCCCAGGTTCGCGCCGACGGCGGGCTGACGCCGACAATTGTCGATGATTCGCTTGAACTCGAAGGCGTCGATGACCTTGGGCTCGACGAACTCGACCGGGCGTACCTGAGAATCATCCTGGACACCTACGAGGGCGGGCCAGTGGGCCTGGAGACCATCGCCGCGACGATGAACGAGGACGCCGGGACGCTCGAAGATGTCGTCGAGCCGTATCTGCTCCAGATTGGATTTCTCGCGCGTACGCGTCGGGGGCGATCACTGACCGGCGCGGGCGCGACGCATCTCGGGGGAACTTTAGTGCCACCGAAATCCAACGGCAGTTTGTTCTAGGTCGCCACGAGCCCGAAGGGCGAGCGAGGTTCGTTGGAACCTCCAAGAATCGTCTTGCGCCCTTGCCTCGGTTGCGCATCGGGCTCGTCAACCACCGCTATCGAGTGGAGTTGTCGTCCACACGGATGACTCGCAGCCGCCCCTCGGACGACGCCCACAGGATCTCCCCTGCCGGCGGGTCCGCCACATCATCGCGGACAAGCACCAGCGATCCCGTCGGCGGGTCGCCCATGCGATTCAGCATCCCATCGTCCGCGATGATCGAGTACATGCACACCTCGGGCAAGGGCGTCTGGGACGAGCTGGACCAGATGCGCAGCTTTGATAAGGGCGGCGAACTGGAGGGCAAGCTCAAGGACGCGTTGAATGCGTTTAAGAGCGGGTGGAAGGCGCCGGAGTAGATCCTCTTAGAGAGACATTTGCCACAAAAGAGCACGCCCCGCCGACCGCTCGCTTGACCTTGTCACGAAGCGCGACGACCACGAGAGCTTCGGCGTCGGCAAGTACTGGACGGTCGAAGCCGATGCCGACGAGATCCGCTACCACCGGAGAGGTGAGTCGGGCCGGTTGGAGGCAAAAGAACCGCCCCGCGGGTTCTGCGGGGCGGTCTTCGAGAACTTTCATCGACCTTAGGGAGGCGTCAAGTGCCGCAGTAGTCAGGATCCTCTTCTGTTGAGGCGACGAACGGGTCCACGCAAGTAGCGGGATTACTCGCAGAGGTGCCGGGATTGGTGCATGAGTTGGTGGTAACATAGTCCGCATAGCTGAACTCGGCATTGTTCGTGAACACCAGGCCGCAGCAGCCGTTGCGGGTGAATGTGCCGCAAGTCCAGATATCGGCCTCGAAGGAGAACTCTCCGGACGAGAAGGTGCTGCCATACGGGTCGTCGGAAAAATCTCCTTCCAGATCTGTTGCTTCCCTTTTGAAGAGGAGCGTGGCGCCGCACGAGGTGAACCATTCGGCGTCTTCGTTGTCCTTCGTTACTGCGTCTATGGTCAATGTGGGTTCGAGGCCGATCGCCAAGGCCTGCACTCTGCCGTGGTTGCGAAACTCGCCGTCCACAGTTCCGCCATCGCGTCCCTCAATGTACATGTCTCCGTGGATGCCGGCAAAGCCGTGGAAGTGCAGTGGATCGGTGTCGTAATCGATCAGCTTGTTCAAGAAGAAAATATCGGGGTCGATCTCGATGCGCCCGCCCGCCTTGATGTCCTCGATGCGCCCCTCGCCCGCGAATGTGTGGTTGTTGGTGATGAAGATGAGGTCTCCTGCGTCTTCACCGCTGTCGCGCAACTCAATTATCCCATTCACGATGGAGTCGTCGCGAACGGTGCAGCTCGGCGAAAACGGCGGGCACTCGTGTGCGTTGTGGTCGTTGTTGTCGAGCGTCAGCGAGCCCGGCCCGAAGATACGCAAGCTCACGTTTTCACCAATCACGATCGAATCGGCCTCTTCATCGCCCTCAATGTTAATCTCGATAAACTCGTCGTCACAGATAATTGCGCGCTTGTCGGCGGTGGGAACACCGTTATCCCATTTGGTGAAGTCATCCCAATCGCCGTCACCTCCTTCCTACACCGTACAATCGCCAGTTGGGGCACAATCGTCGCATGTTTGTGCATCGACTTGTGCCGAAAGACAAGCCACGGTGATTCCTGCCAGTAGACTGCACCTCATTGGTCGATTCCTTTCTCAGAACTCCTGGTGAAACTCGATAGCACATGAGGGGTAGTCTAGGGGGTATGAGTAAAAACAGCAAGCTGTTTTTGGTTGAATTCCCATATGAGTTACGCGATACTACCATGATGTCGAGTTGCAAATCAGGCTTGGGCTTTGTTCTGGCTCTCTTGGCGTCTCAAGCACTCGCCGGGCAGCCGCGCCAGAGCGGATCAGTTCTCGCCATCCAGGCGGTCGAGTCTGATCACCCGCTCTTTCCATTCACAGCTCAACGCGCCGATTTCAATCCAGACAACGAGAGTCCTGGTTTTTACGTTCCGTCGTTCGCCTCCGGGGATCTAGACGGCGACGGAGATTTGGACCTGGTCTGTGTTGGCGCGCCGCCGCAGTTCCATCGTGATGGCGAGTCATTCCTAGGGATCCTGATCGGGCGCGGGGATGGCGTCTTCGCGCCGTCGTTTGGCTATGAGGCCGGGGTTGAGGCGACTGCGGTACAACTCGCGGATATGGATGGGGACGGCAATCTTGACGCGATCGTCGCCAACGCCTTCGACGACACCGTCTCGGTCTTTCCCGGGCTCGGCGATGGGACGTTCGGCGAGCGCGTCGATGTCGCGGTTGGCGATGAGCCGCGGGCGATCATCGTCGGCGACTTCGATGGCGATGGCGATATCGACGCCGCGACGATCAACACATTGAGCGACGACGCATCGATACTGCTCAACGATGGCGCCGGTGCGCTGACACTGGCCCAGAGCGTTCCGATCGGCGGCATCACGCCGAGGGGGCTCAGCCATCGCGGGTTTCCCTATCCCGGCCCGTGGCACGCCGTGGGCGATGTCGATGGCGACGGGGATCTCGATCTGGCAATACCGGCAAGCGGGCGCATCAAGTTCATGCTCAATGATGGTGAGGGCGGGTTCGAGCTCGCCGGCGAGTCGGTCGTCACGCCGAGCCCGCGCGCCTACGCCCTGGCGCTCGAGGATCTGGATGGCGACGGTGATCTTGATCTCGCAGCGATCGATTCCGGCAGCCGCAGCTCGACGATGGACACCTGGCGCAACGATGGCACCGGCGCGTTCGAGCACATCGGCTCCTACGACTCGTCCTTCGACCCGATCGGAACCGGCATCGCCTTCGGCGATATCGATCGCGACGGTGACCTCGATGCCGCCATCGCCACAGAGAACGGCGAGGGCGCGGTTATCCATCGGAACAATGGCGATGGCAGCTTCGGGCCAATGGAGGTGTTGCCGAACGAGTGGGGGCCGTGGGCCGTGTTGTTTGCCGATGTCAACGGCGATGCGATCCCCGATCATCTTTCGATCTCTGCGGACGGCCACGCGACGCTCCACGTCAAGCTCAATGACCGCGATGGCGGGCTTGCCACATTCACCCCGGCGATCGATGATCTGTTCGCGAGCATTCGCCATGGATCGGTCGGCGACATGGACCTGGGCGGTGATCCTGACCTGGTCTTTGTCGATAATGGCGGGGCTGACCCGCACGTCCGGGTCTTTTCCAACGATGGTGCCGGACAGTTTGCGGTTACCTACACCACCGACTTTGGTTTGGGTGGGGATGATCCGGCGCCGGGACAAGGTGCCCTACTCGATCTCGATCGAGATGGCGATTTGGACCTTGTCGCCACTGTGAATCTCGTCGGTCAGAATGCCGAGAACCCCGGAGCGATGTGGTGGCTGTTGAACGATGGCTCCGGTGTGTTTCTAGAGGAGTTCGTGATCGAGTTCGAGGACTATCTCCCGCTGTCGATTCACGCTGCGGATCTGAACGGCGATGGGCTGGAGGATGTCGCTGTCTGGGGGATGACGCCGCGAGACCCCGACGACACGTTTGCCCCGGTCGCGCGCCGGGTCGTCATATTGTTGAGCGATGGGAACGGCGGGCTGATTCCCGCGGGGGACTACTCGCTTGCCACGCTGGATCCGGTCTTTCCGCTGGGAGAGGTCGAGTCGCTCGATCTGGACGGTGACGGAGATCTGGACCTGCTCGCAACCGCGACAGACTTTGAAGACGCGGCGTGGCTCTATCCGCTGGTGAACGATGGCGCCGCGAACTTCTCGGTTGGGCCAGCCATGGCGGTCGCGATGGACGCGTACGACATCGAGGTTGGCGACTGGGATGGCGATGGCGACGACGACGCCGCGACGATGCACTCATCAGAAAATATTGGGCGGCCGTACTTGACCATTTTCGACAATGATGGCACCGGCACGCTCACCATTGTCCAGCAGCACTTTGATGGCAATGCCCGATC
>CBDVAM010000047.1:0-24082 GCA_965371965.1 uncultured Phycisphaerales bacterium
GGTCCGGAGGCTGCTTGGCGGGCTTGGCCTTCCGGTCGAGGTGGCGGGGCTGCCTGGATCAGCGGATCTGCTGGGCGCCATGGGACACGACAAGAAGGTCGCCCGGGGGCGGATTCGCTTTGTCGTGCCCTCGGGGCTAGGGCGGTGTGCGGTCCGCGACGACGTGCCGGAATCGGCGATTCTCGGTGCCATCGACTCGATCCGTAGAACTTGAATCTCCGCATCCAACGACAACGGTCGCCGCTGTTCAAGCAACTTCCGCGCTGCACCCGATAACCCCCAAGTAGGCTCGGCGGGCCGACGGCGGTCTCGCCCATCATGAGGGGCTCCGTTGCGCACGATCGCGATCATCAATCAGAAGGGCGGATGTGGGAAGACCACCACCGCGATCAACCTCTCGGGGGTGTTTGCACGTCGGGGCCTGCGGACGCTGCTGGTGGATATGGATCCCCAGTCGCACTGTGCCGCGGGGCTCGCGATTCCCGATGAGCGGATCGAGTTTGATATCGGCGATGCGATGCTCGCTGACGGCGGGGCTCGCCTGGACACCGATCGGCTGCTCTGGCGGGTGCAGCGGAACCTGGACCTGGCCCCGAGCCGGATGCGTCTGGCGGGGATGGAGGCCGCGAGGGGGAAACTCAGCGAGTTGAGCCACCGCGAGCACCGCCTCAAGGGCGTGCTCGATCGCCTTGCGCCGGCGTATGGCGTCTGTATCATCGATTGTTCGCCGTCGATCGGGCTGCTTGCGTTCAACTCGATCGCGGCCGCGGACGCAATTCTGATTCCCGTTGAGACGAGTTTCTTCTCGCTGCGGGGTGCCCAAAAACAGATCGCGTCGATTCGGTCGCTCGCCCGGCGGCTGGGGTCGGAGTTGCCCTATTGGATCTTGCCGACGATCTATGAGCCCGGCGACGCGCACGCGGTGGATCTGCTGGGCGAGCTGCGATCGGCGATGCCCGATCGGTTGTGCCCGACGCCGATCCGGCGGGATGCGACGCTGAAGGAGTCGGTGTCGTTTGGACGACCGGTGATCGACTATGCGCCCGAGTCGATCGGGGCCCGCGACTATACGGCGCTCGCCGAGTGGCTGGGGCCGATGCTGGCGCTTCCCATGGAGGATGCTCTGCCCCAGATGCCCGACAAGCATCCGGAAGTCGTGACGTCGGCGGAGGCGAGCGAGGCGTTTATCCAGGCACCCGTGGCTGAGGCTGGGTCCAGGACCGCATCTGGGCGTGTGGAGGACATTGCCAGGCGTGCCGAGGCGCTTCGGCGTCAGTTGCTGGGGGCGGGCACGCGTGTGACGCTGGAGGCGGCGACCGGCTCGTCGGCGGCATCGGTCGGGCCGGATACCTCGGTGAGGCGTTTGCTTGGCGTGCGGGCGGGCAGCGAGAAGGCTGTGTTTGTGTATCCGCTCTCGCTGGGAGAACGGATCGAGATCGTCGGCACGTTCAACGACTGGCAACCCGGGCGGCATGTGCTGCGGATCAACCGTGAGCTGGGCGTGCACGAGCTGTCAGTTCCGCTGGGGGCGGGGCGGTACTCGTACAGACTGGTTATCGATGGTGTGTGGCGGATCGACCCGTACAATGAGATGAAGGAGCCGAATCCGTTCGGTGAAGTCAACAGCGTCCTCGTCGTGAGGTCGGCGGCAGCGGAGATTCAGCGGGCCGTGTAGCCAAGCGGGCTTTGGGGTGGGCCAAGGAAACGGTTTGCCTGCGACGAGGGCGAGATGGAATCTCGGGGTTGCCAGGCCCCCAAGCCAGGATGGCGATTATGAGCGAGCATACCGGGACCGACGCGCCCGTCTCTGCGACACCTGTTGCGCCGCACGAGGCCAAACTGGGCGAGCGATCGCCGAGGCTCACGCTGACCCATGGGCTGAGCTCCAAGCACGCCGAGGACGAGTTTGACGCGTTGGCGGATCTCTTCTTGGGCGATGAGCCGGTTGAGGATCCTGGATCGGCGGGCAGAGCTTGCGATTCTGAGCCCTCGCATTCGGGCGTTGCACTCGATGCCCCGCCGATCGAGGGGCTGATCCTGGGCCACCTGCCGGTCTCGGCTTCGAGCTGGGTCAAGACGTACGCGGCGATGCGCGCGAGGGCGTTGGGCGGGCCGGTCGGGCTGATCCGCCTGATGGGCGGGTCGCTGGCGATCGATCTGGTGGGCGTTGATTCTCGCGGCGACCTGGGCGAGAACACGATCGAGCACGCGCTCGAGGCGCTGCGCCAGCGGGCGGTCGGGGTCGTGGCTCGGGTCGATGAGATGGGCGAGCCGGATCTTGCACGCGGGGCGATCGACGGCATGGTCGTGCTCTCGGGTGGGGACGAGGCGGCGGTTGTCGCGGCGTTTCGGACAATCAAGTCGTTGGCGAACCAGGGCGACGGGCGGTTCGACGAGACGCCGATACGGGTTGCGATTGTCGGGCATGACGCGGCCGGCGCACGCGACGCGCATGCGCGTCTGTCGCGGTCGGCGATGCACAGCCTGTCCAGAGAGATCGCGTTCGCCGGCAGCGTGGAACGCCTGGCCAGCGAGCCGTCGGCGTCGCTGTTCCATGGCGAATGGGCGGGGACGATCGGGATGTTGCTCGAGGCGGTCGTGGGTGGGCCGGCTCTGCACGAGGGACCCCGCGACGAGCCATCGGCAGAGGCTGAGTATCGATCGACAGACCCGGCGGTCGGCGTCGAGGTCCCGGTCGGGTCCATGATAGAAGCAGAGACGACGGCGTCCGAAGGGCGAGACGCGACTGCGGAGCGATCGCGTAGCGACCGTACCAGCGAAACGCATGATGACCAGGGCGAGAGCGGAGTCTCCTGCGACGCTGTCATAGGCACCGGGCTAGAGAATGCCGGCCGCGTCGATGCGGATTCGATCCCGGCGTCGCGTGCCGATGACGGTGTGTTGTCGGATTTGATCGAGGGCCTGGCGGCGTCAGAGATTCGATCCCCCGATGCGCCCGAGATCGAGTTCGCGATCGATGGCGACGGGCGGCTACAGGTTGTGTGCGAGATTGATCGGGCGGGGCAGGTCGATGGGGTCCTGGGCTGGGCGGTGCGTCATGAGGCGCTCCTGCGTCTGGCGGACCCGCGGATCCGGGTTATCGACAATTCGACCTCGGCGCACCTGGTCTGCACGGAGGCGGTGAATGCCCGGGCGATGCTCGATGGGCGGCACCGGGTGCATCTGCTTGTTGCGATCGAGGTCGGCGGGCGTGTTGTGCGGGTGACCCGCGCGTTGAACTAAGCCTGCACGCGTCGCGAGTGATTGATGCTCGAACTCAGAACACCAACGCCTCAGAGCAGCGGTTGGTGGCACGGGTGACGGGGCACTTGCGTCCGGCTTCAGGCCGATTCCTTGCGGACGTTGAGGATGTGCTTGAGCGAGCGACGATTCGCGACGGCGTCGGCATCGAGAACGTACTCGGCCCCCTCGTTGTCCATGTCCGGCAGCTCGTACATCATGTCGAGCATGATCTCTTCCATGACGGCGCGGAGGGCGCGGGCGCCGCTCGAGCGTTGCAGGGCCTTCTTAGCGATCGCTTGCAACGCCTCGTCGGTGAAGTCCAGCTTGGCGCCCTCGAGGGCGAACATGTGCTGGAACTGACGGATGATCGCGTTCTTGGGCTCCGTGAGGATCATCGCCAGGGCCTCTTCGTCCAGCGGCATCAACGGGGAGATGATCGGCAGGCGTCCGACGAGTTCGGGGATCATGCCGTACTCGACGATGTCGGCGGCGCTGACCTGACTAAGCAGGTTGTGGCGTTCGAGTTGTGCGCTGTAGGGCGTTGCATCCGCCGAGCCGACGGTGAAGCCGATGCGGGTCTTGCCGAGGCGTCTTCGGATGACGTCTTCGATGCCGACGAATGTGCCGCCGCAGATAAACAGGATGTTCTTGGTGTCGATCTGGATGTACTGCTGCTCGGGGTGCTTGCGTCCACCCTGGGGCGGGACGTTTGCGACGGTGCCCTCGAGCATCTTGAGCAGGCTCTGCTGGACGCCCTCGCCCGAGACATCGCGGGTGATCGAGACGTTGGAGGAGGTCTTGCCGACCTTGTCGACCTCGTCGATGTAGATGATGCCGCGCTGGGCGGCCTCGACGTCGAAGTCGGCGGCCTGGAGCAGCTTGAGCAGGAGGTTCTCGACGTCCTCGCCGACGTAGCCGGCCTCGGTGAGCGTGGTCGCGTCGCCGATGGCGAAGGGGACCTTGAGGATGCGGGCGAGGGTGCGGGCCATGAGCGTCTTGCCAGAGCCGGTGGGCCCGACGAAGAGGATGTTGCTCTTGTCGAGCTCGACCTCTGACTCTTGCTCCTGTTCGGCGTGGAGCAGTCGCTTGTAGTGCGAGTGGACCGCGACCGAGAGCGACCGCTTGGCGATCTTCTGGCCAATGACGTATTGATCGAGGAACTTGTTGATCTCGCGCGGTGCAGGGATGTCCGACAGCGCGTTGGAGACGCTGGTGACCCGCCGGCGTTCCTGGCGGAAGATATTCTGGCACAGGTCCACGCAGTTCGCGCAGATGTAGACCTCGCTGGGGCCCTCGACCATGGGACCGACCTCGCGGCTGGTCTTGCCACAGAATGAGCAGGTCGTGACCTTGCGCCCGCGGAATCCTGTTGTTCCACCCTCCGAGGCGGCGTTGTTCTCGTCGTCTCGATTCTTTGCCATGCATTCCTCGCTGCTGGTCGCCTCTCGGCGATGGACCGGTGGAAACTCTATCGGCTTGTCAGGGCTCGGGCTGGATTGAGATCGCGGCCGCCCACGGAACGACGCTTCGCCCAAGGTAGCCGGTTCTTCGGGAAAACGGAAGGGCGGACCCGAGAAGTTTGGATGGTCCGCGATGATTATCTGGGCACGTGCGGTGGTTGGTCGGTTTCGGGCGGTTGTGAGGGGGGCGGCAGGGGATCGCCCAGGAGGTCGAATCCGGGCCTGGAACGGATCGTCCCGTCGTCGTGGACCTCGCCTCGCAGGAGCTTCTGACGCGCTCGCGGGCGACCGGCAACGCCCTCGAGAACACGGTCACGGGCGAGGCGGAACTCGTCTTGGGTGATCTGCCCGCGTTGGTGCGATCGGCGGAGCTGTTCGAGCAGGCCCGAGGGGGAGGATTCGCCGTCATCGTCACGAAGCATTCTGGCGCGGAGCCAGAGGATGACGATGCCGCCGGAGGCGACGAGCGCGGCGAGGATAATGACCCAAAGAACCACCTCGCCGGCGGATTGCGTGCTGCTCTGGGCGAGCCAGTGGGTCATGGGAGATTATGGGCAGGGAGCTAGGCGCCGGCGAGGCCGATGGCCTCGCGGATGGGCATGATGAGCTTGGGGACGATGCTCTCGTGGACGAGGGCCTCGCCCTGGTCGGCGAGCTGCTCGGTGAGATTATTGATGTCCTTGATGTCCTGAAATGGCCCGACGCGCCGGACGGTGAGGTAGATGCTGATGGGCTCGCTGGTCTCGCCTCGGTTCTCGCGGCTGGAGCGGCTCTTGACCTCGACCAGGACCTCGTGCTCGCCATTCTCGCCGAAGGCGTAGCCGAGCACGGGCTGGCAATCGATGGGCACGACGCCCTCGAGGTCGAACAGGTCGCCGAGGTCGGTCGGGGCAATGAGCGCCTGGTGGATGACGCGGTCGTGGACGGCCCGGCACTCGAGGTCGAAGCCGAAGAGCAGCTCGACGTACTCGATATCGAGCGGGCTGATGCTCAGGAAATAGGGTGCGAGCTGGAGGATCTGGCGGTGCAGCTCGTAGGCCTCGCTGGCGTTGGCGGGGTTGACGATGCCCGAGCGGATGTTGGTGTCCCGCACGGCGAGCCAACGATGGGGCGTGGTGGCGCTGGCGGTCTCCAGGGCCAGTTCGTCGTCGAAGCGTTTGAACTGGTCCATGGACGGGAACTGGCGGCGGATGCGCTCGCACATGTCCAGAACGGTCTCCCGCCCGCGGGGGAGCTCCAGCTTCACGCTCAGCTTCTGGTTGACGTAAAAATCCGAGCACAGGGCTCGAAAACTCTCTGTCATTGACTCCGACTCCCTTCGGAGGACGCCGATGCGGGTCCGCGAGCAGTCTATGGCGGGCGGGGTCGGAGCGTCGTGTGGGTCAGAAGGTGTCGGTCGGTTGAACCGCGGGGGCGGTCAGCGAGCGATTTGGAATGCTGTTTCGCCTTCCTGGGGCGGGATCTGCACGATGGACGTGCTTTGGATATTCGAGGCCATGCGTTGATCGATGGTCGAGAGGAATGCGTCAATGTCCCGTTTCTCGCCCTGGGCTTCGAGCAGGACCGTGCCATCGGGCTCGTTGCGGACCCAGCCTGTGATTTCAAAGGGCTCTGCGGCTGCGGCGCAGGCCCAGCGGAAGCCGACACCCTGGACTCGACCCTGATAGATGACTCGCACGCGAAACATGGGTCAGGGTATCGCCAGATTTGCCCGTTGTGAGAGCGGGCGGGGCTGGCCCTGGAGTCCGCGCAGCTATGATCGCACCGGCCGCGACGGACGGGATGGAGGCCAGGGACGGCGATGGCGATGGGCGATGATCGAGACCGGGTGCGCGAGGCGTCGGACATCGTTGACGTGGTCGGCGACTGTCTCGCGCTCAAGCCCAAGGGTCGGGAGTTCGTGGGGCTGTGCCCATTCCACGACGACCATCGCCCGAGCATGTGCGTGGTGCCTAGCAAGCAGATTTTTCATTGCTTTAGTTGCGGGGCCGGGGGCGATGTGTTCACGTTCGTGCAGCGGTTCCATTCGATGGAGTTCCGCGAGGCGTTGGGATTTCTCGGCGAGCGTGCGGGGATCGAGCTGACACCGATGCGGGGCGGGGCTCGGGAATCCGAGGAGAGTTCCTCGGGGCTGAGCCGGAGCGATCTGCTGGGCGCGAACTCGCTTGCGCGTGACTTCTTTCGCACGATCCTGGGGCACGAGGAGCACGGGCGCGCGGCACGCGAGGTCATTTCGCGACGCGGGATCTCTGAGGAGATGGTCGAGCGGTTCGAGCTGGGCGCAGCGCCGGATCGCAACGACGGGCTCATGCTGCTCGCGCAGGGGCGAGGGATTTCCATGGAGGATCTTGAGCACGCAGGGCTGTGCAAGCAACGCAAGAGCGGCCTGGGCGACACGTTCCGCAACCGCATGGTGTTTCCGATCCACGATCAGATCGGACGCGTGATCGCGTTCGGCGCCCGGCGGATCGATGAGGACGACATCCCCAAGTATCTGAACTCGCCCGAGTCGTCGGTATTCGATAAGTCGGCGACGCTGTACGGGTTGCACCAGGCGTCGCGGGCGATCCAGCGCGAGCGGGTGGCGGTGGTCACCGAGGGATACACCGACGTGATCGCGTGCCACCAGGCGGGGTTCGAGAATGTCGTTGCGACGCTGGGTACAGCGCTGACCGCCAAGCACGCGCGCACGCTGCGGAGATTGTGTGAGACCGTGGTGCTGCTGTTTGATTCTGATGACGCGGGCGCGAAGGCGGCGGATCGGGCCGTCGAGGTCTTCTTCGCCCAACCGATCGACGTGCGGATCGCGTCGCTCGCCGGCGCGGGCGGAAAGGACCCGGACGAGATCCTGAAGACCCCCGATGGTCGCGAGCGATTCCAGCGGGCGATCGAGTCGGGCGTGGATCTTCTGGAGTTTCGGTACGCCCGGCTGCGCGAGCAGATCGCCGGGGGAGGCATCGCGACCCAGCAGCGGGCCCTGGAAGACGAGGTCCGGCGGCTTGGTGAGTTGGGGCTCCGGCGGGTCGATCCGATCCGGCGTCAGTTCGTGGTCCGCCGGCTCAGCGAGATCACCGGCCTGAGCGCCGATGGGGTGGTTCGGTCGTTGCGCGCCGGCGGCGCGATGCGCGCGGGCGATGGCGGCTCGGTCGCGGAGCCCAAGGCGCAGACCCGGGGCGATCCCCGGGCGACGATGCTCGGATGTGCGCTGGGGGATTCCACGATTCTCGGCGGATCGGCGGATCGGCTGGCGCACGATGACGCCTATCCTTTGTCATCCATGGATGAGATTGCCGCGACGATGATTGGGCTTGTCGAGGCCGGCGAGGACGCCTCGCTGTCGAGCGTGCTTGGCAGGCTGGAGAGCGAAGATGCGTCGGCGCTGGCGGTCAGTTTGTATCGCGACGCCGAGCGGTTGTGCCAGGGAGATGACGCCAAGCGGCGCCGGTTGTTCGAGGATTGTGAGCGGGCAAGGCAACGGGGGCTTGGGAGGGTGACGAGTGACGATCTGATCGAACGGCTGGAATCCTCGCGCCAGCGTCACGCGACGCTGGGCGCGAACCCGACAGCCCTGCCTCGCGCGGATGGGGGAGGCGGGGGGAGCGGGCGATGAGTGCCGATCTGAATCCCGCCATGCTCGAACTGCTTGAACTCGCGCGTGAGCGCGGGTGGCTGAGCTATGAAGAGGTCACGACGACGCTGCCCGATGAGCTGGTGAGCCAGGAGGGTGTCGATCTGCTCTTGACGGCGATCGATCGCAATGGCATCGAGCTCGTGGATGAGCTGGAGTATCGAGCCCGCCTGCACCGCGAGGCGATCGCCCGGGGCGACGAGCCGGGGCGGGATCCGCTCGCCGAGCACCTGCGCAAGGCGGCGGCGAAGCGCGGGACGGGTGGCAAGCCGCTGCGCGCGATGAGCGTCGCGGGTGGCGAACGGTCCGCCGAGACCGCCGAACTGCGATCGCGATTGGCCGGGACCAAGGGCGCGTTCAACGAGGACGAGGGCGATTACGACGACGAGCGGATCGCGAGGGAGTTTGATGAGGCGGTCGCCGAGGAGACGACCGGCAAGCGGATCGACGACCCGATGCGGATGTACCTGACGCAGATGGGCACCATCCCGCTGCTCACGCGCGAGGAAGAGATCCGTCTGGCCAAGAAGATCGAGACGACGCGGATGATCTTCCGGCGGCGATGCCTGGAGTGCGACTATATCGTGCGCCAGGTCATCGACATCTTGCGTCAGGTCGACCAGGGCGAGTTGCCGTTTGATCGCACGATGCGGGTGTCCACCGCCGAGGAGAATCATAAGGACAAGCTCGCGGCGAGGATTCCGGTGAATGTTGCGACGGTCGAGCGGCTGCTCGATCTGAACATGGTGGACTGGCAAGAGCTCTGTGTTCTGTTCGACGCCGGGCCGCGAACCAAGGCGGATCGCAAGAGGGTCGAGGAGATCGAGGCGCGGATCGCCTCGCGTCGGCGTCGGATGGCCTTTCTGACTGAAGAACTGTGCCTTCGGACGGCGCGGATCGTGCCTCTCATGCGCAAGCTGCGGTCGATCATGCAGAGGGTGGAGCGGCTTCAGGATGCGATTGCCGGCGAGGGCGAGGACGCGCCGACGGGCGAGGATGCGCAGGTGATGGGCGAGGAGATCGAGGGCCTGCGCGAGCTTGTGCTCGATATGCCCGAGCGGCTGATCGTGCGCACGCGCGATATCAACACGGTCTTCTGGGAGTATGAGCAGGCCAAGCGAGATCTTTCGGGCGGGAACCTGCGGCTGGTCGTGTCGATCGCGAAGAAGTACCGCAACCGGGGCCTGCCGTTTCTCGATGTGATCCAGGAGGGCAACACCGGGCTGATGCGCGCGGTGGACAAGTACGAGTACAAGCGGGGCTACAAGTTCAGCACATACGCGACGTGGTGGATCCGCCAGGCGATCACGCGGGCGATCGCCGACCATGCACGGACGATTCGTATCCCGGTACACATGATCGAGACGATGAGCCGCCTGCGCGGGATCCAGAAGCAGATCGTGCAGGAGACCGGGACCGAGCCGACGATGGAAGAGATCGCCGAGCGCGCGGGGCTGGCGGTGGTCGATGTGCGCCGGGTGATGAAGATCGGCAGGCAGCCGGTGAGTCTGGACCGCCCGGTGGGCGAGGGCGAGGACAGCTACTTCGGTGATTTTCTCGAGGACGAGTCGCAGAGTTCACCTTCGGACACCGCCGCCCAGGAGATGCTCAAGCAGCGGATCGAGCAGATCCTCAAGACGCTGACGTACCGCGAGCGGGAGATCATCAAGCTGCGGTACGGCATCGGCGACGGGTATACCTACACGCTCGAAGAGGTCGGACGGATCTTCAAGGTGACCCGCGAGCGGGTGCGCCAGGTCGAGGCCAAGGCGATCCGCAAGCTGCAGCACCCGGTGAGAGCGAGGAAGTTGCAGGGGTTTGTGGATGGGTCGGGGTTTGGAGAGAAGCGATAGGCGATTCATCTTGGCGGCGTCGAGATGATCGTGTGGGGGATCTCTCGCGACCCGACGGCACGAGTGAAATCCGGACATCGTCTCGATGGAATCCGCTCAGCGGTCCTAGCCGGTCACTCGGGAGGCCGCCTTGTTGCTGTTCATACTCCACTTGACCAGGGTCGCCGAGACGATCGCGAGCCAGAGGATGGCGGCAAGCGCTTGGAGGCGGATCGACTGTGAGGGGATCATGAGCACGCCGGTGGCGATGGCGGCAGCGAAGATCGCGTGTCCGAGCACGCTTGATGCCCTGGTAATCAGGTAGATGGAGACGGCGAGCGCCAGCGCTGCTGTGCCGGCGGCGAACGCCATGGGGATGCGGTCGGCGAACGCCGGAGGAAGGACCTCGGCGGGGACTTCCCAGAGGCTCGCCGCGGTTGAGATGGTCTCGAACCAATGAGGGAACCACAGGACGAAGGCACCGGCGAATGCGACGATGAGGAGCATCGACACGTCCCAGGTTCTTCCCACGAGGACGTGGCAGGCGAAGATGCACAGGGCAGTCGCAGCGCCGAGAGCCCCGATGCCCGTGGCGATGGTGCCCTCGCCCATGGAGATGGCCAGCCCGATGGCGCCGATACCCATGGAGACGAACCAGATCATGCCCCCGAGTTCCGCCGAGCGGGAGTGGGCCTTGCAGGTCTTGAGTTGCAGTTGCTGGGTTCGGGCGGGGACCAGGCCCGGTCGGGCCTCGCCTGCATTGGTTTCCTGGCGGGCTTTGGTCAGCTCGCCTCGGATGCGGGCACGCTCGGTCTCGAGTGTGCGGCAGCGGCGTTCAAGGTCCTCATTGCGCTTCTCGTCGTCGGCTCGTTCCGTGAGGGCCTTCTCGTACTGCTCGGCCTGGGCCTTGGCCTCGGCCCGGGACTCGTCGAGCTGGCCCGACATGTTGTGGACCATGTCCTTGAGCTCGTCGTGCTCTGCAAGGCGTGATTCGAGTTCCTTCTCGCGGTCGGCGAGGTCGCCGCGCATCTCTTCGAGTTGGCCGGCGAGCTTCTGCTGCTCGGTTGCCTGCTCTTCGAGGACTCGCTTGTCCTTGGTGAGCTCATCTTGTGCGGTCGATACCTGGTCACGCTCGGCAGCGAGTTCGTCGGCCTTGGAGCTGACCTCGCTCTCGCGCATAGAGAGCGTCTCCTGCTCATCCTTGAGCAGCTCGCGCTTGGTTTCGATCGAGGCCCGCTCGCGTCCGAGATCCTCGTTCTCTGAGGCCTGGTCCTCGACCTGCTCGACAAGGGCGGTCTCGAGGTCCTCGAGTTCATGGAGGCGTTCGGCGATCCGCTGGCGCTGGCGGAGGAACTCGCTGCGCTCTTGCTCGATGCGCATCTCGCGATCGCGCAGCTCGATCTCGGTGTCGCCCAGCGAACGCTCTCGCTCTGCGATGTCGTCGCGATAGACGACGAGGTCTCCCTCGCGGGTCAGCACATCGACCTCGAGCATCTCCTGCTCGACGTGCGTCTCGCGGATCATCTCCAGGCGCGACTCGAGATCGGCGATCACGTCGGCCAGGGGATCCTCGCCCTCGGCTTCCTCGATCCCACTTGTCTCATCGATCTCATCGATCTCGACATCGACGGCGTCGGGATGGGGGGCGAGCGAGCGGGTCTGAGGGTCGGTCTCGTCGTTCATCGCGTCGCTCCAGAGCCGGGGATTCGGCGGTCGCATGGCCCTTGGGGCCGAAGCGGATCATCGGTCTGAGCGAAATAGGACCCAAGGAGGTCTGGCGAGCGACGGAGCATCAGTTGGGGAGCTGGCGGAGTTGTGCGGACCGCGACGGATGTGCGCTCTGGTCGGAGCGGAGCCCGGGGAACTATCGGTCTCTTGGGCGAACGGAATACCCTTGGATGAATCTGGGTTGTTGATCACAGCGGGAGGACGCTTCATGGGACGTGGTCGCGTTTTGGGATTGGGTGTTGCCGTTCTGGTCGGGACGGCTGTCGGCACAGCGGCACTGCTGGAGTACGAGAGATACGACCAGCCTGGGTCGCGTGAGGAACGTTTCGCCGAGCACAAGCAGAAGCTGCTCGAGGGTTACGACCTCTCTGACGCCCGGTTCGACCCGGACGAAGCGATGGCCCCGGGGGTCGCCAAGGACGGGATCCCCGCGTTGACGGGCCCGAATCGGACGCTGATCCCTCGCCCGGACGATCGGGTGATCGAGGTCGAGATCGGATCGACAGCGGTTGCGTACCCGATCAACATCCTGAACTGGCACGAGATCATCAACGACGAGATTGAAGGGGTGCCGATCGCGGTGACGTATTGCCCGCTGTGCGATTCGGTGGCCGTCTTTGATCGGCGGCTCGAGGAAGAGGATGGCGGCACGGTGGTGCTGGAGTTCGGGGTCTCGGGGCTGCTGCTGAACTCCAACGTCGTGATGTACGAGCGAACGACCAACGGGCTGTGGTCGCAGGTGAAGATGGAGGCGATCTCGGGGCCGCATTCGGGGCGGACGCTGCGGCATCTGCCGGTGAAGGTGATCTCGTTCTCAGATTTCTGGGCGGCGCATCCCGATGGGCAGCTTGTGAGCACGGATACGGGCCACTCTCGGGATTACGCGCAGAACCGTTACGAGGGGTACCTCAAGAACCCGACGCAGGAGTTTCAAGAGTTTGACTACGACGATCGCCTGCCGCCCAAGGAGCTGGGATTGGGCATCGTCGCCGGCGATGAGACGATCTTCGTTCGCGCCAGCGAGGCGTTTGGGCGCGAGTTGTCGGTCCAGACCGAGCTTGGCGTGGTGCGGGTGATCGCCGATGAGGCGGGGCTGCGGGTGGTCGAGGCCCCGGCGGATGTTCGCACTGTGCAGACGTTCTACCACAGCTTCAGCGCGTTTCACCGCGGGGCGAGGATTGTGCCGGAGCTAGACGATTAGATATCGTGGGCGGGCTCGAACAGAGCCGGGTTGCATGAAGGGAAGGTTCAGACATGGGCGGATCGATTGAGAAGACAGATAACATCAAGTGGATGATCGCGCTGCGGGTTGTGGCGGGGTTGCCGCTCCTGCTGTTCGGCGTGATGCACCTGATCGGCGCGATGCCGATGAGGCCGCTGCTGGATGAGGCGGGGATCCCGGCGGCGGGGCTGATGGCTGTGGTTGCGCCGTTGATCCAGATCGTCGGCGGCGCGAGTTTGCTCGCGGGCGCGTTCGCACGCGTGGGCGGGCTGCTGGCGATCGGCGCGATGCTCGGGGCGGTGATGACCCATGTCAAGATCGAGAACGATCAGTGGCCGATTGCCACGACCGACGCCGTCGAGGGGCCGTGGCCCGAACCGGTCTTCATGATGTATCTTGCGATCGCGATCATCGTTCTCTCAGCGATGGTGGTATGGAAGGGCGCCGGCGCGTTCAGCTTCGATCGCAAGGGATCAGGCGGTAAGTCGAGCGAGTAAGGACCGCGGGCGCGGGTCAACGCAGTTCAATCGAACAGCGGACGAGTGAATCGCCCGCTGTTTTCTCGTTCGGGCGCACCTCGAGTCGCTGGCGCAGGTCTCGAACTATGCGGCCCGCTCTACGCCGTGTTGGCGGATGGGTCTCGTCGGCGGGCTCGCCCTAGTTCGGCTCGCATTTCAAGGGTGAGGCTCAAAAGCAGCGGCACGAGTACGAGCGTGAAGACCGTCGAGACCAGGAGCCCCCCTACGACGACCGAGCCGAGCCCGCGGTACATCTCCGAGCCCGCGCCCGGCATGAGCACCAGCGGGAGCATCCCGCCCACGCTTGTGAGCACCGACATGAAGATCGGGCGGATGCGCGAGTGGACCGCCTGCGAGACGGCGTCGGCGATGGGCATCGGAGGCTGGCCATTGGAGCCCCTGATGAGCGAGAGCGAGCGGTCGACGAGCAAGATCGCGTTGTTCACGACGACGCCGATGAGGATGATGAACCCGATCATCGTGAAGCTGGCTGGGCGAAGAGAGTGGGCACAAGCGATCCGAAGAAGGCCGCGAGCACGAACCGACGATGGCTCGAGATTGGCCTGAGCATGAATAGATTCCTCCGAGAAACTCCCGGAAGGTTCTTAGGCACGCTCGGCGACCTGGTTGCGATCCGTTCGGGATTGGGCTCTCGGACGTCGGTCCGCTATCCGCCGATCATGACCATGGGACAGCCAGCGAGGATGGTGCCGCCGTGGGCGGTGCTGTCACCCATTCGGGCGGCGGGCTTGCCGCAGATCATGACGGTCGCCGAGCCTTTGACGATGACATCCGGGGGTCCGACGCAGATGCACTGCGAGCCGAGGGTCGCCGACGGCATGCCGCCGATGAGGACGGTGGGTCCGCCCGGGCTGTTGATCGGCCCGCCGACGTGAGGGATGGGGGGGGTGCCCGGTGTGGCCATCGGGCAGGTGTGCATGTCGGTAATTCTTGCGGCGGGGGGCATGGGCCTGTCCTCTCTGTGAAGCCTAGCAGCCGTGGGTCTCGGTCAGCTTGTCGACGGTCTGGTCATTCAACTCGCCGGTGATGTCGAGTTCCTGATCGCGTTGGAATATCTTGATCGCGCGCTCGGTCATGGGACCCATGAGGTTGTCGATCGGGCCGGTGTTGTAGCCGAGGTTGTGGAGGCGGGCCTGGGACCCGGCGACCTTTCGGGCCGGCTCCAGGTAGCCGATCTTGAAAATGAACTCTTCGCCCTCATCGTCACCGGTCAGGCGAACGCTTGCTTCGGTCGCATCGAAGGGAATCTCCTCCTCGAGCAACCCGGTTGCGTCGGTCTGGCCCTGGCGCTGGATGCCGTCGACCTCGAAGAGGTACGCCTTGCTCGCGCGAGGCTCGCCGGTGTCGAGCAGGCGGACCCGCAGGAAGATTGGAATGTCCGGCTTGCGGAATCGGTGTTTCTGATCTATGGACCCGGACTCCTTGTGCTCGGCCTTGTCGGGGAGATATATCTTCTGACCGTTGGCGATGACCTCGGGGATGTCTTTGTCGGCGTCGGGGCGCAGGTGATCGTTGTCGGTGAGGCTCCAGACATCGTCGATGCGAAAACCCTCGCGCAGGGCGATCGAGACGACGCAGTGACCGGCGCAGGATTTCTTGTACTTCGCCAACTCAGCCTCCCGAGAGATCCGTGTCCCAATCAAAGCTCTGCTCGAAGTGCCAGCCGTAGTTGCCAAGCTTGATCTGTGTTCCTTTACGGATGTCGTCCTCAAGCGCCGGGCTAAACGTGACGTCGTATGATGTGACTTTTTTACCAGATCGATTCGCAACAAAGCGCGAGATCTCGTAGACCTTCGCGTGTTTCTTGATGCGAAACGAGCTGCCGTCAAACCTGTCCTCGTCTAGTGAGCTGCGCAGTTGGATAGACGTGTCGCCCTTGAGCGCCTTCGCTCTCACAGTGGTCAGTATCCAAAGATCGGCGTTGATATTGGTGCTGATGGGGTAACCAGACGCGTTATGGCCGCCCGTGATTTCGTGATCGAGTTCTCGGCTCAGGCCGTGGAGCCAGCAGAGTAGCCGGATGGGATTGGCGTAGAAGGGTCTCACGTTTGGCGTGAGCCCGGTGAACTTTGATCGATAGCCTACTTCATTTCGAACGACCTCGCTCCACCATTGAAACTGTGAGATTACTTCTTTAAAGTGGTCTCGCTCGGCGATTGAGAGCCCCCAATCCTTGTAGCGAGCGTTTATGACGCGGTTCCAGTCGGCGTGCCATTCGCTGCGATGCTCGGCAACGACCTGGCTGAGAGCGTTATTGAGCGAGTCGCCCAACGCGGCGCTCCAGGCCGAGGCGTCCTGGAACCCGGGGTCCGCCGTGTCGGCTTCGGTGATCGCTGTTTGTAACTCTGTCAGGGAGTCGTCGGAGAACCCGCTTATTCGCCGAAGCTTGCGGATTATGTCATCGGCAATGGAGTCTCGGTCCGTATCCCTGATCGTGATCGTTTGGTGTAGCTTGTCGTCGGGATCAAACCGCTTGATCAGATTGTCGCGGAAGAACATCTCGAAGTGCAGCACCGAGTGTCGCTGAGTATCGAACACGGTGTCGTCGGCGGCGTCCAAGTCCGGATGGCGTGCGGCGAACGGATTGTGTTGCCCAACCTTGCCGATGATCTCTCCGGCCTTGACAGGCAATCCGACCCCCGCGAGATTCCGTCCAGTCCCGGGACTTGCAAACAGTTCGTCGTATCGTGTCCGGTCGCGATCCTTCAGCATGGCGACCCAGCCAATACTGTCATCCAGGGGCATGAGGTGCATAGAGAGCGAGTGATAGGTAGGAGGATAAGGGCGGCGTTTGGAGCCGAATGTCCTGTTGTCAAACGGGTCATACAGCCCCGGATCCTCGTGCATGACAAGCACGAAGGACGCGCTGCCATAGTCCTTACCGTCTAGCACGACGTTCTTTTCCACGCGTGCGCCGACGACCCACCCATCGCGAACGGCGTAGACGTTCGCGCCCTCACCGCCCGGTGGGAACAGGTGGATACCGTCATGCCAGAGAGATCGCCTGCCAAACGGGAAGAACCCGGTCCCGCCTTGCTTGTTGTTTGCAACGAGCCGGCGAGCGTCACGGATCACCCCGGCGGAGTCGACCAGGAATGGCGGAGACGTGAACTCTGGCAGATCAATCGGCCAGCAGAATCCCCGACCCTCGAGGCGCGGGCGGAGTTCGCGTTGCATCAACCAGTACTCGATATCCCAGCCCGGGCACGCCATCTTCTTGTGCTGAAAATGGCCCTCGACGTGCAGGTCAGAGATCCCGAACTTCTCCTGCAGGTAGTCTACGAGTTGCGGCAGGGCTCTCATCTGCGCGTCATGCGGCCTGCCGTCGTTGGGGCTGTAGCTCGCGCCCGTCGGTGCGTCGAGGTGACGCATGTATCCCATGTGTGAGATGGCGACCCCCATCTCGTTCTGCCCGTCACCAGTATGGTATGAGATCTTGTTTAGGAACTGAGTCTGGTACACCAGGTCCTTGCCCGCGGATTGATCCTCGCCGTAGCCGATGTCGTAGTTGTACCCGTACCCGGGATTATTTTTGCCATTCAGTCCGGGCTTTGCTGGGTCGTTTGGTCGAGTAACGAAATCGGCCGTGGACTTGCAACCCTTGGGGACGCCATCGGCGCGCTTGTCGACGGTGGACTTGGCTGCGCCGGCGTGGTGGTGGATCAGGATCTTGCGGATCGCCCAGTCCTTGCGAGTGCGGAAGGACCTGGTCGCATGGGTGGGCAGCAAGCCGGCGATATCCACGATCCGGATCGAATCATGGTCGATAAACGAAAGACCATAATCGTCGGGGTAGTCCAAGGGTTTACTCAATCATACTCTCCAATCATGCGCTAAACCAGGCGAATCCGCCGGGCTTGGTATCTACCGTGTTTATCTTGCGACGTGCCACGAAAGCAACGATGGTCGCGTGCTGCTCATCTCGCGGGGCGGGTGGGGTCGAGTCGATCGGATCGTCCTCGTCGTCCTGGTCGTCGACTTCCTCTTCCTCACCGGAGAGACCGTCTTCACCCATGAGGTCAATCCCATCGTCGCGCGGTTCACTCATTGCACAAATCTCTCTCGCGGTCAGGTCCGGGTCATTCGTTATCGACCGGTTGGTCAGGCCGGTTCCCACGCGTCCTTATCCAGATCCGGAAACGTGATGTCACAGCTTCCGGCGTCGCGGATTCCGTCTACGCGCGCGAAGCCGTTCTGATCGAGCGTGCCGCTGGAGACCGAGCCGTCGGGGAGGGTGATCTCGTACTTCTCGCTGGGGATGGGCTCGTCGTCCTCGCCGACCAGTTCGATCTCGATCCAGTGGGTGTCCTCGTCATCCTCTTTGTGGGGCTTGACTTCCTCGGAGCCGTACTTGCCCTCCTTGCGCTGCATCTGCTGGCTCTTGAGTTCGGCGATCTCGCCCGGATCGGCGTTGTCGGCCTCGATGGCGACGGTCGGCTTTGCCGGTGCGATCGCCTTGCCCGCCTCGCCGCTCTTGGGATTCATCGCCACGTCTCCTTGGGTATCTGCGGGTTAGTTGATTTTGACCATCGAGCCCTGGACGGTCAGGATCGCCGCGCTCTTGATGGTGGTCGGGGCCGTGCCCTCGACGGTCAGCTGACCCATGGACTTGAGGGTGCCCTTGCCCATCGCCTCGATCGTTGTGTTGCCGGCGGATTTGCTGTCGAGGTTGCCCTTGGCGTCGAAGGCGATGTCGCCGGTGGTGCCGATCTTGATCCCGCCACTCTCGATCGCGATGAACGACTTGCCAACCTGGATGGTGATGTTGGTCATCGCCTCGATGCAGATGTTGTCGGCTTTGATGTACAGATCGTCGGTGACCTCGGTGGACTGGTTCTTCTTGTAGACCTCGATGACGTCGCCGCCGACGGTCTCGGAGTGCACCGCGGCGATGCTGATCGCCTCCTTGCCCCCCACCTTGACGTTCCGATCCTTGCCGATCTCCTCGTGATGGTGGCGATCGACCTTCTCGTGGCGGTCGTTCTCGATGTGCTCGTGCTTGTCGTTCACGACGATGAGATGGCGATCGTGTCCGGTCCACTCGAAGCGATCGTTGAGCACGCGCTGGTCGTAGTTCTTCTGCGCGTGCATGAAGACCTGCTCTTCGTCCTTCTTATCGTCGAAGCGGAACTCGTTGAACCCGCCGCCACCCTTGGAAGAGTTCGACTTCATGGTGCTGATGGTCGGGAACTGGCCTTGGTCGTACGGCGGCTTGTTCTGCTCGTTGTAGACCCGCCCGGTGACGATCGGACGATCGGGGTCGCCCTCGAGGAAGCTGACGATGACCTCCTGGCCCACGCGCGGGGTGTACTGGTGCCCCCAACCCTTGCCGGCGATCGCCTGGGAGACGCGCACCCAGATCGACGATTTCTCATTCAACTGCCCGTCGCGGTCCCAGTGGAACTGCACGCGGACGCGAGCGAGTTCGTCAGAGTGTACCTCGTCGCCGGACTTGCCGACGACGACCGCAGTCTGCGGCCCCTCGACGATGGGGCGGGGCGTGATACGCTCCAGGCGGAACTGGGTCTTGGCCGGGATCGCGACGAATCGGCAAGTGAAGTCGCCCTGCGGCCCAGAATCACCTAACGACTGGGCATCGGGATTTGTGATGTCGTACTCGGCCTCGATCACGAGATACTCGCCCGAGGGGTCCTTGGCGAACTGCTCGGCGGTCTCGGGCGGGCACTTGGCCGCGAATCGATACCCGACCGCCAGCCCGCGATGGTCGCAATGGCCGCGGATGATCTCGTACAGCGATTGGCGCTCGTCCATCCGGACCTGGGCGTACTGCTTGCCCTCGCTCTCCTCCAAGTAGCCGCCAGGATACTCGTAGATTTCGTTGCCGTCATGTGCGTGCGCCCCGGCACCTGTCTTCTCGCGCTCGATCGTCGTCACGTCCTTGGGCTTCATGTAGTTGTAGTCGCGCATCGCGGACTTGCCACTGCGCACCGACTTGCTCATGAGCCAGTCGCGGATGTAGCCAAGATTCGCAGAGCCGAATCCTTCGCGCCGGATCTCGATCTCTCCGGCTCCCTCGAAGACCTCATGCGCCCCGGGATCGTCGGCGAGCACGAGTGTGTGCTTTCCGTTCTCGTGCTTGTAATACGAGTAGAAACCCTCTCGCTCCATCAGGCGGCTGAAATAGTCGTGATAGCTCTCGTTATACTGGATCGAGAACTCCCACTGGCGGTAGGTGCCGCGCAGGGTATCGTCCACCTCGCCGAGCGCCCGCTCTTGCATGAGCGATTTGATAAGATCGGGAATTTTCTTCTTGTTGGTCGCACGCGGCTCATGCACACGGCAATCAACCGCGAGGGTCGAGAACCACAGCCAGGGTACTAAGGTGAGGCGATAGACCATCCGGCGCCCCTCCCACCCGGTCTGCTCGACGTGGCTGACAAAGCCGTTGAAATATCGAGGCTCGTGCTCGCCCTCGATATCCTCGCGGGCCAGGCTCACGGTGACGTTCTCTCCCAAGAGATCCTCAAACGGGATGCCCAGCTCTTCGGTATGCAGATCGACCGTGTACTCGAACAGACGCCCGAGCCGCTCGCGCCCCCGGAAACGACGCACAAAGATCTCGTCGTGGTCCACGCTCAGCGGCGTCTTGATCTTCAGATGACGATTGGCCTGCATGGAGCTCATGGTGAGATCATCCCCGTTCGCGAGGCAAGGGCGACCGAGCGCAGCTCGCCCATGGTCGATAGCTGGTCGGTGCCGCCCGCGAGACTCTCTCGGAGCGTGCGCAGGTGCCCGACGAATCCCCGAAGCTCGCGCAGGTCACCCAGGGATGACAGCGAGACCGCGAGGATAGATCCAGATTCAGAATCCGATTGAAGCGCCGGCGTGTACGCGGTCGCCGAGACCTCGGTATCCACAGCCTCTGCTTCAGCACTGCTCACCTCGACGCGTTGATTCAGACGGGCGCCCAGCACATCGGCGACGCTCTGACGCGACGCGCTCACCGTGACGATTTCCGCCTCCCAATCCGAATCGTCATCGTCAACATAGATCGGCACCGCGATGACATCTCGTAGCGCGAGCCCGGCGTGCACGAGCCTGCCGCGATCTTTGAGGACGCCGAACGTCTCGGATCTGGGCTTGAGGTCCACCGAGTAGGGCGTCAGGCCCTTGCGGTTTCGCTGGTTCAGTTCCTCGGACGAACTCGCCCCGTGCGACGCCAGCAGACGCTCCCACGCGGTCTCTGCCGCGGCGCTCCGCGAGGCGCTGAAGGCCTCCGGGACGGCGCCGCGATCGACGACGAAGTGCTGGATCTGGCGCGCCCCGGCGTCGCGGTCTGCGGCCAGCGCCGTCAGCGTCGCCCGCGCGGGCGTCGTGTCCGGACGAGCCTGGATCTGGCGAAGCCTCTCATCCGGTCGAGCGAGCACGAGGATGGCCCCGAATGACTGGGCTGTCTCTTGGATGGCCAGTCGCTCGCCGGCGTTCAGACCCTGCGAGTCACGCGCCGAGATGTCCGCCGATATCACCACGTCTGACTCCCCGCGGCTCGCCGCCCGTGCAAGATAGACCCCAGAACGCCCCGCGTGCGCGACGCCGCTCAGGCGAACGAATACTCGAACTGCCCATCCTTGACCCCCACTCCGACCTGCTCGACGTTCTGCCCATCCATCAGGCGGTTCAGGATTGCCTGGCTGATGGTCGGCAGGAGCGTCCGGCTGAGGATGGCATCGACGACCCGCCCGCCGGACTCTCGCTCTGTGCAGCGGCTGACGATGAGATCGAGCACTTCGTCGTCGAACGAGAGTGTGGCCCCATGATTCTCCTGGAGGCGCTGCTCGACACGCCGGAGCTGGAGCTTGGTGATCTCGCGGAGCATGTCGTCGCCCAAGGGCACATACGGCGCGACGACCAGACGCCCGAGCAGCTCTGTCGGGAATATCTCCAGCAGCGGCTTGCGGACCGCGTCGCGCAGGGCCTCGTGCGTAGGCATGAGCTCGGGGTCTGCGCACATGCTCGTGATCAGTTCCTTGCCGACGTTGCTGGTCAAGAGAATGATCGTGTTCTTGAAATCCACCACGACGCCGCGCCGGTCGCTGACCTGCCCCTCGGCGAACATCTGCAAGAAGATCGTGTGGATGCTCTTGTGGGCCTTTTCCACCTCGTCGAAGAGGACGACGGAATACGGCTTGCGGCGCACGGCCTCGGTCAGCACGCCGCCCTCGGTCGAGCCCTCGTAGCCCTTGGGCGAGCCCAGCAGGGAACTCGCCGTGAACTCCTCCTGGTACTCGGACATGTTGAAGGTAATGACGTTGGATTCCCCGCCGTAAAGAGCCTCGGCGAGGGCCTTGGCGGTCTCGGTCTTGCCCACGCCGCTGGGCCCTGAGAGCAGGAACACGCCGATCGGACGGCGCGGATCGGCGAGCCCGGCGCGGCTCGTGCGGATCGTGCTGGCGATCTGATCCAGAGCGTGCTGCTGACCCAGGACGCGCGTGCCGAGCGTCTCGCCCAGATGCAGCACCGCCTCGACCTCGTTCTTGACCATCCGCCCGACGGGGATGCCGGTCCAATCCGCGACGACCGAGGCGATCGCGCTCGCATCGCAACTCGGCAGGATCAGCGGATTCTCGCCCTGTATTGCCGTGAGTTGCGATTGCAGGTCTTTCAACTCATCGACCAGCTTGGCTCGCTCCTCGGCACTCAGCTCGGGAACCTCCTCGCTCGCCTTGGCTTCTTCGGCGGGCTCGGAATCGGACTCCGCCTCGGCGGCCTTCTCCAGGCGCGAGCCGGTGCCCTCGACCGGGTCCTCGCCAAGCGGCCCGCGGAGCCGCTTGCGGAGGTCGAGGATCTTGGTGACCAGATCTCTCTCGCCCTCCCAGGTCTTCTCGAGCTCGCCCAGACGCTCCTGGTCGGTGTGCAGCTCCGCGCGAACGTGCGACTCACGCTCGCCATGATCCATCCCGACCGCGGACTCCCGCGAGAGAATCTCCAGCTCGGTCTCGAACGCGTCGATCCGCTTGCGGACGTTGTCCACTGTCGCCGGGACCGCGTGCAGCCCCACCGCGACCCGCGCGCACGCCGTATCCAGCAGGCTCACCGACTTGTCGGGGAGCTGGCGTGCGGCGATGTAGCGGTGGCTGAGATGGACGGAGGCCTCGAGCGCCTCGTCGAGAATCTGGACGCGGTGATGGCGTTCGAGCATGCTGGCGATCTTGCGCATCATCAGGATCGCGCGGTCCTCGGTCGGCTCATCAATCTGCACGACCTGGAATCGGCGCGTGAGCGCCGGGTCCGGTTCGATGTGTTTCTTGTACTCCGCCCAGGTTGTCGCGGCGACAGTGCGGAGCTGCCCGCGTGCGAGTGCGGGCTTGAGAATCTGGGCGGCGTCACCCGTGCCCGCCTGCCCGCCGGCGCCGATCAGCGTGTGGGCCTCGTCGATGAACAGGATGACCGGGGTCTCGGAGGCCTGGACCTCCTCGACGACCTTCTTGAGGCGCTGCTCGAACTCGCCCTTCATGCTCGCCCCGGCCTGGAGCCCGGGGACGTCGAGTTCTAACAACCGCACGTCTCGGAGCACCGGTGGGACATCGCCACAGACGATCTTGTGCGCAAAGCCCTCGACGACCGCGGTCTTGCCCACGCCGGCCTCGCCAACGAGGATCGGGTTGTTCTGACGCCGGCGCATCAGGATGTCCACGATCTGTCGCGTCTCGTCGTCACGCCCGACGATGGGATCGATGCTCCCGCTGCGAGCGGCCTCGGTCAGGTCCTTGCAGAAGCGCTTGATCGCCTCTTCCTTGCCCATCTGCGCGGGCGCGATCGCGCCGGACTCCTCGCCGGGCGCTGCGCCGTCGCCCATCTCGCCGGCCTCGCGTGCGGCCAGGGCGTCCTCGACCGATCCGCCCACGATCTGGTCATGGTTATCGCTCAGATCATCGAGCTTGATCTTCTCGAACTCCTTGGAGACCGCGTGCAGCGAGTCGCGCAGGCCCCGGGTCTGGAGGATCGCGATGAGCATGTGGCTCGTGCGGACGTTGTACTGGTTGAACATGAGCGAGGCGACGACCCAGCCCCGCTCGATCGATGTCGAGACCTGATCGGAGAAGTTGCGTACGGCGCTGGCCCCGGTTTCGAGACGATTGAGCGCTCGGGTGAGGTCCGCCGCGAGGCGACCGGGGTCGATCTCGTAGTGGCGGATGATGTGGTGCAGATCCGAGTCCTGGAGCTGCAGGATCTGGTGGATCCAATGCTCCAGTTCCACATACGGGTTCGTCCGCATTTTGCAGAAAATCGTCGCGGCCTCCATCACCTTGTAGTTCAGGCGATTGAGTTTTCCAAAGAGCTTGGCTCGGCTGATCTCGGCCATGGACGATGCCCCCCTGTGAGTTCGTCGTGAGTTGAGTCTCAAGGATACCGGATCGAGCGGGTCGGCACTAGGGGCCTCTCTTATGGCACGCGCGACCAATACGACG
>CBDVAM010000048.1:0-23842 GCA_965371965.1 uncultured Phycisphaerales bacterium
GGGTTTCGGGTGTAGGGAAATAGATTTCCGGACCCCTGACCCCCGACCCCAGACCCTAAGACCCCAGACCCAACTCCCATGAACCTCAACGAGATTAAAGAGCTCTCTCGCGTTCGCGTGCTCAACTTTCTTCGCGAGCCCGAGGCGATCTTCTGGGTCTTCGCGTTCCCGATCGTCCTCGCCGCGGTGCTCGGCTTCGCGTTCCGGGCCAGTGGCCCCACGCCATCGAAGATCGGCGTGGTTGAGTCCGCGCCCGAGTCGCTGGTCGAGGCGTTGACGGCAAGCGAAGAGATCGAGGTTGAAATGTTTGCGTCGTGGGACGAGGGGTTTGTCAAGCTCCGCAAGGGTGCGGTGGACGGGCTCATGATGGAGGGCGTTGAGGCCGACGATCCGCCGCGATATGCCTTCGACGAGGCCCGGTCGGATGCCACGCCTGCTAAGCTGCGTGTGCAGCGTGCGCTGACGCTCGCGGAGAATCCCGACGCCGAGCCGGCGCTCAGTCTCGAACCCGTGACCGAGGTCGGCTCGCGGTACGTCGACTTCTTGTTCCCGGGCCTCATCGGCATGAACCTGATGGGCACGGGCATGTGGGGCGTGGGCTTTGCCATCGCCGACATCCGGCAAAAGAAGTTCTTGCGTCGCCTCCTGGTCACGCCGATGCGCAAGAGCTCGTTCATGTTCGGGTTCATCAACTCACGCCTGGTCTTTCTCGTTCTTGAGATGGCCCTGCTGACATCGTTCGGCGTCTGGGTTCTGGGCGTGCCGTTCCGGGGCAACCCGCTGTCGTTCGGGCTCATCTGCCTGCTGGGCGCGATGCTGTTCAGCGGCGTGGGCATCCTCGTTGCATCGCGAGCACGCACTATTCAGGGCGTCTCGGGCCTCATGAACCTCGTCATGATGCCGATGTGGCTCGCCTCGGGCGTGTTCTTCAGCTATGAACGCTTCCCCGACTGGCTCCACCCGATCTTGCAACTGCTCCCGCTGACCGCCCTCAACGATGCGCTTCGGGCCGTGATGCTCGACGGCGAGTCGCTTATGAGCCAGGGGTCCGAGCTGGTCATCATGGCGGTGTGGGGCGTGCTGTGCTTCGTCGTCGCGCTCAAGATCTTTCGGTGGGAGTAGCGCAATGAAACCCCTTCTTCGTGTCTCTTCGCTTCTTCTCGTCTCTGTGCCCTCTGTGTCTCTGTGGTAAGTCACTCTTGGAGTCTCCGATGACAACTGCGTACCAGAATCTCGCCGCTTACGCCCGCAAGACCGAGACCTTCGAGTCCGTCGCACGGCTGGCTGGGTGGGACCAGGAGACCTACATGCCCGAGGGTGCCGCGCAGGCGCGAGGCGATCAGATGGGCGCGATGGCCGAGCTCATTCATGACCGCGAGACAAGCAGCGAGTTCGGCGACCTGCTGAGTGCCGCCGAGGGCGACGGCGAGGTCACGGCGGACACGCGCCTGAGCGCCAGCGTCCGCGAGTTCCGCCACGACTATGACCGCCAGACCCGCCTGCCGACGGATCTCGTCGCCGAGATCGCACGCCAGCAGAGCGCAAGCCAGCAGGTCTGGAAGAAGGCCCGGGCCGCGAACGATTTTCAGATGTTCCTCCCAAGCCTGGAGACCATGATCGAGCTCATCCGGCGCAAAGCCGAGTGCTTCGGCGTGCCGAGCGACAACGGGCAGCCCGGCGAGCTCTACGACGCGTTGCTGGAGGAGTATGAGCCCGGTGCGCGGGCCGGCGAGATCCAGGGCGTCTTCGAGCCGCTCCGTGAGCGCCTGACCAATCTCCTGCAAGAGCTCCAGAAGGGGTCGCCGCCAAACGATGCCCCGCTCAACGTCAAGGTCGCGCCCGAAGATCAGCACAAGCTGGGCCTGCATGTCCTGAACGCCATGGGCATCGACCTCGACGCCGCCCGCCTCGACACCACGACCCATCCGTTCTGCGAGGGCCTCGCGCCCGGCGACACACGCCTGACCACGCGCTACCGCGACGAGCGCTTCACCGACGCGCTCTACGGCACCATGCACGAGGGCGGGCACGGGCTCTATGAGCAGGGCCTGCCAAAGAGCGACCACGACGGCGAGCCGCTCGCTCAGGCCATCGGCCTTGGCATGCACGAGAGCCAGAGCCGCATGTGGGAGAACTTCGTCGGGCGCAGCCGCGCGTTCTGGGAGTGGCTCCTGCCGCTCGCAAACAAGCAGTTCAACGGGGCGCTCGCCAGCTTCAGCCCCGACGATCTCTATAGCGCGACTAATACCGCCAAGCCCAGCTTCATCCGCGTCGAGGCCGATGAGGCCACATACAACATGCATGTCATGCTGCGATTCGAGATCGAGCGTGCGGTCTTCGCAGGTGACCTCGCCGCCAAGGACATCCCCGGCGTCTGGAACGAGAAGATGAAGTCGTACCTGGGCCTTGACGTGGCGAGCAACGCCAAGGGTTGCCTGCAAGACGTCCACTGGTCCTTCGGTCTGCTCGGCTACTTCCCGACCTACACCCTGGGCAACCTCCACGCCGCTCAGCAGTTCGAGGCAATTCGTGAGGCACATCCGAAGCTCGACGAGCAGATGAGCCGCGGCGATTTCTCCGCTGTGCTCAACTGGACACGCGAGAACATCCACGCCAAGGGACGCCAGTTCCGCTCGGGCGAGTTGTGCGAACAGATCACGGGCAAACCGCTGAGCGCCGATCCGTTGATGCGATACTTGGAGGGGAAACTCAGAGGCGTGTACGGCGTGTGAGGATTGAGGAAGACCTTCACGACGAGCCCGAAGCGCAAGCGAGGCATTGGCCATCTGCTGCGCACCGCCTCGCTCGCGCTTCGGGCTCGTAGCGATGCCGGCTGTCAGAGTCGAGCTTCTCTCGCCAGCTCATCCTTCAAGACCCTCGCGAGAAGCTCATACTGCTCGATCGTGTTATACACCTGCGCGCTGATCCGGCAGAACCGCTGGCCCGTCAGCGCATTGGTCCAGATCGGCACCTGGACCTTGTGGACTGAGACCAGCCGATCCTGGAGAGGGTCGCCGAAGACGGTGCGTTGGCCCTGCAAGCGATCCGGCACCACCGGGAGCTGGATCGTCGCCATCATCGGGATCATCGACTCGGGTATCGGGCGCTCCAAGCCCAACGTGTCGCAGATCAGGTTGCGGGCTTCGACGACCAACGCGTGGTTTCGTGTGCGCAACTCCGCCCATCCGCCGGGCAGCAGCCCGGACATGAACTCGATTGCGTCCTTGACGCAGATATGCGGCGAGTGGTCGTCGGTGCCGTGATAGTCGAAGTCTCGCAAGAACTGCGAGCGATCCTCGCGATCCTCGTGGGCCCTGCTCGAGAGCGCAAACGGGCGGAACGTCGTCTTGCGATCGGGATGGACCCAGAGCACGCCGGCGCCCTTGGGCGCACACACCCACTTGTGCAGCGTCGCGACGTAGTACGTCGGCTCGATCGCCGAGAGGTCGAACTCGATCTGGCCCGGCGCGTGTGCGCCGTCGATGAGCACCTCCACGCCGCGACCTCGCAGCTCGCGGGTGAGCCGCTCGACGGGCAGAATGATCGCGCTGGGGCTGGTGATATGGCTGATGACCGCCAGGCGGGTCCGCCCGGTGACGTGCGAGAGGATGCGATCGACGATCTCGTCCTCGGACTCGACGGGGATGCGGATCTGCGGGCAGACCAGCTTGACGCCCTTGCTTTCTTGCAGGCGCCGGACCTCGTTGATCGCGCTCATGTACTCCTGGTCGCACGCCAGGATCTCATCGCCCGCCCGCCACGAGATCGCGTGCAGGATCGTCGCGATGGCGATCGTGGCGTTGGGCGTCCAGCCCAGGTCCTCGCCCCGGCAGCCGATCAATCCCGCCAGAGACTCGCGGGACGCATCGAGCAGAGCCTCCTGATCGCGCATGAACCAGGCGATCGGGTCGCGCTCCATCTGGGCGCGATACCGACCCTGGGCCTCGAGCACGGGCTTGGGGCACACGCCGTAGGACCCGTGGTTGAGAAACGTGATGTCGGGGTCCAGCGGCCAGTGTGTGTTCACGGGCGATTCTTGGATCGCTGCGGCGTCCGTGCGCGCGCGCACAAATGTGGTGGTCTCCATACCAACCTTTCCTCTCAGGCTGTGGTGTCGAGCATCCGGCCCAGATCCACACCCGTCGCGGCGGCGTTCCTTGCCGCCGGGGCATGATACAGCGCCAGCGATCCGGTGCGCGCCTGTGGATCACCTGAGGAAAAGTCCACGCTCCCCGGCACCGTGGCGCCGACCAGATTCGCAACGCCGGGGTTCGCCTTGGATCCGCCCTGGGGGTGGAACAGGCGCAGGCCATCGCTCGCTGGGGCGCGATCGGCGGGCGAGATCGTTCTCGGCGTTTGAGCCTTGGGCGTTATGGGGCGAACGGGCGTCGTGCGCTCGATGCCGTAGGCCTTGGCCAGGTGGAACGGGATGCCGGAGACGGAGTCCATCGTCAGCAGGATACCTCGATCGGCGTCTGCGTGCGCACACGGGGGTGGCGTGCGTGCATGGCGGCGTACATCGCTCTATCGAACTCCGAGTCCTCGGAACTTCAAAGATCCAACGTCCCGTTGATAATCCCGAGGACGTTGGACGCAGGGTTTGCGCTTCTCGGACGGTGTGGGGATGCGAGAGTGTGGTGGGGGTGGGGGGGATCGACTCTGGACGCCGGGTCTGAGTCCGCGAAGATCCGGGTTGGGCTGGGAGCCTCCAGCCGCCCAGAGGCGGGCATGGACGTGCCACCGACCATTGCGATGGTCGGTGTTGTTGTATGTCCGTTTGTCGAGGGTGGGCGTGGATCGAACGTTGAATGCGCTAGCCCAAGAATGAGTCGGCGCCACAGATCTGAGGCGCATCGCCATCTTCCCGCCCAGAAAACGAGAGTTTCGGATTGGCGAGCCGGCGGATCGTGTATAATCTGCGCTGGAACCAGCCTCTTCGGCGGCACGAAGGGGAGATCGACCATGAACCGCGTTCAAACCGTTGCCTTGTTGTCGTCCGTCCTGAGCGTGGCGTGCAGTGCGCAGCCGCAGTACAGCGTGAAGAAGCTGGGCCCCCTTCCTGGGGCGAATGGGAGTTTCGCTCACGCTATCAACGATGCGGCGCAGGTCGCCGGCGTTTCCGCGTCGAGGACGGCGGAAGTTCCCTATCGCTGGAGCGACGGGATCATGGAGCCTCTGCCGGTGACGGGGCCGGGGACGAGCAACTTCGCCCTAGGCATCAACGAGGGCGGGCAGGTCGTGGGGTATTCCAGCTTTCCGGACGCCTTCTCGAATGCCGCGCTGTGGACGAAGGATGGCAACGGGAACTGGAGCGTGGAGGATCTGGGCATCCTTCCGAACTTCGCCTTCTCGCGTGCGAGCGACATCTCAGATTCCGGCACGCTGGGCGTGGGCGACGTCGATGACGCGATCGATCAGTTGATCGCCGTCGCGTACGAGTACGACCCGGACGCGAACCCGCCCTGGCAAGTCCAATCGCTGGGCGTTCTGCCGGACTATTTCGGCAGCTACGCGCTGGGGCTGAACAACAACGGGGTCGCGGTGGGCGCGTCATACGCCTTCGGCCTGGGGCACGCGACGAAGTGGACGCGCACGAAGAACGGGTGGACCATCGAGGGCCTGGCGTTGCTCCCCGGCGGGGACTACAGCATCGCGTATGCAGTGAATGACGCCGGCATCATTGTCGGGATGGCCGAGGGCAGCGACGGGCTTCGCCACGCCGCGCAGTGGGTCGGCAACAAGGTCGTCGATCTCGGGGTCTATCCGGGAGAGCACACCGACGCCAAGGCGATCAACAACTCCAACCAGGTCGTCGGCGAAACGTGGGGCATCGGGCTCACGCGGGCGTTTCTCTCACACGACGGGCAGATCGTGGACCTCAACGACCAGATCCCGCCGGACACGGGCTGGGACCTTCGCTCGGCCACGGGCATCAACGACGACGGACAGATCGCCGGATACGGCGCGCTGGGCGGATTCTTTCACTCGTACCTGCTCACGCCGGTCGCGGCGACGCTGACGGACCCGGTCCCGGGAAAGCTCGGCGTGGCGAACAGCTTTACGATCTCGCCGGCGTTCGATACCGCCGTCAACTTGTATTGGAGCGACAGCACGGGCGAGACTGCGCTGGAGGGGTGCGCAGAGGTGCCGCTGAATCTTGACTCGCCGACGCTGCTCGGCACGATTGCCGCGGGCGACACGACGATCACGATCAAGCTGCCTGAGGAGTTCGGTGGGCAGACGTTGTATTTTCAGGCCGTGACTGGGTGCAGCGTGAGTAGTGTGGTCAAGCACACGTTTCCTTGAAAAAGGCATGCGTAGAGACTGATGTTGCACGCCCTGCCCGCGCTTCAATCATGCGTCTGGTTGTCACCGGGCCCAAGAGTGCTTGTGATCGCGCGGGGCGACTACCGACCCATGCGAACCGGCGCAAATCCCTCTCGATAGTCGCGCCGAACGAGCGATCTCGTCGCCTCGGCGTGATTCGTGAACGCCAGCTTGCTGCGATCCCAGTCGAGCACCTGCCCGGGGTACTTCGCGGCCTTGACCGCGAGAAGTCCCGGCTCGGTGCAGCGAAGGCCGGCCTCGAACGGCGCCCAATGGTGAGGCGTGTCCTTGCCCAGCGCCTTGTCGACCCAGGCGTGCCAGTGGTTGAAGTCCTCGTAGGCGGGAAGGCCGGGCCACTCCAGGCCATCGGTCATCTGGCCCTCGCGCCAGATCTGCAGCGGGCCGCTCGGCCCGAGGACCATCGTGCCTCCCTCGCAGACGACCACCGTAAAGATGCCGCCGGGCCACTCGCCCTCGCCGATGCCGAGCAGCGCCCGATCGGGCTGCATGTGGGTGTCGTACAGATAGAAGTTGCAGGTCGAGTTCGCGAATCTGTCGCCATGGACAGGATACGTGACCGTGGAGAGCACCCTATCGGCGTGGAACCAGGTCACGTCTCGTGTGGGCGTTTGCGAGCAGACCTGGGTCGGGCTCTGCAACTCGTCGAAGGCATAGAAGAGGACATCGGTCACATGCACGATCCAGTCGGCGATCTGGCCGCCACCGTAGTTCCACCAGCTCCGCCACTGGCGCTGCACCATGTTCGGACGGCAGGGCTCGGCTTGTGCGCCGTTGAGCCACAGGTCATAGTCGAAGCCCGAGGGCGGCTCGATGGGTTCGCCCAAGGTCCCGTCGCAGAAGTAGTGGCCGCCGGCGTGCGCGCCTCCGCCGAAGGCGATATGCACATCGATCACCCGTCCCAGGCCACCGCTCCTGAGGATGTCGACCGCGGCCCGCCGGGCCTTGGACTGGATCCGCTGAGCGCCAGTCTGGGTAACGAGTTCCGGTCGGGCGCGGACCGCGCGCGAGAGGATGTCCAGCTCCTCGAGCTGATGCACCAGCGGCTTCTGGCCGTAGACGTGCTTGGCGTGCTTTAGCGCGGTCGTCATGATGCTGCAGTGGGAGTGATCGGGTGTGGCGACGATGACGGCGTCGAACTTGTCGGCGTACTTGTCGAACGCGACGCGGTAATCGGCGCAGGTGAACGCGTCGGGGTGATCCTGCGCGGCCTTGGCAAGAGCGTTGGAGTCCACGTCGCACAGGCCGACGATGTCGGCCTCCGGATGCGCATTGACGTTGCTGCGGTCGGCCCCGCCGATCGTGCCGATGACCCCGATCGAGAGCACGCGCAGCTTGGTGTCCACCAGCCTCGACGCGAAGGTCGGCGCTCCCAGGACCGCCACGCCCGCGGCGGACGTTGTACGGATGAACTCGCGCCTGGAAATGCTGTTCGAATACATTGGAGACCCCCTCAGAGCTGGAACCGATGCGATT
Organism: uncultured Phycisphaerales bacterium; assembly: GCA_965371965.1. GTDB lineage: Bacteria > Planctomycetota > Phycisphaerae > Phycisphaerales > UBA1924 > S146-42. The sequence continues at coordinate 7,822 of CBDVAM010000048.1, forward strand.
GACCCCGATCCGACGGAGCCCTGACGTGCAGCCCGAGAGGCCGCTAGCGAGCAGAACCGGAGTGTATCAGATTGGAATCGGGCTCATGGCGCTGAGCGCCACTCAGCCACGGGCCCTTCCGATAGTCAGTGATCCTGGGGCGGGCATTGCTAGACCGCACTGGCCCGAGAGAGGTCAGTATCGCGGTCGGCTCCACTTTGGTGGACCTGCATGCCGTTCTCCGGTGACCCAAGGGTCGTATAGGCACGTCTTCGTGGCCATGCGGAGTGGACGGGGCCGTAGAAATAAAAGGCACAGCCACCCAACGCGGTGGCTGTACCACCCGCCGTACCTCGGATAACATGACATGTAATGCGAAGAAGGCCTCCTTACAAGATCATCACTGTAGTGCCCGGTTCCAAGCATCTGACTCAAGTCATCAAACTCGCCGATCGGAATTCGCGCACGTTGGGGCACTTCCCGAAGAGTTGCTTTGAACGGGAGGCGGGCAAGGATCGCGTGCTCGCAGCAATTGGGACGGACGATTCCGTGCGTGGCTATGTCCTCTATCGAACGACCCCAGCACGGGCGGTCGTTCAACAATTATGCGTGCATGAGCAACACCGTCTACAGGGAGTAGCGAGGGCCCTGTGTGAGGAGTTGAAGTCGCGCACTCGGCACCTCCCTGGCATCCTTTGCCATTGCGCGAAGGAGTACGAAGCCCTCGAGGCTTGGCAGCGGTTGGGCTTCGTGCCAATGGCAGAGAAGGCCGGGCGAGGCAGGTCGGGCCGACCCTTGATTCAGCTCTACCTCGATCACGGTCACTCGCATCTCTTCTCTGAGAATCTGAAGATGCGGGCGGAAGACACCATCGTTGCGGTGATGGACGTGAATGTGGCCATCGATGTGCAGGATCAAGACCCGAGCGATTCAGAAGCGGCAATGCTCGGAGCAGGGTGGTTAGAGGGAGAGGTTAGCTTCTGGGTGACCGATGAGGCGCTCTCGGAAGTAGCTCGCCAAGAGGACACCCAAGAGAGGAAGCGTCGGATGGCGTTCATCCGCGGACAGGCATCCGTGCCGAGGAATGAGGCCAACGAAAAGCAGGTGTTGGAGAAGCTCAAGGAGCTGCTTGGCACACCCAGGCGAAAACAGGATCAATCAGATCTGCGACAGCTCGCACAGTCCATCGCGGGTGAAGCAGATGTCTTCCTGACTCGAGATAAGGGCCTGCTCCGGTACAGCGAGGTCATATCGGAACAGTTCGGTCTCACGGTATACCGCCCGGTGGAACTGATCCTCTCGCTGGATGAGATTGTGCGTCGTCGTGAATACGCACCAGCCCGACTCCACGGTACGGCAATTAGAATCATGCGACCAGGGCAAGCACAACTCGATGCGCTTATCGATCGGTTTCTCAATTACGGAGTGGGAGAGCGCAAGCATAGGCTAGCCGACATTGTTCACCGAGCACTCGCCGATCCGTCTGGGTATCGCGTGGCCGTCATAGAGAGTGAAACAGGCGGGCAGCACGCACTGCTGGTAGTCAAGTACGAGACTTTAGATCATGCTAGAATCGTGGCCCTACGCGTAATGCCTGGTCCTCTTGCCGAGACTCTGACACGGCATCTGCTTCAGGAAACTGTGCGAGAGAGTCTACGGCTTGGCTATTCGCTAGTGACTATTGAGGACCGTGCACCGTTGCATCAGGTCGCCCTATCTGCGGCGCTTGTCGGGTTTGTGCGAGACCCCTTAGGTACTTGGGTGAAGTGGTCAATGGAGGGGGTGCATCGAAGAGACCGACTGTCGGCGGAAGCGTCGGCATTAGCGAAGAGACAGCCGAACGTCGAGAGCTCTCTTCTCCGTATCGGTATTGAACTGACGACTGCAACGGGTGCTGAAGAGTCCATTGCCAACCTTGAGCGATTGCTCTGGCCCGGGATGCTCGCCGAGAGCCCGCTCAGGACATTCGTGGTACCTATCCAACCACGATTCGCGGCACACTTGTTTGACGCGAAACTGGGGGGAGAATCACTGTTTGGCGGAGACCCGTCGCTTCTGCTCAACTCCGAGAACGTGTACTACCGCTCCGGGAAGATCCAGGTCGTTTCGGCTCCCTCGCGGATTCTGTGGTACGTCTCGACGGACAAGAGCGCGAAGATCCGGGAGGTGCGAGCGTGCTCGGCGGTGCTTGCGACTCACGTCGGACGCGCGAAGGACCTGTTCCAGAGGTTCCAGCGCCTAGGTGTGTATGAATGGGAGGACATCCTCGAGGTTGCAAGGGGAAACCCGGACAATAGGGTCATGGCAATTCACTTCGGAGCGACTGAGTGCTTGCCTATTGCTGTTCCAGGAGAGGTTCTTCGTCCGATGATTGCAGCACACCGGGGGGCGGATGGGCCGCCTCCGCTGTCTATGCCAGTTGAGATACCCTCTTCGTGTTTCGAGGAGATTTGCGAGATCGCATATGCCAACACTGCCCCGTCGTCAACTCCTCATCTCGGTTCGTCCGCGATTCGCACGAGCGGTAATCGAGGGTGACAAGCAGGTGGAACTCCGCCGAGTGCGGCCGGCCGTGGAGTCAGGAGATATGATCGTCTTCTACGAGACATCTCCAACGAGCGCAGTGGTAGCCCGGGCGAGGGTCGTTGAAGTGATCTCGGCTGGCCCCAGACGACTCTGGTCAGTGACTGGTTGCAGGAGTGGGCTGACGCGAATGGAGTTTCTGGACTACTTTGATGGATGTGTACGGGGATTTGCGATCTCGTTTAACGAAGTTGAGGTCTTCGAGAAACCCGTTACCCTCAACAGACTGCGCGGGGCCGTGCCGGATTTTTGCCCTCCGCAGTCATATCACTATCTTCGGCAAGACCGCGCCCGAGATCGGCAACTAGCGTCATGCTTCTGACGTTTACGGACCGCATCTGGAGCCGAAAGTGCCCTAAACCTGTTTTGATTGGAATCAATCATCCTCATGCGGCTTATACGCCGCGACAACCTCCGCCTGGATATTCGGCGGCGTGATCTCGTCGTGCGAGTAGTCCATCGCGTAACTGCCCGCACCGGCCGTCATGCTCTTGAGCTCGTTCGAGTAGTTCTGTAACTCGGCGAGCGGGGCGATGGCCCGCACGTTGCATGTGTCGCCCTCGACGTTGGAGTCCTGGACCCTGCCGCGTTTGGTGGACATGTCGCCGGCGATGTCGCCCATCTTGCCCGCCGGGGCCGTGATATCCAGCTCGACGAACGGCTCCAGCAGCACGGGCTTTGCCTTCTTGACCGCGTCGACGAACGCCCAGCGCCCGGCCTTGATGAACGCGACCTCCTTGGAATCAACCGCGTGATACTTGCCGTCGTAGACCTCGACCTTGATTCCCTGCATGGGGTAGCCCGCGATCGCGCCCTCGGTGAGCGCCTTGCGGATGCCCTTCTCGATTGCCGGCATGAACTGCCTGGGGATGCTGCCGCCGACGGTGGAGTTGACGAACTCGAAGTCTTCGTCTGAGTCTGCCGGGAGCGGCTCGACGCGCAGGTAGACCTCGCCGAACTCGCCCGAGCCACCGGACTGCTTCTTGTGGCGATGATGGCCCTCGGCCTTGGCGGTGACGGTCTCCTTGTAGGCGACCTTGGGCGGTGAGGTATCGACCTCGATGCCGTAGTGGCTCTTGAGCTTCTCGAGGCACACCCGCAGGTGCAGCTCGCCCAGGCCTCGCAGGACGGTCTGCTTGGTGGCGGCGATCCGCTCCATGACAAAGCACGGGTCCTCCGCGATGATCTTGTGGATGGCGGTACTGAACTTGGTCTCGTCGGCGCGGTTGGTGAGGGTGATCGCCAGGCCGTAGAGCGGCTTGGGCAGTTGCAGCGGCTTGAGGTGGATCGAGTCGCCGGACTTGTCCTCGTGGATGACCAGATCGTGGGCGATCTCGTCGACCTTGGCGACGGCGATGATCTCGCCGGGGCCGGCCTCGGTGACGTCCTCGTGGTCCTTGCCCTGGAGGCGCAGCAGCGCGCCGATGCGAACGCCCTTGCGCCCGTCACCGATCTTGACCTCGGTCTTGGCCTTGATGATCCCCTGGTGGACGCGGAAGATGCCGAGTTTACCGACGAACGGGTCGGACGCGACCTTGAAGATGTGTGCGATGAGGGGCTTGCTCGCGTCGGGCTCGGGCTGGAACTCGCTGGTCTCGTCGTCGTCGTTGGTGCGGGTGAACGTTCTGGGGTTGCCCTCGAGCGGGCCGGGGAGCTGGTGGGCGATGACGTCGAGCAGGGCGTCGACGCCGGTGCCGACCTTTGCGCTGATGAAACAGATCGGGACGAGATGGCCCTCGCGCAACGCCTTCTCGAAGGCATTGTGGACCTTCTTCTTGTCCAGGCCCTCTGCGCCGAGCTCGAAATACTCGTTCATGAGGTCCTCGTCGACCTCGACGACCTGCTCGATGATGTTTGTGTGGGCTTCTTCGACGGAACTGAACAGCGGGTCGCCCGAGTCCTCGCCGAAGACGTTGATGACGCCCTCGCGGTCGGCGGTCGGCAGGTTCATCGGCAGGCACGAGCCGCCAAAGACCTCGCGAATCTTCTCGACAAGGGCCTCCAGGTCGGCCTGCTGCTCGTCCATCTTGTTGATGATGATCAGGCGCGGGAGGTTGCGCTGCTCGGCGATGGTCATGAGTCGGCGGGTGGCGTTGGAGACGCCCCGCCCGGCGTCGATCATGACGGCGACGGTCTCGACCGCGGGAAAGCACGCGATGGCGTGTCCCAGGAAGTCGGCCATGCCGGGGGTATCGATGAGGTTGACGTTCGCGCCGCCGGTCTGGAAGTGGACGACCGTGGGCTGGAGGGAGTGGTGGTGGTCTTTCTCGAGGTCGGTCCAGTCGCTGACGGTGTTCTTCTCCTCGACCGAGCCCATGCGGTTGATCGCGCCGCTGGTGAGCAGCAGGCGTTCGGTGAGCGTGGTCTTGCCGCTGGCGGCGTCACCGGTCAGGGCGATGTTGCGGATGGATGTGATGTTCTGAACCGCCATGGTTCGGTCCTCCCTTCGTCGGGGGTTTCGGGGTCCGCCGCCGACCCTGCGCCCCCGGGGGTCTCGCGGATCGATGGGCGCGGACGGATCGGCACCGTCTCGCACGCAAAGAGTCTAGAGAGGCGAGCGGCGCTTGCAAAGAGAGAGTTTTTCTCGATCTGGGGCGGCGAAGTTCGAGGGTGTTGACATATCCCCCCAACGGGATATCGTATATCCCCAAGGGGGGATAGCGAGAACGACCATGACGACCGCCGCCGAGACGTTGTATCTGTCCCCGGAGTCCTCCAAATCGCTCTGCGACGCCCTCGCTCGTGCCCAGGGGCACATCGGGGCGGTCCGCAAGATGATCGAGGAGCGACGGTGCTGCGACGAGGTGCTGACACAGGTGGCGGCGGTCCGCGGCGCGCTCAGCCGGGTCGCCGCCCGATTGATCGAAGAAGAACTCCAGTTGTGCCTGAGCCAGTGCGCAGGCGAGCAGTCGCAAGAACGCATGAAGGCGGCGCTCGGCGCCATGTCATCGCTCATCAAGCAGGGGTAGCCCACGCGAAGGAGTCTTCGATGTTGAGCGTGCCGGTTGTGCTCGGGTCTGCCCTTGCTGTCCTTGCTGGATGCACAATCGCCGATCAGCCAGAGGGCCAATCCTCGCGCGAGAGCACCACTGCATTGATCAAGCAGGCAGCGACTCTGAAAGGGCACGGGATGTCCCATCCAGAACGACGATCCGCGTCGCCATGCTGCGAGCTGTTGATGTTTCCGAGCTGTCCGATGGCGAGCGAGTTGCGCGAGCGTGCGAGAACGGTCTGCGCGCGGTTCGATGGTGCAACGCTGGTCGAGATCGATCTCGCCTCGCTGCCCATGGACGATCCCAGGCGGGGGTATGGATCGCCGACACTGCTGGTCGGCGGCGTCGACGTCACGGGCGCAGGCGGCCCAAGGCCTGGGGGCGACTTGAGCTGCCGGCTGTACCCGGATGGTCTGCCATCCGCAGACGCGATCGCGGCGAAGCTAAGAGATTGCCTTGGAGCCGCGGATCCACAGAAGATCGACTGACGAAGCGAAACTCCTCGCTGGTATCCCTTGCCCCGCCTACTTCAGCCTCGCCTATCGCCGCGGGCCTATTGCACGCCGGCGATCTCAAAGCGGGCCCCGCGGGCGCGAAGCCGTTCGACCTGGCGCTCGCCGAGCTTGATGCGCAGGCGTGCGGTATCGCCCTCATACTGGCGGTCGAGCAGCTCGCCGACGGTCTCGATGTCGTGGATGGCCTTGGATTCTCGCAGGGCCAGGACGAGCTCGTAGGTGTGCTCGGGGCCGACGGCCTCGCGTCGGATGGCCTCGGTGAGGGTCTCCAGGCCCCGCCCGCTGCCGCCATGCGATGGGTCGAGGGCACAGATGGGGATCGAGCCGCGCTCCCGGTTCTGCCAGACCAGGATCTCGCCGGCGTCGGGCAGGCGATCGACCTTGTTCAATAGCAACAAGCGCTTCGGCTGTCCCTCGGGGTCGTCGCGGTGGGCCTCGCGGAAGACGGCGTCCAGCGTCTTCTGGATAGTCTCGAAGTGCATCTCGCCGGCGGGGTCCGCGATATCCAGGACCATGAGCAAGATATCCGCGTGGGTGGCCTCCTCGAGGGTCGCGCGAAAGCTGGCGATGAGATGGTGGGGGAGGTCGCGCACGAACCCGACGGTATCCGAGAGCATGACCTCGACACCGGGGGCGACGCGCCACGCGCGCGTTCGGGTATGCAGCGTGGCGAAGACGCGATCGTCGGCATAAGCGCCGCCGCCGCCGAAGGGCTCGGTGAGCGTGTTGAACAGCGTGCTCTTGCCGGCGTTGGTGTAGCCGACGAGGCCGACGGTGAAGTGGTCCTGCTTGCGCTTGGAGACCTCGCGGGACTTGCGGGCCTGGATGTCCTTGATCTCGCGTTGCAGATTGAGCCTGCGGCGTTGCACGAGGCGACGGTCGATCTCGAGCTGCTGCTCGCCGGGGCCTCGTGTGCCGACGCCTCCGATGCCGCCCGAGCCGACGATGCGTTCGAGGTGGGTCCACATGGCGCGCAGGCGCGGGTAGGTGTATTCGAGCTGGGCGAGTTCGACCTGGAGCTTGGCCTGGCGGGTGCTCGCGCGGGCGGCGAAGATATCCAGGATCAGCTCGCTGCGGTCGATGACCTTGACGTTGACAACCTTCTCGATGTTGCCGATCTGCGATGGCGCGAGGTCGTGGTCGAAGATGACCACCGTGGCCTCGAGGCGCTCGCACAGATCGCGCAGTTCTTCGAGCTTGCCCGAGCCCATGAACGTCGCGGCCACGGGGCGGTGGCGGGCCTGCTCGATCTCACCGACTACGTTCGACCCGGCCTGCTCGGCGAGCGCGACCAGCTCGCCAAACGGATCGTTGGGGTCGTACACCGAGTTCTGGAGGCGGACAGCGGCGACGATGGCGCGTTCGGCCTCGACATCAATGGTCGTGCGTTCATTCGAGGGGGGCATGGAGGCTCTCAAAGGGGATGATCGGGTCTCCAGATGCCCGCGAGGCGATCCGAAATACGAACAAGAACTGACTATAGATCGTTGCCAATGGTCGATCGGGATGACTCGGGCGGGATTTCCCAAGTACGATGGGGGCGGAGCCCGCGGGGGGCCGATGCGATTCTCCGGAGAATCGCCAAAGGCAATGTCCTGTTCTGTTCGCGAAGGAGCCACGATGAAACGTCGCCGGTTTGTATTGGAAGCGTCCCTGATCGCTGTTCTTGGCGTCGCGGTGCTCGGGTCCACGCTCGCCCTGACGGCACGACAGGATCTGACGTTCCTGGACCCATTGATCGACGTCAAGGCGATGCTGGACATGCGGTACGTCGACGAACTGGACGAGAAGGCGTTGCAGGCGGGGGCGATTCGCGGGATGCTCGACGCCCTGGATGATCCTTACACGATCTATGTGCCGGGGCGCGATCGCGAGGACTTCGAGAAGCAGCTCACCGGCGAGTACGTCGGGATCGGGGCCCAGATCACCATCCGCGACGGGTGGCTGACCGTAGTGACGCCCCTGGATGACTCACCGGCGTTTCGCGCCGGCTTGATGGCCGACGACGTGATCGTTGAGATCGAGGGTGTGAGCACCGCGGATATCACGTCCGATGAGGCCGTGGAGCGCCTGACAGGCGAGTCGGGAACGGTCGTCCATGTCGTCGTAGAGCGCGACGGGATTCGATCGGCGATCGAGATCACGCGTTCAGCGATCAAGACACGCAGCGTCAAGGGCGTGGTCCGCGATCCGGCCGATCCGGAACGCTGGCGGTATTTCCTGGATGAGGACCTCGGGATCGCGTACCTGCGCCTGACCCAGTTCACCCCGGCAAGCGCCCGGGAGCTGCGCGAGGCGCTGGGCGAGATGGGCGCAGATCAGGGCAAGGTCGGCGGGCTGGTGCTCGATCTGCGCTGGAATCCCGGCGGCGTGCTCGACGACGCCATCCGCATGGCCGATTTCTTCCTCGATGAGGGCGTGATCGTCTCGACCAACGGGCGGGAGTTTGACGAACACATCAGGAGGGCGACCGCCGCGGGCACGCTACCGGAGTTTCCGATCGTGGTGATTCTCAACGACACCAGCGCGAGCGCCAGCGAGGTGCTCGCCGGGGCACTCTCGGAGAACGACAGGGCGATCGTGCTCGGGACGCGGAGCTTCGGCAAGGGCAGCGTGCAGAGCGTGTACACCCTGCCCTCGTCGGCCGATGGCAGCGAGCTCAAGATCACCGAGCAGCACTATTACCTTCCCAGCGGGCGTTCGATCCATCGCAAGAACGATTCGCCGGTGTGGGGCGTCGATCCGACCGAGGGGTTCTATGTGCCGCTCGACAATCGCGAGGAGTTCGATCTGTTCGAGGTTCGGCGCGAGCAGGAGATCATCCGCGAGGATCGCGAGGAGGTCGAGACCCGTTGGCAGGACCCGCAGTGGATCGAGCAGACCATGAAGGACAAGCAGCTCGCGCGGGCGCTCGAGGCGGTGCAACTGCGACTGGAACGCGGCGAGTGGATCCCCACGGGCGAAGAGGGGATCGCCGGAGATGAGCTGGCGGGCGAGGAGTTGCAGCGACTGCGCCTGGCGCGCGCGCGCCTCCTCCGTGATCTCCAGCGGATCGGTCGGCGCGAGGACGCCCTTGTGCTCGCGGCGGGCGATCTCGCAGACATCGATGACACCGATCTCTGGGACGATTCCATCGATCTCGCTGGCGGTGAGCTCGTGATTCGCGACGCAGACGGCCAAGAAGTCTCGCGCCTGCGCATCACCGGCAACCGCCTGGAGCGTTGGCTGATCGACGCCGACGTCGAGAGGCTCCCGTCCGACTGACCATGGTTCATGGGTACCGATCGACCAATGCTGAACTCTTCATGCTGATCCTGGGAATCGAAACCAGCTGCGACGAGACGGCGTTTGCCGTCATCGAAGATGGACGGCGGGTGCTGGCCAGCGTGATCGCGAGCCAGGCGGACCTGCACGCCGAATATGGCGGCGTCGTGCCCGAGATCGCCAGCCGGGCGCATGTCGAGCGCCTGGTGCCGACGCTTCGGCGGGCGCTGGGCGAGGCTGGCGTCGGGCTCGAAGACCTCGGCGCTGTCGCGATCGGGCATCGCCCCGGGTTGATCGGGTCGCTGCTGGTGGGCGTGAGCGCTGCGAAGGCGTTGGCCTGGAGCCTGGGCGTGGCGCTGGTTGGCGTAGACCATGTCCATGCGCACCTGTACGCCGGGTGCCTGGAGCGAGACCTGCCCGAGTTCCCCGCGATGGGGCTCGTGGTCTCGGGCGGGCACACCTCGATCTATCTCGTGCGATCCGTGATCGAGCTGGAACGCCTTGGGTCCACGATCGACGACGCCGTCGGCGAGGCGTACGACAAGGCGGCGATGATCCTGGGCCTGGGCTATCCCGGCGGGGCCCTGCTCGATGCGCTCGCCCAACAGGGTGATCCGAAGAAGCACCAGTTGCCGATCAGCCGCCTCGGTCGCGAATCGCTGGATTTCTCGTTCTCGGGGCTGAAGACGAGCCTGCTGTACCGCGTGCGCGGCAAGCCGGGGCCCGGCGGCGTGTTCCAGCAAGATCACGGGGACTTGAGTGAAACCGAGAAGGCCGACTTCGCCGCGGGGTTCCAGGCCGCAGCGGTCGGGGCCGTGATACTCAAACTCGGGCGGGCGTTCGAGCAGTTGCAAGAGCGCAATATCGAGATCATGTCATTGCTCGTCGGCGGCGGCGTGAGCGCAAACTCGCTGTTGCGCACGCGCCTGCGAGAAACGGGCGAGGAGCGGGCGATCGACGTGCGCCTGCCCGCGATGGGATATTGCGTCGATAACGCCGCGATGATCGGCGGGCTTGCGTATCACCTGCACCAGGGCGGGCTGACGAGCGAACTCTCGCTCCGCGCAGCGCCGACGGCGGCGTGCTAGCCATGACCGGACTCGACTTTCTCTTCGATGACAAGAACGCGTCGCCGCGCACACCGACGCACCCCGCGACGATCGACCCGGACAAGCTCCTCGACGCCTGCACGATGACCCGCGGCAGGACCGGCGGCCCGGGCGGGCAGCACCGCAACAAGATCGAGACCCACGTCCGGTACATCCACAAGCCCACCGGTATCAGCGCCCAGGCCGGCGAGCAGCGCAGCCCCGAGGCCAACCGCAAGCGGGCGCTCAAGCGCCTCCGCCTGGCCCTGGCGACAGAGCATCGCGACAGCGTGCCCGCCGGCGAGGCGCGCACGGCACTCTGGATGTCGCGCTGCACGAAGGGGCGGATCGCGTGCAACGCCGAGCATGCTGATTATCCGGCGATGCTGAGCGAGGCGATGGACGTGCTGTTCGCCAGCGGCCTGGACGCCAAGAAAGCCGCGACACGCCTGCAATGCTCGGCGAGCCAGCTCCTCAAGCTGATCGCCAAGCACCCAGCGGCGCTGGAGGTCGTGAATCGTCAGCGCCGCGAGCGGGGGATGCACGCGCTGCGGGCATAGCGGTGAATGAACGCGCCGCTCATGTGAGCGCAAGACCGACGACGAAGAGCACCGCCGAGAACACCGCGGCGATGATGAGCGCCTTGAGAAACTCCACCTTGCCGATGAGCCAGATCATTGCTGCGAGGACGACGAGATTCACTCCGGCACCGCCAATGGCCGGGAAGCTCTCACCGAGACCCGCTTGGAGTGCGTAGGTGATGATGCGGGCGACAATGAAGATAGCAACCCCGATCTTCACTTCCATCTCACCGCCCGCCACGACGTTGGTGACCCAGGCGAGAATGAAGCCGAGCAGCGTGAGGATGCCTAGGAGCATGAGAAGGGCTATTGGATTGAGCAGCATCTTCTCTTCCTTCGGAAACCAACTCGAGTAGTTGCGGCAAGTGCCCTTATTGTAAAGCGCCTGTCGTTGGCCGGGAGAATCCCTGGTTTCATTCCTGTCCTGGAGCAGTCTAGAGGATCACCCCTCGTTTCGTTGCGATGGGCTCACGTGCCACGTCCCCTCTGCCAACCGATGCGGATGGAACGTGGGCTATGGCGCCGGCGTCGTCACTGCCTTGGAGAGCTCTGCGCAACCGGCCAAGGCGCGTCCCGGACCGATCGTGTCTGCTTCGCGACAATCGGTGTACGAGTTGCCGGGAGCTCGCGGTCGTCCGCACGCGGTCTGTGTCGTGGAATCGCAAGCACGGGGCATTCCAGGGCGGCCCAACAGCGTCGACCAGGCGGTGGGCCATCGTCTCGTGGACCTCGACCGTGCCCACATCGAGGCTGGGAGGGTCGGCGGGCCGCTCAGCGCTGATCCGGGCGGTCTCGGGCAGTTTCCTGGCCCAATCGTTGTCTCGGGCCAGGGCGAGGTGGCTTGTCTCCTCGGAGTATGGCTTTTTCGGAGCACATAATACAGGAGAATCCCTTAGTTGCGCGGCGAGAATCGGTGCTTGAAAGAGGCTTCGGCTGACGGGTTATTGGAGAATTATCCCTATGCTGTGACGAGGAATGACTCTTTGTTCGTATTGTGATAGGATAAAAATATTGACTTTTTGCTGGCAAACCAGCGTTTTTGCGATTTAACCGGTGTGATTGGCCCTCGGGATCTGTTACTCTTCTATTACTCCATAGGAGGAGTGATCGCCGGGTTTCGTATAGCTCGGGGACAGAGAGAGACAAGCAGATAGGAGTAGAGAAACATGAAGAAAGCTCTAATTGCAGGACTGGCGGTCGGTCTGGGAAGCGCTGCAAGCGCCCAGATGCAGACTAGTGGACCACAGAATCCGTTCGCTGTTGAGTACCTGCTCAACACGCCCACCGCTCCGACCCTCTGGGACCAGCCGCCAGACAACTCCGGGAACTTCGTCGATCAGAACTTCGAGGCCGCGTTTGATGCGTACGACGCGTTCATGCTTATGGATGTCACCTTCGGCGGCGCCGTCGTCATTACTGATATCACCACGTATTACACCGTCGGTAACTGGCCGCTTGGTGCTGGTACGGCGACACTGAACATCTTCGCCAACGATGGCAGCGGGCTCCCGCAACCCGGTGACATTCCGGACAATGGCGCAAGCGTTGCAACCAATGCGGCGGTGCATGCCCTTGGTCAAGAAATCACGGCCTCGGGTCTCAACATCAACCTGGCCGCTGGCAGCTACTGGGTCGGCCTGACCCCCGAAGTCTCGTTCGGGGACTTTGGCCAGCAGTTCCACCAGGCTGCGACCCCGGACGGCGGACCTGATCACTCTGCGAGCCGGAATCTCAACGGCGGATTTGGCTTTGGCCCCGATTGGTTCTTATCAAGCACTCGGGGTAGCGTGACTGACGGTGCCATCACGATCTTCGGCACGCCGACCCCCGGCACGCTCGCCCTCCTGGGCTTGGGTGGCCTGGTCGCCAGCCGTCGTCGTCGCTGATCTGACAGCCGCACAGGCGGCATGACATACAAGAGAGCAAGGGGACCCTCGCGGGTCCCCTTGTTTTTTTGGCTGAGACTCATCAGGACCGATCGCAAGGTGCCCATGGACGCCGACGAGTCACCAACGCTCGCCCGCCGACTGCGGGGCGAGTTGCCACGGCTCACTGGGGAGACCATTGATCGTCGTGCCGCCCTGGACGTTGTTCTTGACGTACGGCAGGAAGCTCTGGGGGAACGTCGCCTCGATGGCGCTTACCTCGTCCAGGGCCGCGACGTGCTCGTCCGTGAGTGTGATGTCGAGGGCTCGCAGGTTGGCGTCGAGCTGGTCCATGGTCCGCACGCCGATGATCGTGCTGGCGACGCCGGGCTTATTCTGAACCCAGGCCAGGGCAACCTCGGCGGGCGTCGCCTCAAGCTCTGCGCCGACGCGTTTGAGTTCATCGACGATCCTGAAGTTGCGCTCGGTGAGGTGGTTGTCGACCCATGGGCCGCGATTGGCCTTGCCCTTGCCGACATCGTCCCTGGTGTACTTGCCGGTCAGCACGCCGCCCTTGAGCGGGCTCCACGGGGTCACGCCCATGCCCATCTCGCGGGCCATGGGCAAGAGCTCATTCTCCACAGTGCGCTCGGCGAGGCTGTACTCGACCTGCAGCGCAATACTTGGCGTCCAGTTCTTGAAGATCGCCTCGTACTGCGCCTGGACGCACTTGAACGCGGGCGTGTCGGAGATACCGAAGTAGCGGACCTTGCCGGCGCGGACGAGGTCGTCGATCGCGCGCATGGTCTCGTCGATCGGCGTGTGCGGATCCCAGAAATGCATCCAGTAGAGGTCGATGTGGTCGGTCTGGAGTCGGCGCAGGCTCTGCTCGCAGGCGCTATAGATGGCCTTGCGGTGTGCGCCGCCGCCGTTGGGATCGCCCGGATACAGGTTGCCGAGGAACTTGGTGGCGATGACGAGGCGATCGCGCTTGGCGGGGTGCTTGCCGATATGGTCGCCGATGATTTTCTCGGAATGGCCCTTGGTATAGATGTTTGCGGTGTCGAGGAAGTTGCCGCCGCGATCGATGTAGGCGTCCATGATGGCCTTGGAGTCTTCGATGGATGAGCCCCAGCCCCAGTCGTCGCCGAAGGTCATGGTGCCTAGGCAGAAGGGGCTGACGCGCAGGCCCGAGCGCCCGAGGGTGAGGTAGTGGTTGAGGGGCATCTGAACTCCTTGATCCGGTATGCGTTGACAACGGGATGCCAACGGTAGCCACATGGCGCGCCGTGGCGGTTGCCCGCTTAGAATGCCCCCATGGCGCGCCCAACGCCCACAGATGACCGCGGAATCGCCTACACCCCCTCGGCAGAGGTCGAACTGCGGCTGGGCCACCGGCGCAGCACCCAACTTGACCGGCTTGCCCGCCGGCTCGGCGCGATTCGACGCCAACAGAGGAGCCTGATGGGCGTCGCGGTGGGCGTCTGTGTGTTTGCGGTCATACTTCTCTCGTCATTTGGTGTCATTAGTCAGCTTGAGGCGATGTTGTTCCTAGCGATCGTTCCGAGCACGGTGATACTATATATAGTGCGTCGCCAGACTCGCTGCTTGCACAGTCACCTCGCCGATGCCCTTCTCGAAGTCGGTCTCTGTCCTGCTTGCGGCTACACGCTTCATGGCTTACCGACTGCTGACGACTCTTGCCTCGTTTGCAGCGAGTGTGGGCGCGCCTGGAAGCGAGCTCGAATCGACCGTTTTCTGAGCGAAGATGCGGAGGAAAGCGTCCAGGAATCGAGCCTGGTCCGCCGGATCTTTGGTCTATACGCTTTGGTGCCCTACGACGCCGAGGACGGGCATGGCGTTCGCCGCCCAATCGTCACCAATCGCGAGTTGGCCGCCATCCTCAAAGGGGGCGGAGAAACGCGCGATACGCTGGCTCGCGAGCGTATCCACAGGAAACTCCGTGCGCTTGGGCTAGTTCGCCGGATCGTCTTTGCCGTGCTGCTTGCGACGATGTACGGCATCGGCTTCGCATCTACCTCTCTTGGCTCAGTCACAAAGTTCTCAGCCATGACACCCAGTATCGACGCGTTCTGGGCGATGGGATTCTCACTGTTGGGCTTCTTGGTCCTCGGCATCATGTTTGTGGGAGTTCCTTTGTGGGTTCTTTTCAGCGGCATCGGACGGCCCGCGGATCAAGCCAAGATTCTCTTGCTCGATGAGGGACTGTGCGCCACTTGCGCCCGCTCTCTCTCCGGTCTATCCGCCGAGGCCGATGGCTGCACCGTCTGCCCCGAGTGCGGCGCGGCGTGGCGGATCGAGGCGAATAGAGCAGAGCCGCTGGCGTGAGCACGCGGACGTTTGTCGCGGATGGCCCAATGTCTGGTCCGGGTCCTCGCTGAGTTGCTCGTTCATTCCATGATCGAGGTTGCACTCCAGTCCGCGTGCTCAGGCCCGCGGCTCTGACAGGCTCTGATCCGTCGATTCGCTCGCCTGTACACTTGGAGGCCATGGCGACGCTCTATTCATCCATCCGCAAGCACTTCGATCTCCGTATCGACGACGACCGCGGAGAGCCCCG
Organism: uncultured Phycisphaerales bacterium; assembly: GCA_965371965.1. Lineage (GTDB taxonomy): Bacteria > Planctomycetota > Phycisphaerae > Phycisphaerales > UBA1924 > S146-42. The sequence continues at coordinate 23,271 of CBDVAM010000048.1, forward strand.
GGCGATCACCGTCAGGCTCCAGCAGGGGCGGGGGGCGAGCCGCACCCGGTTCGATCCGTTGGTGCATCGCTTCGCCCGGACGGGATTCAGGCATGTGGCGATCTGGAGCGGGCTGTCGGCGTTGATCGGGATTGCCCTCCTCGCCGGGCTCGTGCTCACGCTGATCGGCTGGGCGTCGATTCGGATGGGCTTTGCCAACGCCTACACGGTCTCGGGCGTGGCGCTGCTGGGTCTGGGCGTGACGGTCCTTGCGATCGCGGTGCCGAGGCGTCGGCGCTCGGATCGCCGCCGCCTCGCCTCGGCGATCGTGCGCTTCGGCATCTGCCCCCACTGCGTCTACTCGCTCGACGGCGCGAGCGTGCGCGAGGACGGGTGCGTGCTCTGCCCCGAGTGCGGCAGCGCCTGGCGACGCGATCGCATCGCCCGATTCTCTGAGCACCCGTTCGAGCACAAGATCGAGCGGGTGGGGCCCGCGATCCGCCGGGCGTGCGCGGTCATGGGCGGATGGCGCTGGACCCGCGACGACCGAGACGAGCGGGTGCCGCTGTTCTCGCGCACGCTGCTGGCGACCG
>CBDVAM010000049.1:0-23362 GCA_965371965.1 uncultured Phycisphaerales bacterium
TCGTTGCTCGAGGATCGGAGTTGTACCAGATGTACGAGCTAGGAACATCGTGGATTGATCATCGCCCAGCTCAGTATTCGCTAGATCTAGCCTGGACCGCGGGGCCCGTGGAGATCAAAGAGAAAGCCGTCACCGTCCGACTAACCGACGATTCAGGCGTGGCCATTCGGGATCTCACGCGAACGGTCTTCTGGAGCGGCGAGGTCAACGTCCCTATCACACCGAGGCAACCATACTTCAGCGAAGAAGAAGAACGGGTCAGGCAGTTCTTCCTTGAAAGAGATAGACGCCAGAACCAGGGGCTTGGCGACAAATGAACACCCACTGGTCAGACTGGCTGTTCTGGATCGGCGGGTGGACCCTCGCCGGCGGCGGGGCGCTGCTGCTGATCTGGGCGATCATCGGCGACCGCAGCCGCGGCAGGCGGCGGTGCCGGAAGTGCTGGTATGACATGGGATCGATCGAGGCCTCCGACGGTGTATGGACGTGCCCGGAGTGCGGAAGGAAGATGCCTAGGGAAAAGCTGCTGCTGCGATCGCGCAGACGATGGCGATGGGCGGTGACGGCGTGTTTGCTAGTGTTTGCGGCATATCCCGTCGGAACGGTGCCGGTAGTGCGCCAGAAGGGGTGGGTCAGCGCGATTCCGTCAAGCGTGCTGGTGTACCTTGCGCCAATTGGCGAAAAGGACGTCTTTGGAGGCGAGTTTCTCCCCGGATACACGGAGTACTACTTTCGTCCCCAAACCACGCTCTTTGGGGAGCTTTACGATCGAGCTCAACAAGGGACGCTCACATCGTGGCAATCGCAAGTATTGATCGATCGCATCCTTGAACTAGAGCCAACGTTCATTCGGTCCTCACTCGTCATGCGCAGTATGTGGAGCGCGGGCCTTCCGATCGAGATCCACCGAGGCAATGCTACGTTCGACCTTGCAAGTAAGGAGGACTGGCTGTTGCGGGTACGCGTCAAAGAACGTGGTACCTGGCTCGACATTGCGCCCTACGGTCGCGATGTGATCGCTCCGGAGTTCAGAAGCGAATCTGATCTGGGCGCATTCGAGGTAGGCCAGTTGGAGATAGAGGCTGAGATTCTTATTGGCGTCCAGTATACGACGAATCTAGATGGGCTCATTGAGGTTGATCGAAGTGGTGCTCGCAAACTCTGGAAGGGCGACATAGGCACAATCCACGTCCGGGACACTCCTGCGGATGTCCTGAGCACCTTCCGATCTACGGAAGCTGATCGAGCTATTGAAACGGCAATCCTGGGGCTCATGACGCTGGACGATGGTCAGTTATGGCTGATTGTCGACAGCTACATCCGAAGTAGGCATCAGGTTGGCCCGGGCGACTGGGGCCTTGGGTTCCGTGTGGAGTTACTCGTTGAAGGGCAGGTCGTGGCGACCGCCTCCGGTATTCACAGGGGCTCTCGATATAGACCCTGGCCTTGGATGCATCAGGCTTACCCATTGGAATGGGTCGGCGACCCAGTAACTCACGGCCAACTGCAAAGAGCAACTATCGTCATCACGCATGACCTCATGATTGCCTTAATGGACCAAACGAAATGGGTGTTCTGGAGCGGGTCAGTGAGAGTGAACCGCCCGGCTCGAACGAGAGATTACTGGGAGGCTAGGGGTCTCAACTTGCAGCCGCGATAGCCGCCTACGCCACCGTCACACCATCATCCAGATACACATCCTGGATCGCATTCAACAGCTTCACCCCATCGCCCATCGGCCGCTGAAACGCCTTACGCCCCGAGATCAGCCCCATGCGCGGCGTGCAGGCTCTACGAAAACAGAAGCTTGGCCAACTCATCTCGCGACATCCCCGCGTGCTCACCCACCTCTCGAAGGATCCCGCTCAGGGTCCCCACTTTGAGTGGATCGTGACGCGGGATGGTTACATGGTGCTCGCCGCTGCGCTGAGTCGTGAGGCGCATGTGGCTTCCGGTCTGGCGGGTCTGCTCGTACTCAAGCCGTGCCATCGCCTTGGAAAGATCGTCGCCCGACATATCTCGCGGCAGCCTCACGCCGCGATCACCTCATCACGGACATAGTGAAGCCGGATGACCGCCGGGCGCTCGTCTTCGTCGAAGTGACATCGCACCGCGTCTCGGATCATGTCGCGGATCACGTCGATGTTGTCGCCCTGGGTGAGGATGGAGTGCCCCAGAGCGCGGGCTGTGAGCCCGCCGTCCGGGTCGTCCTGCACAAGGAAGACAATCTCGCTGGGTACTGCCTGGCTCATATCGACCTCCTCATGCCACCGTCACGCCCTCATCCAGATACACATCCTGGATCGCATTCAACAGCTTCACGCCATCGCCCATCGGCCGCTGGAACGCCTTGCGACCCGAGATCAAGCCCATGCCCCCGGCACGCTTGTTGATCACCGCAGTCCGCACGGCGTCGGCGAGGTCATTCGCCCCGCTGCTCGCCCCGCCGGAGTTGATCAGCGGCACACGCCCCATGTAGTTGTTGATCACCTGGTATCTGCACAGGTCGATCGGGTGCCCGCCGCCGCCGGTCTCATCGCAGCCGGCGAGCTCGGTGTAGACCTCCTTGCGGAACTTGCCGTAGGAGCTGTCGCCGGTGTTCAGCGCGTTGTACCCGCCGTTGTTGGTGGGCAGCTTCTGCTTGATGATGTCGGCCTGGATGGTCACGCCCAGGTGGTTTGCCTGCCCGGTCAGGTCGGCGCTGGCGTGATAGTCCACGCCATCGACCTTGAACGCGTCGTTGCGCGTGTAGCACCAGAGGACCGTGACCATGCCGTAGGAATGGGCCTCGGCGAACATGTCGGCGACATACTGGATCTGCTCGCCGGACTGGGCACTGCCGAAGTAGATCGTCGCGCCGACCGCGACGGCCCCCATCTCGAAGCACTGGCGGATGTTGCCGAAGGGGATCTGGTTGGCCTGGTTCGGATAGGTCAAGAGCTCGTTGTGGTTGAACTTGACCAGGAAGGGGATCTTGTGGGCCCAGGTGCGAGCGACGCTCCCGAGCACGCCGAACGTGCTCGCCACGGCGTTGCACCCGCCCTCATGAGCCAGCTCGCAGATCTTGCTCGGGTCGAAATACTCGGGATTGGGCGCAAAGCTCGCCCCGGCGGAGTGCTCGACGCCCTGATCCACCGGCAGGATCGAGACAAAGCCCGTGCCGCCAAGCCGCCCGCTATTCAAGATCGTCTGAAAGTTCCGCAGCGTCGCGAGATTGCGGTCGCTCTTGGCAAAGGATCGATCGACGAAATCGCCGCCGGGCAACTGCAGGCTGGACTTGCTGACGGTCCTGCACTCGTGGTTCAACAGGGCGTCGGCGTCAGAACCGAGGATCTCACGGACGTTGATGGTCAGATCGGGCATTGGGGTCTCCGAGATTGCGAATGAGACTAACTCTAGGGACGTGCCAATCGAACCCGCGAAGGACCCGCCGAAGAGGGCCGCATGAACCCGGAGACTGCCTACCAACTCCCGCCATTTCGGCCTTTGGATCCGACGCCCCGTGCTGTATGCTGTCCCCTCTCAGAAGGAGCCCCATGTCTCGCACCACGATCCTCGCAGCCGTCGGCCTTGCCGCAAGCGCCCTGACCGCCCAGACCCTCGCCGGCGGCAGCCCCGAGAAGACCCTCATCATCATCGACCCCACCAACCCCACCAGCCTCTACCTCGGCAACTACTACAAGAACGCCCGCGGCATCCCCGATTCCAACGTCCTCTACATCCACCCCAACGCCGCAAACTTCGCCGCGTTCAACGAGCAGAACATCCCCGCCCTGCTGGGCAGCATGGACCACGCCGATATCGACGACCACATCGACCTCATCGTCGTCGCGCCGGGCAACTCGTTCTTTATCAACGCGCCCGGGCTCGTGACCGATGGGTGCAGCCCGGTCCGCCGGTTCAGTATCTCCGGCGCGTACACCATGAGCTTCATCGCAGACGAGATCCTCGCCGGCGTCCCCATCACCACGTCCAACCGGTACATGCGCCCGACCGAAGGCCGCGCATTCTCTTCCAGCATCACCTACCTCGGCGGCAGTCCATCGGGCAGCCCCAGCGCCCGCCGATATCTCCTCGGCTCCATGCTCGGCTACACGGGCCAGCGCGGCAACACCATCACCGAACTCATCGACATGATCGACAGGTCCGTCGGCGTCGACGGCACCTTCCCCGCCGGGACGTTCTACTTCATGGAAACCAACGACGTCCTTCGATCTGGCCCGCGCGACGGCCTCTTCGACGGCGCGGTCGCCGCCATCCAGGCGCTCGGCGGCGACGCCGTGCATCTCCAGGGCATCCTCCCGCCCAACGGCTCGCACGACTGCCTGGGCATCATGACCGGCATCGCCGAGATGGGCATCGATAATGCCGACATCACCATCCTGCCCGGCGCGATCTGCGATCACCTCACCAGCTACGCGGCGACGTTCGACACTAGCGCTCAAGAGAAGCTCAGCCGCTGGATCGCCAACGGCGCATCGGGCTCGTGGGGCGCGGTCGAGGAACCTTGCAACTATTCCCAGAAGTTCCCTCACCCTCGCACCCATGCCCAGTACTTCGAGGGCCTGAGCCTGGGTGAGGCTCTCTTGCGCGGGGCCGTGTTCGTGCCGTTCCAGATGCTGCTCTATGGCGACCCGCTCACACGCCCGTTCGCACATCTCCCCGATGTTGCCATCACGAACCTGCCCATTGACCCGATCACCGAAGACGCCGTCGTCTTGACCTACACCGGCACCACCACCCACCCCGACGCGACCGTCTCGGACTATGAGCTGTTCATCGATGGTGAGAAGGTCGCCGAGATCACCGACGGCCAGCCCCTCGTCTTGCTCACAGTTCAGCTCGCCGACGGCTGGCACGAGCTGCGCCTGCTCGGGCGCGACTCCACGCTGATCGAATCCGCCGGCGCGTTCGTCGCACCCATCACGATCGACCGCAACGGGCACAGCGCCTCGATCGGCAGCGACCTCACCACCGGAGACCTCGCAACAGAGTTCTCCTTCGACTGCTCGGCCGACGCCGCCGGCGCGGTCGAACTCCGCCTCATCCAGAACGGTCGCGTCCTCGCGGCAAGCCCCGACTGCGACGCGACATTCACGGTCTTCGGCGCGACCCTCGGCGCGGGAATCAGCCGTGTCCAGGCCGAGGCCCTGATGTACGACGGCAGCGTCGTCCGCAGCGAGCCGATCGAACTCGATATCGCGTTCACCGGCACCGCCAACGTGCCGCCGATCGCCTCAGAACTCACCAAACGCGTCCTCATCGACGAGGCCATCGCGATCGAACTGCCCGTCTCCAGCCCGAATCCCGACACACTCGAGTACATCATCCTCCAGCAGCCAACCCAGGCAACGCTGCTCGGCGATGGGCACGCGGGCTACGTCATCCTCGATCCCGATCCCGGCGCGACCGGCACCGACACCATCGTCTTCCAGGTCGAGAGCCCCGATGGGCTCAGCGAGCCCACCACCGTCACCATCCTCTATGAGCCGTATCCACTGGATATCGATGGCGACGGCTCGGTCACCTTCGCCGATTTCCTTGCCTTCCTCCAGAACCCGACCGACACCAACCTCGACGGCGTGGTCGATGATCTGGACCGCCAGTTCTTGTTCCGATCGCTCTTTTGTATCAACTCGCTCTCGCCGTGGCAGCTCCGATAACCACCTCAACCCTGCCCGACCGGCATATTCCCCCGCCAAAGGCAATCACGTAAGCAAATCGGTATGCGTCCCTTTCCTTTGTTTTGGACCGTCCTGTGTGATACCCACAGGAGGGATGGTCCATGGAACGGACACGATCACTGATCGCACCCAGGAATCGAGAGCACCTTGCCCAATCGCTTGAGCGTCTGAGCGCGGGGCTGGCCCTTCGCCGCGAAAACGGGCGCGCCCGCCTTGTCCACGCCGAGCCGCCGGACGTTGACCCGTCCATGCCGGATTACGACGACCGACCCGACGAGACCTGACACTCAGCGCCGCCGTCGGGCGAGGCACACAACGCCGACAAACGCGAGCATCGACGCGGGCGCCGGCACCGTGACCAGATAGAGCCCGTCATTGCGATACTCTGGGATGAGTTGCAGGCCGCCGCCGAGATCGAGACCGACCAGGAACTCGAACTGCCCGAGGACCTGCTCATACCGGATGATCAGAAACTCGTCCCCGAAGTTTGGGAAGAACGCGTTGATGAGCTGCACGTCGAGCGTTCCGGCGAGGTTGTCGCCGTCCAAGAACTGAAGCAGCCCGTTTACCCTGATCTGATCGTGCTCGACAACCGGGACCAGCCCGCCAAGCTCGAAGAAGAAGATGGTGTCCTGCCCAATGTTGTCGTCCTCGATCTGCAAGCCGTCCATGAACCGGATCAGTCCCGGGCTCAGCCCCGGCGAGACATTGCCGTTGGCGCTGGTCGGCCCGAACACGGTCCCGTTGCCCCCGAGCGAACCGTTGAGCAGGTTGACGCCGCTCACGAGCGTCCCGCCGTCAAGTGTCAGCGTCCCGCCCATCTGATCGAACGTGCCGCCCACGCTCAGCGTGCTGGGCAGCCCGCCCGTGCTCACCGAACCGACGGTGATGTCTCCGAACTCCGTGAGCCCGCCGACGGTCGAGAAATCCCGCCCGTTCACGATATCAAAGCGTCCCGCGGGTCCGACCGTATCGAGATTCCGCAGCGCGCTCAGCCCGCTCCCGGAGTCAAAGATGTCGCTGCCCGGCCCATCCAGCACGACACGAGCGTCGATGTTGGTGATATCGACGCCCACCAGATCGATCGTCGAGCCGCCAAAGACCTCCCACGTGCCGCGGTCCAGCGTGCCGCCGCCGATGATCGCGTTGTCGGCACGGAACGTCCCGCTCTCGACCCGCAGCGTGCCCTGATTATCAAACGCCAAGCCGTCGAAGAACGTCACGCCCGCGTCGGTCGTCTTCAGGATCGTGCCGAAGTTATTGAACACCGGCGTCGTGCCCACATCGTCCCACTCGAACGCACCCGAACCGGAGATCGAAAGTGTGGACTGCGAACGGTTGTTGAAATCCGATCCATCGAGCATGCGGATCGTGCCCGAGCCCGACCACGTCGCCGTCAGGCCGTTGTTATCCACGCATGTGTCGTCGATCTCCAGCACGATCCCTCCGCCCGAGAGGTCGAGCGAGCCGTCGATCGTGAAGATGTCGACCCCCTCGAGCACCGCACCGCCCGTGAAGCTCGCCGTCCCGCGCACTGTTATCTCGCCGGTCCCGAGCACGCGCGAGGCGCTCTGATTCCAATCGAACTCGGTAACCAGGTTGTTGCTCGTCAGATCGAGCGTCGCGTCCGCCGACGGCATGTTGAACTCATCGATCGTGATCGCCGCGTCGAGCGTGACGGTGTACGCCGCACCGGTGGGCGTAATAAACACGTCGAAGGTCGTGCCGTTGTTGTCGGGAAAGACCGGATCGGTGGACCAGTTGGTGGCGTCGGTCCAATCGCCGCTGAGAGCGCTGACCCACGTCGCGTCATCGCCCATCGCCCGCCCCGCGATCGCGACGAGACCCACGGCGCACAGCCCACTCGCTCCGAATCGGAGTTGTTGCCTCATCGTCATGTCCCCCTCCGGCGGTCTCCCGCCAATCCCCTACAGCCTACGCGATCGCAGGCCCTGGACAAAGCCCGATCTCATCCTCCCGAATCGAGCATTGTCCGAATCTCCCCGATTGCCTCGTCGATTGCTGCTATGTGCCCGTGAGTCGCCTGAATCTCGCCTGCATCCACCATCTCCCCCAGCTTCGCGCGAGCCCGCTCATGCCACGAGAGCGCCTCTTGAAGGTGCTGGCGACGCTCCTCGCCCTCGGCACCCTCCGCGAGCGCCAACGCGTGCGCCCCCATCTTGGCCTGGCCGACGACAAGGTCACTCTGATAACGGACGCTGGGGTCCGCCTCGGCGAGCAGCACGCGAATCGAGAGTGCCGTCTCGTACGCGGCACGACACTCATCGAACAAGCCAAGCTCTCGCCGAGCGTTTCCTACGTTCACCAGCGCTACCCCGACATCGCGCCATGCCTGGAGACTGTCGATCATGGGCAGTTCAAGCTCGTCGGCCATGGCGTGCAATCGATCCTCGTCGGCTATACCAACAAGGGTCATCGCTGCCGTGAGAACCTCCTCGAATGCAACCATCGCCGCCTGTTGCACGTCTCGCTCACTCTCAAGCCGTCGCGGCACCTGCTGGCCCCGCTCGCCCGCAAGCTCAATCGCGCGCGTCGTCTGGACCCAGACATTTCCGAGCCGACGCCGATTGAGCCAGAGATCACGCCGAATCTTGTCGTTATGCAACGGACTCGCTCGCTGAGCAGTCTGCAGCACCTCTCGGGCTGAGTTAAGCTGCTCGGTCGCGGCAGCAAGGTCATCAAACGCCCCCGCCAACCTGTCACCAACATCTTCGTCGGAGTCCTCCGCAGCCTGTTCGATTCGCAGCTTCGCAATCTCGAAGATTGTCAGTCCGATCTTGTCCCGCGTCACACCCAACTCGCGATGAACCCGCCAAACCGCGCTTTGCTCGCCTGACCGCTGGGCTCGTTGCTCCCAGTACCGCTCGACCTGCTCATACTGACCCTGCGCCAGTCGCAGCGCATCGAGGCGATCCAGCGCATCGGGCCGCTGCTGGATGCTCGATCGCACGGCGTCTGCACGCATCCGGCGCACACCCGCTCGCTCATCCTCAACGCCCGCTCGCAGCGGATCGTCGCCCGCGAGCGCCAGTGCCCGGTCGTACGCCGAGATCGCCCGGTCGAACTCTCGAATCGAGTCATCGAATCGCTTGGCGATGTGCGCCATCCCGCCGAGGGCGGCGAGCGTCCGCCCCAAGTCTGCGTGCGCTCGCGGACTATCGCCGTCGGCGTCAACCACCGCACGCCGATGCGCCAGGGCCGCGTCCAGCAGCGCCGGCGCATCCGCCGAGCGCCCCACCGTCGGGGCATAGTGGATCCCCGCGAGGATCGTCGCCAGCAGTTCCTTGCCATCGCCCAGATCGCGATCACCCGCGGCGTCCTCGCCCTCCAACTGTTCAACATGCGCGAACAGCAGCTCCAAGAGCTCCTCGCGCACACGGGTCGTTCCCCTCAGCCTCTTCAACCGTCCATCGAAATCTCCGATAAACCGACGAAAGCTCTCGCGCACACGCTCGGAATTGGCCTGGGCGATCCGCCGCTGATCCGCCTCCGCCTCCTCTGCAAGCCTCGCCTCATCTTCTGCGACCACCGCGACTCGCCTGAGCTCCCGCTCATTGGCGAGCAGAAATCCGGCACTGATCGACCAGCCGACAATCAGCACGCAGACAACACCGACGAACGCCACCCGCCCGCGATGGCGACGCAGCGTCTTGGTGATGACATACCACCCGCTGTCGCGCTTGGCCTCGATCGGCTCGCCGTTCAGATATCGCCGGATGTCGCGCGCAAGCTCGCCCGCGCTCTGGTATCGCCTGTCCTTGTCCTTGTGCAGACACTTGAGGACGATCGTCTCGACCTCGTCGTTGATCTGCCTGCGGATCGTGCTGGGGCGTGTGGGCTCGGCCTTGAGGATGTTGTCCAGCACGTCGCGCATGTTCCCCACGACCTCATAGGGAAATCGCCCGGTCAGCAACTGGTACAGCACCACGCCCAGCGAGTACACGTCGCTGCGCATATCGATCTCGCCCGGCGAGCCGGTCGCCTGCTCGGGGCTCGCCCACGGCAAACTGCCCACGAACTGCCCGGTCATGCTCATCAGGTGCGCGGTGCCCGATTCCTCATCCTCGACCACGTCCGGCACGCCGACCTTGGCCAAGCCGAAGTCCACGACGATCGGCTCGCCGCTGGAATCCACTCGGATATTCTGCGGCTTGAGATCGCGATGGATCACGCCGCGAAGGTGCGCCGCGTTCACGCCCTCGCACAGACGCGCAAACAGATGCAGCATCTCGGGGATCGCCTGACGCTTCTCGCCGGGACGGATGAGCTCGTCCAGCCCGCGCCCGGAGATGTAGTCCATGACGTAGAAGAACTCGCCGCCCGGCGTCTGCCCGCTGTCATGGATCTTGACGATGTTGGGGTGGTTGAGCTGCCCGAGGATCTGGATCTCTCGTTCAAACCGAGCGCGTCCGGTCGAGCCCGCGAACGGCCCGCCATGCAGGACCTTGATCGCGACCCTTCGCTTGGTCGCCATCTGAATCGCCAGATAGACCGCGCCCTGCCCGCCCCGGTGGATCGCCCGAACGATCTCGTACCCCTCGAACGAGTGTGCCGGCGGCACCTCGATCGGCGCCGGTGCAATCTCCGCCGGCGTGGCGTCGGCCTGACCAAACGCCCGCTGAATCAGGTCACGCTCGCTCGACCCGCCCGTATCCACAGCAGCGTCGCTCACGACATCGCTCCAACCCGGGCGCACAACCGGCACCCTGCCTCCTGAACGCCCAAACCATCCCATCGCTCACGGCGAATACGAAAAAAACTGCGATTCGGTCCCGATCGCTTCGCGCAGACGCTCGTGGGCCCGCGCCCGCAGCATGTACACCGCGCCCTGGGACCGACCCAGAGCCTCGCCTACCTCCTCAATGGAACACCCCTCCAGGTCATACATCCGAATGGCCTTGGCGTAATCCGGCGGCAGCTTCTCGAGCGCGATCTCCAAAAAGCCCTTGGCCTCGTCCTTCGCCGCGTCCCGGCTGGGCGTCGTGTACGTCGCCCCCAGCATCTCGACAAGGCCCAGGTACGACTCGCCGCCGGGCTTGCGGGCAGCCGAGACCTGCTTGCGAGGGCTGGGGCGCTTCGATGCCTCGAGCGCTCGCACCGCGTCGATCAGGTTGTTCTCTGCGAGCCGCGTGACCCACGCCATGAACCCGCTCACACCCCCGCTGGTGAACTTGTCCAAGCGGAGCACGACCTCCAGATAGGTCACCTGCATGACGTCGTCGGCGTCCAGATGGGCCTGGAGCCACCCCCCGATCTTGGGTGCGATCCGCTCGCGCACCCGCGGGCCGCAATGCTCCAGCAGGCTCATCAGGGCGTTGCGATCACCACCCCTGGCCTTGCGGAGCAGCCCTTCGAGTTTGTCTGATTCGTCCATACTCGATCACTCCGGTTGTCACCGATTCCACAGTCTACCCATTCGGGCGTGTCGTCGGACCCGGTCATGCGGTCTGGCACGCCCGCCGATCAGGTGATTCCCCCACAACCTTCAAGGCGAGCGAGATCCGGGTCGATGCTCTGGTGTCCCTCGCGTGAAACTCGGGTATCGGACCTGCCGGAGCATGACTCATGAATGCTCGAAGAATCCTCCTAGCCGACGACGAGCCCCACATCACCCATCTCGTGGCCCGCCGACTCAAGGCGATGGGGCACGAGGTCCGCGTGGCCCGCGACGGTGAGGAGGCATGGACCATCGTCCAGGAATGGGTGCCCGATCTGATGATCACCGATCTGCAGATGCCCTACATCAACGGGCTCGACCTCATCACCAACATCCGCCAACAGCCCTCGCTCGCGGGCATCTCGGTCATCGTGCTCACGGCGCGAGGGTATGTGCTCGACGATCAGCAGATCCGCCAGGCCGGCATCACCGCGCTGCTGAGCAAACCATTCAGCGTCCGCCGACTCGCCGCGATGGTCTCCGACGTTCTGGCCGAACACTCCGAGCCGAGGCGTGCGGCATGAGCGAAACCGAATCACAGCGCAACCACCTCGATCCCTATGAGGTCGTCGCCAGCCGATGCGCCGAGTTGGGCCTGGCCGTATGGCGTTGCAACCCCGCTGGCATCATCATCAGCGAGCCCGCCGAGGAGGGCCTGCTCGGACTCTGGCACAACGCCAGCACGCTCAGCATGATGATCGCCCGCACGGTGTGTGAGCTCTCCGGCCAGACCCCGACCGAGCCCATCCAACTCGACACCTCGTGCTGGGTGATCGTCGTGCCGGTGACCTGGCGAAACCGTCTGGGCGGCTACATCGTCGCCCTGGCGCTGGGCGAAGGACTCTTCCAAAGCAAGCTGTTCACCGACGCCTGCGAGAGTGCGCAACTGGATGTCGCGACAACCAGGCGATGCCTGCGGGGGCGCGCGTGCCTGAACGAAAAGAGCGCACAGGGGACCATGCGGATGGTCCGCTGGATGGTCGATGACCTCGAGTCCGTCGGAGAACTCGACGAGACCGTCTCGGGCTTCACCGTGCAACTGGGCAACGCCTACGAGACCATCGACCTGCTCTATACCCTCGGCCATTCCATGAACGAGCCCAACGAGCCGGGCCAGTTCATCACCGCGGCCCTCGACCGCCTCTACAACGCCATGGATTTCTCATGGGTCGCCGCCGTCTTCCAGGACGACGCCACAGCAGCACCGGTCGTCCATGGAAGGTTTTACGCCCACGGCGACCCGACGATGCCCCAATCGAAGCTCCGCAAGGCATGCCGAGACCTCATCGACTCCATCCCCACTCCCAAGGAACGCCACATCTTCAGCGACCGCCCCGGATTCGACCCCGACGGCGGGCCGCAGATCATCCTCCAACCGATCCTCCGCTCGGGGCGACTCGCGGGATTCCTGCTCGTGGGCGAGAAGGGCGGCGTCGATCCCCAGGTCAGCAGCTACGACACCCACCTGCTCGAAGCGACCGCCAGCTACATCGGGCCGTTCCTCGAGAACGCCTCGCTCTATGAGACCCAGAATCGGATGTTCCTCGGCACGCTCCGCGCCCTCACCAGCGCCATCGACGCCAAGGACCCCTACACCCACGGCCACTCCGAACGCGTCGCCCACCTCGCCGCGCAACTCGCCGCTGCCATCGGCTTCGAGCAGGACCGCGTCGAGCGCGTCCACATCGCCGGCCTTGTCCATGACGTCGGCAAGATCGGCGTCCCCGAGTTCATCCTCTCCAAGCCGGGGCGCCTCGACGAAGCCGAGATGGACGCCATCCGCGAACATCCCGCGATCGGGCACCGCATCCTCCGAGATATCCCCATGCTCGACGACATCCTGCCCGGGGTGCTCCACCACCACGAACGCTGGGACGGCGAGGGCTACCCAAGCAAGCTCGCCGGCGACAAGATCCCCCAGATCGCCAGGATCATCGGCGTCGCCGACACCTTCGACGCCATGAGTTCCAACCGCGCGTATCGCCCGGCGCTATCGCGCGACAAGGTGCTCGCAGAAATCAGGAGCTGCGCCGCCACGCAGTTCGATCCCGACCTCGTCGAGCCGTTCCTGAGCCTCGACCTCACCGAGTACGACCGCATGGTCGCAGCCGCTCACGCCGAGAGCCAGGACAAGTCGATCAACCGCGCAGCCTGAACTCATGCATCGCCCAGCGGATCCCCCTCGGCCGCCTTGCTCTCGGCGGTCGCCGCCGGGTCCATCGCGCCATGATTGTCCGCCGGCAGGATCACTCGAAAGGTCGTGCCCGTGCCCTCGGACCGCACCTCGATGTGCCCGCGATGGTCCTCGATGATCCGCTTGGTCACGGCCAGGCCCAGCCCCGTGCCCCGCGTCCCCTTGGTCGTGTTGAACGGCTCGAAGATCCAACGCAGCTTCTCTTCGGGGATCCCCTTGCCGTTGTCGCGAACCTGAATCTCCGCCATCGGCGGCTGGCTCTGCAGCAACGGGTCGGGCGTGTGGTACATCGTCCGCACCGTCACCACCCCGCCCGTCGATTCCACGGCATCCACCGCGTTGCCCATCAGATTCATGATCGCCTGGTGCATCAGATTCGGATCCACCGGTATCGGCGGCATCTCGGGATCGGGATCCAGGATCATCGCACAGCCCTTTTCCTCACAGATCGGCCCGAGCAACTCGGCGCACTCTTCGATCAGCCGCTTGAGAGGCGTCAGCTCGATCTCCACCTGCTTCTGGCGGCTGAAGGCCAGCATGTTCACCGTCAGCCCCACGATCCGATCGATGTTCCGCTTCTGGATCGTCCAGCCGTCGCGCGCGATACCCAGGTCCTCGCGGTCCAGCCCGATCTGCACGAGATCAGCCCCGCCGCGAAGCCCCTGCAAGATGTTCTTGATCGAGTGGCTCAGGCTCGCGACGGTCTCGCCCATCGCCGCCAGACGCTCCGCGTGGATCTTCTGGGCGCCCAGCTCGGCGTTGGACAGCGCCAGCCCCGTGTGCTGACCGATCGCGTTCATCAGCGCGAGCTGCTCACGCGTGAACGAAAAGTTGATGATCGATGAATCGATATAGATCGCCCCGTACACCCGATCGCGATGGCGGATCGGCGCACAGATCGCAGAGCGGATCTTGAAACGCTGCACGCTGTCGCCCGCCTGGAATCGCGGGTCGTTCATCGCGTTGGTGCTCAAGATCCCCTCGCACTTGGTCACGCAATGACGCAGGATCGTCCGGCTCACATGGATCCGCGCCTCGCTCGAATCCCGCGGCGGCATCTTGTACCGCACCACCGCCGGCTCCAGCGCCGTATCCACCCCCGCCCCGCGCACCATGATGAACCCGCGCTCGGGGCTGAACTCCTTGAACACCAGGTCCATGACCGACGACAACAGCGTTCGCCGGTCGGTCGAGTGCCCCATCAGCGTGGTCAGGTGGTACACGACCCGCAGATGATGCACCGCCGCCGCACCCGGCTCGGGCTCGGCGAGAATCACAGAATCGTCGTCGCTCACCAGCGTGTGCTCGAACTCGGTCTCGAGGATCGAATCGGAGACGATGTTCACCGCGTTGGTCTTTGTCGGATCGACGGCCCCAAACGCGAACAACGACGAGCCCACGCGGATCAGATCGCCCCGGCGCAAACGCACCCGCTCATCGATCCGCATGCCGTTGATCCACGTCCCGTTCTGGCTCTCGAGATCGCGGATCCACCACTCGCCGGCGTCGGGCGTCAACTCGGCGTGCCGCCGGCTCACCGTGTTGTCGCTGATCGGCAGGGCCTCGCTGGACCGCCCGATCAGCTGTGGCTCGTTCGCCGGCAGCTCGAACCGCCTGCCCGTGTCCGGGCCCTCAATGATCGTGAGTATCAGCATGGGTCAGTCAAACGATACCGCCCCTCGGGTGCCTCGGATCCCCCGACCCCAAAGCCGCAGCCCGGCGAGGCTATCCTGATCCGATGGCCCGCCAACCCGCCAACTCCGCTCCAAGGCCCACGCTCGACAAGAACACCCGCGTCGCACTGCTCGTCGGCAAGGAGCCCTTCGTCCGCGACGCCCACCTCCAATGCCTCAAAGATGCCCTCGAAGACGCCCACGGCGAGGTCCAGATCGTCCGCCTCCGCGGCTCCGAATGCGAGATCGCAGACGCCCTCGACGAGGCCCGAAGCTTCGGGCTCATGGTCACCCACAAGCTCATCGTCGTCAGCGAGGCCGCAGACCTCGTCACCGGCGAATCCAACCGCCGGGCGATGGAGCGATACGTCCAGAGCCCGACCGAGAGCGCCACGCTCGCGCTGCTCAGCGATACCTGGCACAAGGGCAAGCTCGACAAAATGATCACTGCCGTCGGCGCGATCGTGCCCTGCGAGGCGCTGGCAGAACCCGACGCGATGCGTTGGGTCGAGATGCGCGCGAGCAAGGAGCACAAAGTCCGGATCGAGCGCGACGCCGCCCGCCTGCTGGTCGAGCGCCTGGGCACCTCGCTCCAGCGCCTCGATAGCGAGCTGGCAAAGCTCGCCGCCGACCATCCCTCGATCGACGAATCGGCCGTTCGATCTCTCGTAGGCAAGACCCGCGAGGAGGAGGTCTGGGGTATCCAGAGCGACCTTCTGCGGTCCCGCCCCGGGTTCGCCGTGGCCCAGATCCGCGATGCGCTGGAGATCTCGCGCCACCCGCCGGTCCTGGTCAGCTACGCGCTCACCGACCTGACCCGAAAGCTTCACACGATGGCCCGGGGCCTCGACGAGCGGATCCCACCCGCCCAGCTCGTCAAAGCGCTCCGCCTCTGGGGCGGCTCGGGACGGGCGATCGAGGACGCAGCAAAGCGACTGGGCCCATCCGTCGCCGCACGCCTGTTCTGCGAGGCCATCGCGACCGACGCCGCGATCAAGTCCGGGCTGGGCAAGCCCCAACGCCGCCTCGAACGCCTCGCGCTCCAGATCGCCTCGTCCCGTTGAATCCCAAAGCCAACACCCCCATCCGGTCGATGCTCTCCCTGGGACCATCGCGGAGCGAGGTTGTTGACCATGCGCAAGGATTGCACCGTTCTCAGTCTGCTGTCATTGACCCTTGGCGGGTGTACCGGCTCGGGCGGGCCGCGGCTTGAGCCCATCAACACGGGCCTGAACCATCTCACGAGCGCCGAGGTTGCCTCGGGCGATCCCGCCGCGGACCTCCCCGACCCGCTGAGCGCGACCGAGCCGACGGATCCATGGATCCAGGCCGCCGTCAATCTCCAGGAACTGTACGACCTCGACAGCGACGCAACCGATTCGCCCACACCAGACTCTCCCCCGCTCGACCCGCCGGTTTCATCCGACCCGCAACTCGCGATCAACTCGCCCCAGACCTGGATCGAAGCCCAACCGCCATCGACAATTCCCGCCGTTTCCCTCACCCAGAGCGAGACAGAGACGACCGACGATCAGGCCGGTGATTCCATGGTGGACGAACCAGAGACGGTCCTCGCCGAAACGCAAGACGCGAGCGAGCCGGACGAGATCCCAACAACGCTCGCAACGAACGATCCCACGCACGACGAGATCGCACGCCTCTTGCAGCAGATGCTCCTCGATCGCGCCGCCGACGGCGACCCGAGCGAGATCGCACGCCTCATCCTGCTCGGCGAGGCCCTCGACCTGCCCGACGACAAGCTCGACGCCCTGAACCTCCACCCCAGCGAGCGGGTTCGCGTCAACGCGGCCCAGGCCTTCGCCCGCTCGCTCATCGGCGAGAACGCCACCAACGACGAGATCCTCGAACAACTTGAGAAGCTCTTCGACGACCTCGTGTCCTCATCGGGTGCCTTCCGCATCCGCGAGGCCAAACTTTGCACCGAGGTCCGCGCGTTCGGCGACTACAGCCCCATCGACAACGCAACGCTCCTCGCCGGCATCCCCAACCGCCTGATCGTCTACACCGAGCCCGACCGGTTCTCCTGGCGCGAGACAACACGCGAATCTCAGACGCTCTTCAAGGTCGAGATTTCCCAGGGTCTCACGCTCTATCACGATGCGCCCGGCGAGCTCCAGGTCTGGCACCAGCCCCGCGCCCGCATCGTCGAGACCTCCCGGCGCAAACGCCGGGATTTCTACCTCGTCAACGAGATCGAGCTGCCCGCCCGCCTGAGCGTCGGCTCCTACCTGCTCAAGATCTCGACCCGCGACGAGGTCTCCGGCACGATCGCCGAGCGCACAATCCCCATCCGCATTGTCGCCGACCCCACGCTTGCACATGTAGGTGGATAGACCTGCCATTCGGGCAGGATCGGCGACTGAACGTCCGAGAATGTCGCGGCCTGTCCATTCCCGACCCCCTCGAATGCCCACCAGCGGGTTTCGCAAGGTGGCACGCCCCGTGCTGCCGATAGGGAGTCCGCACGCCGGACTGGGAATCCAACCGGGCCTCCTAGAGTTCTCTCTGGGAGGACTGATTGCGCGTCCAGCTGGTGAGCGTCGCCCGGGGGGTGGGCGGCACGCGGAGAGGATCGGACGGGGGGTTTCCCGCCCGGTCACAAGAACGGAGGCCTCGCATGTTCGAACGATTCACTGACCGCGCCCGCAAAGTCATGGCCCTCGCCAACCAGGAGGCCCAGCGGTTCAACCACGAGTACATCGGCACCGAGCACATCCTCCTCGGGCTCGTCAAGGAGGGCTCGGGCGTCGGCGCAAACGTCCTCAAGAACCTCGATGTCGATCTACGCAAGGTCCGCCTCGAGGTCGAGAAGCTCGTCAAGGCCGGGCCCGATGTCGTCACGATGGGCCAGCTGCCCCAGACCCCCCGCGCCAAGAAGGTCATCGAGTTCGCGATCGAAGAAGCCCGCAACCTGAACCATAACTACGTCGGCACCGAGCACCTCCTGCTCGGCCTGCTCCGCGAGCAGGACGGCGTCGCCGCCCAGGTCCTCATGAACCTCGGGCTCAAGCTCGAAGAGGTCCGCGAGGAAGTGCTCAACCTGCTCGGCGCCGGCGGCGAGGGCGGTGAAGAAGCCATCGCCGGCGGCGCACCCGCGGGCGAAGGACGACCGGGCAAGGGCAAGAGCAAGACCCCGGCACTCGACTCGTTCGGCCGCGACCTTACCGAACTCGCCAAGGAAGACACGCTCGATCCGGTCATCGGACGCGAGCGCGAGATCGAGCGCGTCATCCAGGTCCTCTGCCGACGCACAAAGAACAACCCGGTGCTGCTGGGCGAGGCGGGCGTGGGCAAGACCGCGATCGTCGAGGGCCTGGCCCAGCTCATCATCTCGCGCGACGTCCCGGACATCCTCCACGACCAACGCCTGGTCGTGCTCGACCTGGCGATGATGGTCGCAGGCACCAAGTACCGCGGCCAGTTCGAGGAGCGCATCAAGGCGGTCATGAACGAGGTTCGGCGAGCCAAGAACGTCATCCTCTTCATCGACGAGCTGCACACGCTGGTCGGTGCCGGCGGGGCCGAGGGCGCAATCGACGCCTCCAACGTGCTCAAGCCCGCGCTCAGCCGCGGCGAGATCCAGTGCATCGGCGCGACCACCTTCGACGAGTACCGCAAGTACATCGAGAAAGACGCGGCCCTCGCGAGACGCTTCCAGGCGATCACCGTCGAGCCGCCCAACAGCGAGCAGACCGTCGAGATCCTCAGGGGCCTGCGCGAGCGCTACGAGCAGCACCACCGTGTGAAGATCACCGACGGCGCTCTGCGGGCCGCTGTCGATCTGTCGGGTCGGTATATCAGCGGCAGGGTCCAGCCCGACAAGTCGATCGACGTGATCGATGAGTCCGGGGCCCGCGTGCGCCTCAAGTCGATGACCAAGCCGCCGAACCTCGCCGAGATCGAGGGCGACATCGAGCGCCTGAGCGTCGACAAGGACGAGGCGGTGAAGGCTGCGGACTATGAGAAGGCCGCCGAGCTGCGCGACCAGGCCGAGCAACTCCGCAAGAAGCGCGAGCAGATCCAGCAGGACTGGAAGAAGAAGGTCCAGGAGACCGACGGGCTGGTGGACGAGGAGGTCATCGCCGAGGTCGTCTCCAACATGACCGGCGTGCCGCTGCAGCGTCTGGAGAAGGAGGAGGCCGCCCGCCTGCTCGATCTCGAGAAGGAACTGCACAAGATGGTCATCAGCCAGGACGAGGCCATCACGACCGTCGCCAAGGCCATCCGGCGCGCCCGCGCCGGGCTCAAGGATCCCAAACGCCCCATGGGCAGCTTCATCTTCGTCGGACCATCCGGCGTAGGCAAGACGCTGCTCTCCAAGGCGCTCGCGGAGTTCATGTTCGGCAACGAGGACGCGCTGATCCACCTGGACATGTCCGAGTACATGGAGAAGCACAACGTCTCGCGCCTGGTCGGCGCACCTCCCGGCTACGTCGGCTACGAGGAGGGCGGGCAGCTCACCGAGCGCATCCGCCGGCGTCCATACAGCGTCGTCCTGCTCGATGAGGTCGAGAAGGCCCACCCGGATATCTTCAACATGCTCCTCCAGATCATGGAAGAGGGGCGCCTCACCGACAGCTTCGGTCGCCACGTCGATTTCCGCAACACCGTGCTCATCATGACCAGCAACATCGGCGCTGATCTGATCAAGGGCGGCGGCGGGTTCGGCTTCCAGAAGCGCTCCACCGAGGCCAACTTCGAGAACATCAAGAGCATCTTGATGAAGGAGATCGAGCGGTTCTTCCGACCCGAGTTCATCAACCGCCTGGACGACATCATCGTCTTCCAGCCGCTCACCCGCGACGACTTGGTCGAGATCATCGAGTACGAGGTCGGCAAGGTCTCCAAACGTCTCAGCGAGCAGGGGTTCGCGCTCAGCCTCGAGAAATCCGCCAAGGACTTCCTCATCGACAAGGGCTACAACCCCGACTACGGCGCACGCCCGCTCCGCAGAGCCATCGGCAGCTTCATCGAGGATCCGCTCAGCGAGATGCTCCTGGGCGGCGAACTCCACGGCAAGAACGTGCTCCTCGTCTCGCACAAGGAAGGGGCCGACAACCTCTTCTTCGAGCCCTCACACCGCCCGCCCGACGACGATGACAAGGGCGATGACAACGGAGGCGAGCCCGCGCCAAACAACGGCGAGCCGGTCAAGGCCGAGGCCTCATCGACCTGATCGAAACCAAGAACCATCCACAACGGCCCGGCACATCGCCGGGCTTTTCTTCTGTTACCAAATACTCGACCCATCAACGCCACGGGTGCGTCGTGGGGCGATTGGAACGCCAACGCCACGACCGACAGCGACGACTTCTTCGCGTACCCAAATGACTTCGTTGGCGGCTGTCCGGAAGAAAACATGATGTCCCCCCGGGTTCGATCGTTGGTGCTTTCAGCCAAAACACCGACCCGCTCCGCCCATCGGGACGAATACGATGGGTCATGCCGCCCATCCTCCGCTGGCTGCTGAATCTCCTGGTCACGAACCCGATCGCGGTTCGCCTGGTGCAAAATGGCTCCCGCCGAGCCAAGCATCTGTACGTCCGCTCGATCTACCTCGCGGCCCTGATCCTCGTGCTGCTCTGGATTCTGGTCACCAGAACCGGCGCAGGGAACCTGGATTACCGCACGCTCGCCGCCGCCGGCTCTGAGGGATTCGTCTGGATTGCCTACCTCCAGATCTTCCTGATCACCGTTCTGAGCCCGGTGTTTCTCGCCGGGGCGATCGCCCAGGAGGCCAACCCCTACACCTGGGAGATCCAGCTCACCACGCCCATGAACCGCCTGCAGATCGTCCTGGGCCACCTGCTCGGACGCCTGTTCTTCGTGCTCGCGCTGCTGTTTGCGAGCCTGCCGCTGTTCGCGCTAACCCAGTATTTCGGCGGCGTGCCGGGCTCGAGCATCCTGGCGAGCTATCTCGTCGCCGCCTGCGCCGCGATCGCCGTCGGATCGATTGCGGTCTCGCTCGCGGTCAGCCGGGTCGCCGGCAAGCGTGCGGTCTTCACGTTCTACGTCGCGGTCGTCACCTATCTCGCGATCACGATCGCGCTGGATCGGGGTCTGGGTGGCGGGGGAGTCACCTGGTTCACGAGCATGAACCCCTTCCTCGCGCTGCATTCACTGCTCAATCCCTCGGGCTATCCGCGTGCCGGCGAGGGCGCACCGTGGGCACTCCAGAACCCCGTCACCGCCTTCTGCACCGGCGCGATCGTCCTCAGCGTCGTCCTCATCACCCTCAGCGCCATGACCGTCCGCTCGGGCGGGCTCCAGCAGGTCATCTCCGGCGGCTCGACCATGCCGTGGTATCGGCGCTGGTTCAAGCTCGGCGCAGCCGGCAGCGAGCACCGCCCACCTCGCGCGGTCTGGCACAATCCCATCACCTGGCGCGAGGCCGCCGCGAGGAACAGCACCCTCGGACGCATCGTCGCGCGATGGAGCTTCATCGCCGTCGGGGCACTCTGGGGCATCGCGATTATCGGCGCGTACCACGTCGGCGAACTCAACGCCGGCACGTTCCGCTTTGTCATGCTCTCGACCATCGCGACCGAACTCGCGGTCATCACCCTCATCGCGATCAACATGTCCGCCACCGCCGTCAGCCGCGAACGCGAGGACGGCACGCTCGACCTCCTGCTCACCACGCCCCTGACTCCCAGTGCCTACCTCCACGGCAAGATGCGCGGGCTCATCGCCTATCTCCTGCCGCTGATCGCGGTCCCGATAGGCACGCTCTTGCTCGCGGCCATCTACGTCCTCTCCGGCGGGCTCGGGCGCGCGGGCGGCGTCACCGTCAAAGCCGCGTTCGGTCCGAACACATACGACATCCCCGTCATCCTCCCCGAGGCCGCCCTGCTCGCCCCGGCTGTGTTCATCCCGTTCATCGCCTTCTGCGTCATGATCGGCCTGCACTGGTCGCTCAAGACCAAGGGCACCATCGGCTCGGTCGTCAGCGCCTTCGGCGTCGTCGCCGCCATCGCCGGCGTCGTCGGGCTCTGCGGCTGGAAGTCCGGCTCGGACATCCAACTCCTGGGCCCCGCCCTCGCCGGGCTCAGCCCCGCGAGCCTGACCATCGCGGTCATCGATCCCGCCAAGGCGCTCAACCAGACGATCGCCAACTCAGGATTCAACCAGGCCCGCGTCTCGCTGGTCATCGGCGGGCTCATCGCCGGCGCGGCGTACATAGGCATCGTCAGTGCCATCCACGCCAACCTCGTCCGCGGCTTCGATATGACGGTGCGGAAGCTGGCGGGGATGAAGTAGCACAGTCGCGAGCGTGATATCACCAAGGACCGGCATTGAAGCGATACAGTGACACCGTGTCCTGTGCTCGCCTCACGCGTTTTTTGACGAACCCCCGACCGCATTGGTGGGAGAGTGCGGCGACTTGGCTGGGTCTGGCCCTGTTGCTGCTGCTAGCAACATACCTCGTCGGCGGGTTTTCGATGACGGCCCAAGGCCTGCGAATCCCCGCACAACTCAGACCGGACGGCCTGACGCCCTCGGCGCTGGTCGAAGGGCCCGTGGCGACCAACGTCCGCCTGCACATCGAGGTCTTCTACCAATACTCCAACGTGCTCGGCGTCGAAAAAGGATCGATGAGCTTCATCCTGCCGCTCCCGCCAATCATCGACCAGAGGTTCATCGACTTGCTCGCGTCGAATCCCGAGGTCCTCGCCATCCGGGTCGATGAGCTGGCGGGCTCTGCGGATCGCCACTACGACCTGGCCAGCCGCTCGCTCCGTGCCGCCAGCGCCACCATTACCCACTGGACCCCGATCGCCTATGTGCTTGTCCCACTCAAGTGGACCTTGATCGCGCTCATGCCGACATTTGTCTTGGTTGCGCTCGTGCGCTTGCGCGAATCCCGGCGCTGCCAGTTCTCCGCCAACCGCTGGTTCGCCGGCCTCTGCCCGGTCTGCAAGTACCCGCGCAACGACGCGGCGGGCGATACCTGCCCCGAATGCGGGCGGAACATGCCCGAGCAGGCAGCTCTCGCCGGCGAGCGCATGAACCGCTCGCTCGACGACGCCGACGATTGGATAAGCGCCCGCGAGCGCAAGCGGTCCAAGCGAGAGCTGATGCACGACACAACGCCGACTCCTTGAGCCGCCTCGCCCGCACCCCGTTTCCTTTCGACAACGTCCAGTCACGCCGAACTAGAGCCAGTGCAATCAACGTGTAGCGTCTCGGGGCGAGCGGCATGACCACAGGCCCGACCGTGAGGGAGGGCGTCTACCAGTTCTTCTCACCCTACCAATGCTCCATCTCTGAACCGGCTAACACCCCTGGATAGTCTCAATCGCACAGGTGAGACGAGGCTTGGAAGGAGCGG
>CBDVAM010000050.1:0-22996 GCA_965371965.1 uncultured Phycisphaerales bacterium
GGGCTACCAGCGCTCGCCCCCTCGGGGCGATTTTCGCATGGCAACTCGCGGTTCAGTCGCCGTTCCCGACGCCCGATAGGCGTGCGGGAGACCGCCATGACCAATCTCGCGAAGATCGCCTGTGTGCTCGCGGCGGTGCTGCTGGGGGGCTGCGCGTCGGCGCGCGATGAGCCGTTCCGGGCCGCGTCTTTTAATATTCGTAGCGGGATTGTGTTCGATGGTGCGGATCGCTGGTCGGCCCGGCGTCATCGGGTCATGGAGATGATCGAGGAGCTCGACGCCGACGTGCTCGCGGTGCAAGAGGCGAGAAGCGAGCAGGTCCGCGAGATCCTCGAGGCGCATCCGCGCTATGTAGCCATCGGGGCGCATCGGGGCAACGGCAAGCTGGGCGGTGAGGGCGTGATCACGCTGATCGATACCGATCGATTCATGATCGCCGAGGCGGGCGTGTTCGCGCTGAGCGATGAGCCGGATCGGATCGGGTCGATCAGCTGGGACAATCGGTATCCGCGGATCTGCGCGTGGTCGCGCCTGATCGACATGGAGACCGGCGAGGCGGTGCGGGTCTACAACCTGCATCTGGATAATCGGGGGCGCGAGTCGCGAGAGCTTTCTGCGGATCTGGTGCGCAGGCATATCGAGGCACGCGCCGGCGATGATCCGGTGCTTGTTCTGGGCGATTTCAATGCGACAGAGTCGAGCGAGCCGGTGGGCACGTTGATAGCGCCCGATGAGAGCGGGCGAGAGCTGCGCGACTCGTTTGCGGCGGTGAATCCTGGAAATGAGCAGGGGACGTATACCGGGTTCAACCTCAAGAGTGACGCCAAAAGGCGGATCGACTTTGTGCTTGTCGATGCGAGGCTGGGTCTGCTTGACGCGGGCGTGGACTCGCGCAAGATCGATGGGCGGTATCCGTCGGATCATTTTCCGGTGTGGGCGGATGTATCGTGGGATGGACGGGTGCTCGCGAGGCGCGATGAGAGAATCGATGCGAATGCGGTGGTCTCGGCGAGCGCGGGCGAGTTGGGCACTCATACGGATGCGCAGTAGCGATCGAGCCCATTGCCGTGGCGTTGGGAGTTCCCGCCGCGATGCGGCGCACGCTGGTAGCCTGGGGCGCAGCCCCAGGGATGCGTGTGGGACCTGCGCCGGCCCTGAAGGGGCCGACGATTGAGATATTTCTTCGTGGCAAGACTCGTCCGCCCCTTCAGGGCGGTTTATATCTCGGCGTCCTTTTCCCGGGGCTGCGCCTCGGGCTACCAGCGCACGCCCCTTCAGGGCTGATCGAGAAATACTCGTCTCATGCCTGGTCGGCGGGGCGGGATCAGGCCATCGTCATGCCGCCGTCGACGGTGATCACCTGACCGGTGAGGAAGCCCGCGTCGTCGCTTGTCGCGTATGCCACGGCGGCGGCGATGTCCTCGGGCGTGCCCAGTCGCTTGACGGCGATCGCGCCCTTGACCTGCTCGAGGATATTTTCGGGCAGGTCCTTGGTCATGTCGGTCTTAATGAACCCCGGCGCGACGACGTTGCACGTCACGCCCTTGGAGCCCAGCTCGCGCGCGATCGTGCGGCTGAAGCCGACCAGGGCGCTCTTGGCCGCGGCGTAGTTGGCCTGGCCGGAGTTGCCCACCAGCCCCGAGGTCGAGGAGATGTTGACGATGCGTCCGAAGCGTTGGCGCATCATGGTGCGGGCCGCGGCTCGGCAGGCTGCGAAGACGCTGGTGAGATTCACGCGGAGCACCTCGTCCCATTCGTCATCGCTCATGCGCATGAGCAGGTTGTCGCGGGTGATGCCGGCGTTGTTGACGAGGATGTCGAGGCGCCCGAGGTCCTTGGTGACGGATTCGACCATCGCGGCCACGGCTTCGCGGTCGCCGATGTCGCAGGCGTGGACGCTGGCCTTGCCGCCGGCGTCTTCGATCTGGCTCTTGAGATCGTTGAGAGGTGCCTGCGAACGGGCGCAGAGGACGACGTGGCGGGGATTGTCGGTCGAGGCCAGGCGGGTGGCGATGGCCCGCCCGATGCCTCGGCTGGCGCCGGTGATCAGGGCGACGCGGGTGTCTGACATGGGAACTCCTCTGGTGCGAGGTCGGCGACTGGAATCGGGATCTTAGAGCGCGCCGGGTGGTCGAGTTTGCCAAGAAAAACGCCGGCCCTTTGTGGGGACCGGCGTTCGGGAGCTTGCTTGTGTACGGAGGTCAGCCGCCGGTGGAGTGGGACCCGCCGCCGCTGTCGTCGTTGTCTTGATTTGGTGAGTCGTCATCGGTGTCTGGGATGTCTGGGATGATCGGAGCCGCGACGAGTTCGACGCGGTAGTCGTTGAGCCCGCCGCCGTCCCAGTCGCGGACGGACTGGCGCATCTCGGGTGTGGCGGCCTGGGGCGTGAAGAACCAGCCGTCGTCGAAGCGTTGGGCGTCCCACATGAGGACGTAGGAGCCGGTGGCGTCGTGGAGGGCGGTGACGAGGGTCGCCGAGGAGTCGGAGGTTTCGATGTTGTCTTGTGCACTGTCCACGGCTGCGATGACCTTGTCCATTTGCTCAAGCATGGCGTCGAAGACCGGCTGGAGTTGGGACATCTGCTCTTGAGTTTCGGCGGGCAGTTCGATGCCCTCAGGCATGCCGAGATTCCTAGCTATCTGTGAGAAATCACCGTTGGCCATCCGCTCGACCATGGGCTTGGCAGCCCCCATGGCAATGTGCACCATGTTGTCAGTCATGCCGGCGAAAAGGGCGGTATCGAAGCCGCCGGTGAGTTGCGCGAATTGCTCCGACGGGATCTGAGACCTGAGGTCATCCGGAATCGCATCGAGTGCGATCTGATTCATCTCGTCGAGCAGTTGGGCAACCTCTGAGGACAGTCCGCCTGTAGAATCGCGCGGCTGCCCACCCCCACCCATCGTCAGCATCACAACCCGGGCCGCGTCGATGTCGGTGCTCCACCAGTTCTGCTCGACCTGGCTGAGCACGTCGCGACCGGCGGAACTCATCATGGGGCGCAACGCCTCGGCGTCCTTGGAAACCAACGCCGAGGTGAACAGCAGGACGTTCTCGGCGAGGCCCTCATCGGTCGGCGCCTGCTCCTGGGGGAACTGGACGCGCGCGTCGATGCCGTCGAGCGAGTCCATGAGGCGCGCGAGGTCGACCGGCTCCGGTGGTGGCGGAGGTGGCGGCGGGGCTCGCCTCGGCGGCGGCGGCGGGGGCTCTTCCTTCTTGCACGCGGTCATCTGCGTCAGTGTCGCGCCGACGACCGCCGAGAGGGCGAGGCAGCCGGCGAATCGGGTCAATGTCGAGTTCTTCATGGTCTCTAGCCCCTCGGGGTGTCTCTGATGGCGATTCTGATCGGGTGTACGGGCGCTTGGGTCACTTGGCCTCGGGCACATCATGGGTGATGACCTTGTGGCTCCTGTCTATTCGACGCATGAGACCCGCGAGGGTTCGCCCGGGGGCAAGTTCGTGGTACTCGCCCTGGATGTTCGTATTCATCCACTCGCAGCACGCCGACCAGCGGACGGGCCAGGTGAGCTGCTCGACCAGGCGTCGGCGGATCTCGGCGGGGTCGTCTGAGTGGGGCTCGGCCGAGACGTTGGCGAGAACCGGACAACGAGGTGCGTTGATCTGGGTGGTTTCCAGGGCCGCTCGCAGGCGGTCCGCCGCGGACTGCATGAGGGGCGAGTGGAATGCCCCTGCGACGGGCAGGGGCGCGGCTCGCAGGCCCTCGTCCTGGGCGATCTGGGCCGCTCGCTCGCAGGCGGGGGTCGAGCCGCTGATGACGACCTGCCCGGGTGCGTTGAAGTTGGCGCAGACCAGGACGTCGGACTCGCGGGCCTTGTCGCACACGGCCTTGGCCTTGGCCTCGTCGGCACCGATGAGGGCGACCATGCCCGAGGGCTGGGCCTCGGCGGCCTCCTGCATCGCCTTGCCTCGCAGGGCGACCAGGCGCAGGCCATCCTCGAAGGAGATCGCGCCGGTCAGGTGCAGGGCCGTGTATTCGCCGAGCGAGAGGCCGGCGGCACCGGCGAGCTTGGGGTCGGCGGGGGTCATGCCCCAGGTCTCGAGCAGGCCATGCCAGCAGGCGACCGAGCAGGCGAAGATCGCGGGCTGGGAAGCGTCGGTGCGGTTGAGAGTGTCCTCGGGACCTTCGAAGCAGAGCGAGGAGAGAGGCGCGGGCAGCGTGCCATCGAGGATCGCGTCGGCCTGCTCGAAGATTCTGCGAGCGGCGGGCGAGGCGTCGCGCCAGGCGAGGCCCATGGTGACGCTCTGAGCGCCCTGGCCCGGGCACAGAATGGTCATGGGGTCGGGCATGGTGGATGGTAGGTGGGCGGGGCACGGCGCAGGCTCGCGGACCCGAGGAAACGGGTACCATGTCGATCCGCGACGGAGCGCGGAAGAGAGGCCAGGGATGGCGGTCAAGCTCGGCATGTTCCATGGGCGGTTGGCCCTGCTCGTCTGCGCGTTCGGCGTGGGCATGGTGCCGATCGGCGCTCAACTCATCAATCTGTCAGTTGTCCGCCACGAGGAGTTGCTCGCGGGCGCTCGTGAGCGGCTGGTGCGGTTCGAGTGGACGCCGACGATGCGCGGCAGGATCCTCGACCGGCGTGGGCGGGTGCTCGCGGAGGATCGGGCGACCAGCGCGGTCGCGATCGATTTCCGCGTGCTGAGCGGCCAATGGGCGCACGACGAGGCGAAGAAGCGTGCGAAAGATCGCCACTCCGACCGCTGGCGTGATCTCGACGATGAGACCAGGGCCCGGTTGATCGAGCGCTACGCCGAGGTGCTCGAAGGGCACATCGATCGGATGTACACCGACCTGGCGATCATGCTGGGCGTGCCGCGCTCGGAGTTGATCGAGCGTGGCGCTGTGATCATCGAGCGCGTGAGCGAGCGGCACGAGCATCTGATCTTGAAACGCCTGGACAACGCAAGGGATGCGGGCCAGAAGATCACCAAGAGCGTGCGGGCCAATGCGGGCGAGCCGATCCGCGAGCAGACCATGCCCCACATCGTGATGCGCAACGTGGCGGATGCGACGGCGTTTGCGATCAGCCGGCGCGCCCGCGAGACGGTAGCGCTGGACATGCCCGGCGGGGCGCTCGTGGTCGAGCGCTATCCGGGGGTCTCGATCGACGAGACGAGTAATCGACACTATCCGATGGAGACGGTGCGTGTGGTGCTGGACCGCTCATCGCTTCCCAAGCCGATCGCAAGCGACAGCCGCCAGACGATCCTGGTCGAGGGGGTTGCGACGAACGTCCTCGGCTGGATGCGGGGCGTCGCGCTGGGCGAGGACTACGAGCGCCGGAAGATACAGCGTCAGGACGACCCGGCATTCGCGGCGCGGGTTGCCTCGGCGGGCGGGCGCGATCGAGGGATGTACTTTCCCGATGACCCGGCGGGGCTGCTGGGCGTCGAGCGCGCGATGGAGCACGACCTGCGGGGACTGCGCGGGCTGCGCACGATCCGCTTGGATAGCCACGAGGAAACGGTGGAGCCGCCGGTCGCCGGAAGCGATATCGTGCTGACGATCGACATCGAGTTGCAGGCGCGGATCCGGGCGATCATGGACCCGGCGTTCGGGCTGGCCCGCGTGCAGGATTGGCACGGCAAGCCCAACGAGATGATGCCGGCGGGCACGCCGCTGAACGGGGCGGCGGTCGTGCTGGACGTGCGATCGGGCGAGATCCTGTCGATGGTCTCGACGCCGAGCTTCACGCGGGCACAATACGCGGAGGATCCCTCGGCGATCATCGACGACACGATCAACGCGCCGCTGCGCAATCGGGTGACGCAGGCGGCGTATCCGCCGGGGTCGGTGGCCAAAGCGCTGGTGCTGGTCGAGGCGATCGAGCGTGGGGCCTTGTCTCTGGGCGAGCGGATCGCGTGCAATGGTCATCTCTATGAGGACAGGCCCGATCGCCTGCGGTGCTGGATCTTCAAGAGATTCACGCTGACGCACTCAAACGCGCTCGGGCACGATCTCGACGCGGTCGAGGGCCTGATGGCCTCTTGCAACGTGTTCTTCTTCACGCTCGGCAGGCGCCTTGGGGCAGATCGCATCCAGCGGATGTACGAGCGCTTCGGCGTGGGCAGCACATGGGGCCTGGGGCTCGGATACGAGTCGCCAGGGATGCTCGGGCTCTTTACACGCGGCGCATCGGCGGGCCTGGGAACGGGCGATGCGATCCAGATGGGCATCGGGCAGGGTCCGGTCGCCTGGACACCTCTGCACGCGGCCGATGCGCTGGCGACGATCGCACGCGGCGGGACGCATGTCGCGCCGCATGTGGTGCGAGGGCGGGCCGGAGGGGCGCGTAAGCCGATCGTGATCCGCCCGGCGACCCGGCGTGGCGTGCTCGAGGGGTTGCGCCGCGTTGTCGGCGATGGCGATCACGGGACGGCGCATCACATCCGCTATGGCGATGGGTCCGACGAGCGGATCTTCGACCTGCCGGTCGGCGTGACCATCTGGGGCAAGACGGGCACGGCGACGGCGCCGGCGCTCTTTGAGGACCTGCCCGAAGCCGACGGCAAGCCCAACGGGCGAAGGGATGACGGCGAGAAGATCCTGCGCAGTGGCGACCACTCGTGGTTTGTGGTGATGGTGGGCGAGGGCACGCCGCGGTATGCGATCGCGGTGCTGATGGAGTATGCGGGCAGCGGGGCGAAGGTCTCGGGGCCGATTTGCAACCAGATCGCGCGGGCGCTCGTCGAGGAGGAGTACCTTCCAAGTGATCCGCGATGACGCCGCGTTCTTGGTGAAGGGCACGACCAGCACGCGATTCGGCGTGCTGGATACGGTCCGCTTGTTCACGCCGGCGTGGTTGTGTCTGTTCAGCGCGGCGGCGCTGTCGCTGCTGGGCATCTACGCGATTGATCTGGCAGAGCGTCCAGAGGCCCAGAGCGTGTTTGCGCTGGCGGCGCCGGCGATGAAGCAGGCGATCATCGTGGGCGGGGCGATGTTGATGGCGTTGATCGTGGCGGTGCCGCACTATCGATTCAGCGGGTATCTTGCGCTGCCGGCGATGCTGCTCATGCTCGCGCTGCTGGTGTTTCTGCTGGTGCCGGCGGTGCCGAGTTCGGTGGTCTCGCCCCGCAACGGCACGCGTGGGTGGATCAACCTGAGGTTCTCTTTCTTTCAGCCCAGCGAGATCGCCAAGATCGTGTATGTGCTGTTGATCGCGCGCTACCTGCGGTATCGCGACCAGCATCGCAAGTTCTGGGGGCTCGTGCCGCTGGGGATCATCACTGCGATTCCGGTCGGGTTGATCACCTTGCAGCCGGATCTGGGCACGGCGGTGCTGTTCATCCCGGCGCTGTTTGCGATGACGCTGGCCGCGGGCGCGCGGATGCGCCACCTGGCGATCATCGTCGTGATCGCGGCGCTTGCCGCGCCGGCGAGCTATCCGATGCTGCGTCCGCACCAGAAGCAGCGGATCGAGGCTTTGTGGGATCAGATCCAGGGCGACATGAGCACCGCGAGCAGCAGCAACTTTCAGCCGCTTGCCGCCCAGAGGCTCACCGGCGCGGGCGGGCTGACCGGCACGCCCGACGCCCAGGCCCGCAGCCTGCTGTATTACAATCGCTTGCCGGAAGCGCACAATGACATGGTCTTTGCCGTCGTCGTCGCGCGGTTCGGCGTGCTCGGGGGGCTCGCGGTCGTGGGGCTGTACGCGATCTGGATGCTCGGGGCGGCGGGGGCCGCGGCAATGACGCGCGATCCGTTCGCACGCCTCGTTGTTGTCGGGGTCAGCGCGTTCATCGCGACCCAGGCCATGGTCAATATCGGGATGACCATCGGCATCTTCCCGATCGTGGGGATCACGCTGCCGTTTGTGAGCTATGGCGGGTCGAGCATTATCGCGTGCTGGCTGATGACGGCGCTGGTGCTTTCTGTGGGCGTGCATCGCCCGCTGCCGCCATACCGAAACTCATTCGAGTTCGACCAATGAGCGGGGCGCCGGAGCAACGGGGGTCGGTGTTCGCGGATCTTCCCGATCCGCCGGCGATCGCACCGAGCGAAGAGTTCTTGCGCCTTGCGGGCGAGCACGAGATCGCGTTCGACGAGGGCGATATCGAGAGGCTCGGGCGATTTCTTGCGTTGCTGGCGGCGGCGAGCGAGCGGGCGAATCTCACGGCGATCCGAGATCCCGAGCAGGCGTGGGTTCACCACATCTTCGATTCGCTGACGCTGATATCGATGCTGGGTGAGTTGGGTGATGGCGCGCGGGTGATCGATGTGGGTGCGGGTGGGGGGTTACCGGGTGTGCCGCTGGCTATCACGATGTCGGGGCTGGAGTTCACGCTGCTGGAGGCGACGGGGAAGAAGGCGGAGTTTCTCGCGCTGGCGATCGAGCGGTTGGGGCTTGGCAACGCGCGGGTCGTGCAAGAGCGGGCCGAGCGGGCGGGGCAGACGCGTGGTATCGGAGGGCATCGAGAGGCGTACGACGCGGCGATCGCGCGGGCGCTGGGTCCGATCCGTGTGGCGAGTGAGTTGACGGTGCCGCTGGTCAAGCAGCACGGGCTGATCCTGCTTGTCAAGGGCGAGCGAGCGGATGAGGAGTTGGCGGACGCGGCCCACGCGCTGCGCGAGCTGCGGGCGGTGCATGCGGGGACGATCCAGACGCCGACGAGCAAAGTCGTGTGTCTGAGCAAGCAGAGCGCGACGCCGCGGGTGTATCCCAGACGCGACGGGGAGCCGAAGCGTAAGCCGCTCTAGAACTCGCACGGAGCTGCGAGCGCGAGCTCGCGAGGGGTCATCCAAACGACCTTGGCTAACAATCTTGTCGTGGTGCGTACTTGTCGCAGAAAGAAAGACCGCGTGCTTACGCACGGTGGCTCTGACAGACCGAAGAAGACCGCGTGCTTACGCACGGCGGCTCTGATCGCAAGATCCGATGCCAGGCTCAGCGACGCCGGCGCGACGCGAAGAGCCCGAGGGCGGCGAGAGTGAGCACGCTCGCCGGTGTGGGGACGATCTGCCCGCGCAGCTCGCCGCTGTTGAAGTCATTGGTGTGGATGTTGACGTAGAGCTCGCCGGCGAAGAGGGCGTCCTCGTTGGTGTTGGGATCGGTGAAGAGGTTTCCCTGTTGCCCGCCAAAGAGGACGTTGTCGATTTGCAAGCGGATGCCCAGGCCGTCCTCCTGGAACGTCGCGAGGAAGCCGAGGTCGATGACGATGGCCCCGTTCTGGCCCGTGGGGGCGTTGTGGATGTGTACCGGCGTGCTGTTGGGGCCGACGTTGAACAGGTCGTCGAGGGTGATGCCGAAGATCATCATGTCGAGCGAGAAAGTCTGGTCGTCTTCGTCGTAGATGAGTTCCGCCGCACCGACTGCGGGTGAGCCATTCGGCGGGACCTGCTGGTCGCCGCTGAGGGGAAAATCAAAGACGGTCTCATGGGCGGACGCCCCGAGGGCGAGGCCTCCGACCGCGATCATCGGCGCGATATTCTTCATCCGCATGGCCTCTCCTCAGGGCTTGGGACAATCTCTCTGCGGCGTCACAGGCCGCGCGACCCGCGCAGACAGCGCCACTGCCCCAAAGGTGCGCGCAGTCTGAGGTGATGCCACCAATCTGCGACGGAAACGCCAAAGTCGCTGATTCGCCCGAGGGAGCCCCAGAGGGCGTAGGACCGACTCCCAAACGCTCACCTATCATCCGGGCTCATGAGCGCCCCGGCATTCCTCGATCTCGGCGGACCCATCGCAGGCCTCATGGGCGAGGCCTATGAGCCCCGCCCCCAGCAACTGGACATGGCCCGCGGTGTGGCATCGGCGCTCGAGGACAAGGCCTGCCTGCTCGCCGAGGCGGGCACGGGCGTGGGCAAGAGCTTCGCGTACCTGGTGCCGGCGATCGAGCGGATCCTGAACCATGGCGAGAAGGTGGTCGTCGCGACCCACACAATTGCCCTCCAGGAGCAGCTCATCCACAAGGACATCCCGGTCCTGATCGAGGCGTTCGGCGATGACAAGCTCCGCCCCGTGCTGGTCAAGGGGCGGGGCAACTATCTCAGCATCCGGCGATTGGGCCTGGCGTCGCAGCGGGCGGGGCTGCTCTTGAGCGATGAGGCGAGCCGGCGGAGCCTGCGGGTTATCGAGGACTGGGCGTACCAGACCGAGGACGGCTCGCTGAGCACGCTGCCTGCGCTGGAGCGCCCCGAGGTCTTCGACCACGCGCGATCGGACGCGGACAACTGCATGGGGCGCAAGTGCTCGCACTACGAGGACTGTTTCTATCAGAGCGCACGGCGCGAGGTGGAGCGGGCGAACCTGTTGATCTGCAACCACGCGCTGTTCTTCGCGGACCTTGCGCTGCGCGCCGGCGGGGCGAGCATCCTGCCGGACTTTGATCATGTCATCCTCGACGAGGCCCACGGGATCGAGGACATCGCCAGCGAGCACTTCGGGCTCAGCCTGACCGCCGGGCGTGTGCATTTCCTGCTCCGCACGCTCTTCGATGAGCGTCGGCGCAAGGGGTATCTCGCGTCGCTCAATCCGGCGAATCTGGGCGAGGGCGCGGACGCGATGATCGAGCGCACGATCATGGGCGTCCTTCGTGCGGGCTCGGCGGCGAGGGACTTCTTCGATGGCTGGCTGACGCTGGTGGAATCCGGCGAGGTCGCTGGCGGGCGGATCCGCGAGACGGGCTTGGTCGAGAACGTGCTGAGCCCGGTCCTGCGCGAGGTCTCGCTGGGGCTCAACACGCTCAAGCAGAAAGCGACGCGCGAGGAGGACAAGTTCGAGCTCAACGCGTATTCCAGGCGGGCGGGCGAACTGTCAGATATCGCCGAGATATTGTGCGACCATACCCAGGAGAAGAGTGTGTACTGGGTGGACGTGGATCGCTCGAAGGGCAGGCCCCGGGTGAGTCTCGCGTGCGCGCCGATCGAGGTCGCACCGGTGTTGCGCGAGCATCTGTTCGAGAAGGAGTGGGGGACGGTGCTGACGAGCGCGACGCTGGCGACGCGCACGCCGGGCGAGGATGAGCCGTTCGAGCGAGCCGAGGCCGCGTTCGCGTTCTTCATGGCACGCCTGGGATGCGAGGGCGTGCGGACGATCCAGCTCGGCAGCCCGTTCGATTATTCGCGCCAAGTCGAGCTGTACATCGACCGGTCGATGCCCGATCCGCGCGATCCGGAACGGTTTGCGAGTGCTCTGGTGCCGAGGGTTCTCGACCACGTCATCGCGACCGATGGCGGCGCGTTCTGTCTGTTCACGAGCTACGCGATGCTCCGGCGTGCGGCGTCGATGCTCGCTGAGCCGCTGGAGGCGCTCGAGATGCCGATGCTCGTGCAGGGCGACGGCGGGCCGCGATCGGTCCTCATCGAACGCTTCAAAGACAATCCGCGCAGCGTCCTGCTGGGCACCTCCAGCTTCTGGCAGGGGATCGATATCCGCGGCGATGCGCTGCGCAACGTCATCATCACGCGCCTGCCGTTCGAGCCGCCCGACCGCCCGCTGACCGAGGCCCGCTGTGAGCTCATCAAGCAGCGCGGCGGCGACCCGTTCCGCGAGGACGCCATCCCGCGCGCCGTCATCAGGTTCAAGCAGGGATTCGGGCGGCTGATCCGCTCGGCGAGCGACCAGGGGCGCGTCGTCGTGCTCGACCCTCGCCTGGCGACGGCCCGCTACGCCAAGCTGTTCCTCGCGGCACTGCCGGCGGGGCTCGAGCCGATCATCTTATCGGACGAATCTGAAAACTCCTAGACCGTACGGAATACGAACAAATCCACCGTCGCGCACTCTTCGCGCTATGCTTGGGCGTACCTAGACATTCCTTACCCAGATGGAGGGATTCGATGCTCGGCAGAGCCTTCAAGGCGTACGACATTCGTGGGATCTATCCCGATCTGCTCGACGAGAAGATGGCCTGGCAGATCGGTGCCGGCGTCGGGCGATTCCTGATCGAAGACGCGACGGCTGCGGGCGAGACCACGCCCATGATGCGCAACATCGTCGTTGGCGAGGACATGCGTAAGAGCAGCCCGGCGCTCAAGGAGAGGCTCATCGCGGGCATCACCGCCTCGGGAGCCCATGTCATCGACATCGGGCTGGTCGATACGCCCATGATCTACTTCGCGGTGAACTACCTGGATTGTGCGGGCGGGGTGATGACGACGGCGAGCCACAACCCGCCGCAGTACAACGGGTTCAAGGTCTCCAAGCGCAACGCCAAGCCGGTGGGCGAGGTGTCGGGGCTGGCCGACGTTCGCAAGCACGCGGCGATGGCCGAGAAGAACGGCAGGGCGGCGGTGCCAGGGCGGATGGAGAAGCGCAACCTCTGGGAGCCCTACATCGAGCACGTTCTGTCGTTCCTCGATCTGGGCGGCAAGTCGATCAGGGTCGTCGTGGACGCGTCCAACGGCATGGCCGGGACGATGGTGCCCAAGGTCTTCGGACGCAACGGCGACAACATCGAGGGCCTGGAAATTGTCGAGCTGAACTTCCACAACAAGAAGGGCGAGTTCGTGCATGAGCCGAACCCGCTGGTGGCGGCGAATCTCGAGCAGCTTCGTGCACGGGTGGTCGAGGAGAAGGCGGACCTGGGCATCTGCTTCGACGGCGACGCCGACCGCTGCGTGATCGTCGATGAGACCGGCGGGATCGTCGGCTGCGACCATCTGACGGCGCTGCTCTGCAAGCATTTTCTGGATGAGAATCCCGGCAGCGCCGTGGTCTATGACCTCCGCTCGAGCAAGGCGGTCGAGGAGGAGATCAAGAAGAACGGCGGCGTGCCCGTGCGATCGAGGGTCGGCCATGTGTTCATGAAGCAGGTGCTGGCGAAGGAGGGCGCGTGCTTCGGCGGCGAGCTCTCCGGGCATTTTTACTTCGCTGACAACTTCAACGCCGACTCGGGCGCGATCGCGATGGCGACGATCCTGAGCGTGGTCGCCAGCACCAACCGCAAGGTCTCCACGATGATCAAGCCGATCGTCCGGTATATCCAGTCCGGCGAGATCAACTTCGAGAACGAGGAGCAGGACGAGGCGCTCGGTCTGCTCGCCGACGAGTACGCCGACCGCGCCAAGATCGACGCACTCGACGGTGTCACCATCGACTGCTTCAAGAAGGAGGGCTGGTGGTGCAACGTGCGCAAGAGCAACACCGAGCCGTTGCTACGCCTGAATATCGAGGCGAAGAACGAGAAGAAGCTGGCGAAGATTCTCGATGAGATCTCGCCGAAGCTTGGGATTCGGGTGGAGCATTAGGCGGGGGATGTAGCGGTTCCAGGTGGTGGCACGGGCGTCGCGCCCGTGCGGATCCCCGCCCCAACGGGGCGAACAAAGGTAGCCCGGGGCGCAGCCCCGGGACCGGGATGCCTCCATCTATCGCCCTGAAGGGGCGAACGAAGAGTTGGCCGCAATCCGTGCGCCCTTTCAGGGCGCGGTATTTCAAGATCCGCACCCTGGGGCTGCGCCCCAGGCTACCAACGTGCGCCCCTTCGCGGCGGTGAGGCATGATTCGACAAAGCCCGAAGCCTTATGCACCCTGCGACTCCCAGAACCCTTCGCCACGGGCCTCGGTCAGATATTCCACAAGCCTCTTCGTATCGCGTGTGCTTTCGCCCGTGACTTCTATATGTCCTCGTGCTTACGCCCGCGGCTCTGAAAGATGCATCGCCTTCGGCGATCGGCGGCAGGATGCCACCGCCCCGGAGGAGTACATCCTCAGAATGGTGGATCGTCGGACGGCTCGGCGTGGTCGAGCCTGCGCAGGCGGGCGTGCTCAAGGATCAGCGTCTTCTCGCCGACCTGACGGAACTTGACCTTGGCGCGGGCCATCGAGCCGCCCATGACGGCGACGACGGTGCCGATGCCGAACTGCGGGTGGCGGACGGTGCAGCCGGGGGGGTAGTCGCGCTGGATGCCTGCGCGCGGCGCGCCCGATGTGCCGGTCGACGCCCCGCCGCCGGCTCTTCCGCCGGAACTGGCCCCGGGCATGCGCGAACGAACGATGGGTGCATTGCCCAGGTCGGCGTCCTCGATTCGTTGATCGAGCCCCTCGTCCCAGGTGCTGCTCGCGAGGTCGCTGAAGCTGACATGCTCCTTGCCGAACTCTTCGAGGAAGCGGCTGGGCATGGTGCGCTCGGGGTAGCCGCGCACGGCGCGATGACGCGCACAGCTGATCCGCAGGTGGCTCATCGCGCGGGTGACGCCGACGAAGCAGAGGCGGCGTTCTTCTTCGAGGTCGTCCTCGCTGGATAGCGCCCGCGAGTGGGGCAACAAGCCCTCTTCGAGCCCGACCATCGCGACGGCGCCGAACTCCAGGCCCTTGCTCGCGTGCAGCGTCATCAGCGTGATCGCGCCCTGGGCGGGATCGATCTTGTCCGTGTCGGCGACCAGCGCGATCGATTCCAGATACGCCCGGAGCATCGCCAGCAGCGGCGGCACCTCTGCCCGCTCGCCCTTTTCGAGCACGTCTGCGCCGGGGAACGCCGCGGGATCGCTCTCGGGCTGATAGGACTCCTCGAAATCGGCCGCGGACGAGACGAGTTCGTTCAGGTTGTCGATGCGCTGCTCGTCGGATTCCATCTTGGTCGTGCGGGCCTGGTCTGTGTACATCTTTTCGAGCCCGCTCTCGCGGATGACGCGTTCAACGAGGTCGGCAAGGCTCGTGGTGATCCGGCTGCCCATGAACGTGCCCGAGCCGGTGAGTTCGTCGATGAGCTGCACGAATCTGCCGACCGCGCCGGTCGCGCGGGCGTTGAGCCCGGGCACCTCGGCGCAGCGGCCCATCACGTCGAACAGGTTTGTGTTCTCGTAGGTAGCGAACTCGTTCAGGCGATTCAGAGTGGTCTTGCCGATGGCTCGCGTCGGGGTATTCACGATCCGCGTGAGCGCGACGCCATCGGCCTGATTGGCGACGACGC
This sequence comes from uncultured Phycisphaerales bacterium, assembly GCA_965371965.1. GTDB lineage: Bacteria > Planctomycetota > Phycisphaerae > Phycisphaerales > UBA1924 > S146-42. Next base: position 14,866 of record CBDVAM010000050.1, read on the forward strand.
GCAGGTAGGCGATGGCGTTCTTGATCTCTTCACGCTCGTAGAAAGCGGTGCCGCGGGCGATGACGTAGGGGATGCCGCGCTGGCGGAGGCTGTCCTCCATGACGCGGCTGAGGGCGTTGGTGCGGTAGAAGATCGCCATGTCACGCCATTCGAGCCCGTCTTCTCTCCTCTTCTCGAAGAAGTCGACGGCGAGAGTAGATTCGTGATGCTCGTCGCGACATATCTCGACGGTCACGTCCTCGCCGCCCTCGCGCACGGCGATCAGGTCCTTGTGCTTGCGTTTCTTGTTGTTGCGAATCAGGGTGTCGGCGACGCCGAGGATCGGCGCGGTCGAGCGGAAGTTCTCGCCGAGCTTGATGACCGTTGCGCCCGGATACCGCTCCTCGAACTCAAGGATGTTGGAGATATCCGCTCCGCGCCATGCGTAGATCGATTGATCGGGATCGCCCACGACGCAGACGTTGGGCTCGAGGAACTCGCCGGGCATGCCCGGCATCTCGCGCCCAACCCCTGCGATCAAACTCGCGATCATGAACTGGGCGTGGTTGGTGTCCTGGTACTCGTCGATGAGCAGGTAGCTCCAGCGGCCCTGGACCTCGGCGCGGACCTGCGCATCGTCGCGCAGGAGCTTGGCGGTGATGACCAGCAGATCGTCGAAATCGACGGCGTTGGCCATCCGAAGCCGCTGCTCGTAGAACTCGTAGATCTTTGCGACCTTGGTGGAGTAGAAATCCCCGGCATTGGCGCTATACGCGGCGGCGTCCAGCAGCTCGTTCTTGGCCGTCGAGATCGCGCTCAGGACGCTCCTGGGCGGGAAGTTGCTGGTCGAGATGTTCAGATCATTGATGGTGCGCTTCATGAGCGCCGCCTGGTCCGAGGCGTCGTAGATGGTGTAGTCGCTCTTGAGCCCGGCGCGGTCGGCGTAGCGGCGCAACAGGCGGGCGCACAGCGCGTGGAACGTCGATGTCGTCAGGCCCCGCGTCTGGCGGTCGTCGTGGGCGAGCAGAGAATGGATCCGCTCGCGCATCTCGCCGGCGGCCTTGTTGGTGAACGTCAGCGCCAGGATGTTCCACGGCGGGATGCCCTGAGAAACCAGGTAGGCGACCCGGCGGGTGATGACGCGGGTCTTGCCAGAGCCCGCGGCGGCGAGCACCAGCAGCGGGCCCTCCAGGTGCTCGACGGCCTTGCGCTGCGAGGGCGTGAGGCCCTCGAGCAGGGTGGCGTCGTCGTCGATTCGTGGATCCTCCGTGTCCATTCGCCCCACTGTATCCGCGCGAGCGGGACCGCCGAGGCGTCAGGGGCTCGCGATCTTCTTGTGCGGCTTGTCGGCGCTGCGGGTGATGAGGGCGACCTCATCGGGCAGGCCGCCGGCGACCCTGGTGACCACGTCGCCCTCGATCTTGCGCGCGAAGATCGATCGGCGGCTCTTGCCCACGATCAGCGTGTCGCACCCGTAGGTGACCGTGTAGTCCAGGATCTCGCCGGTGATGTCGTCGCTGACCACGTAGATCGGGACGAACGGCACGCCGGCCTCCTGGGCGAGCAGGGCGGTCGCCCCCAACGCCGCCTGCGCCTGGCGATCCTCGCCGATCGAGGGCGCGGCTCTGGGGCCCGTATCGAGCACGCGCAAGGTGCGGACATAGATCGCAAACAACGCGCCGTTGCGACGCCTGGCGGTATCCACCGCGAACTCCGCCTGATAGCGTCCGCGCGCGGCGAGCATGATCCGCGGCTTGGTCGGGTCCAGGTCCGTGGGCATCTCGTTGACCAGTGCCAGCCAGCCCACCGCGGGCTCTTCGATCGGCTCGGGGTGTCTGATTCGCTGGCGGATCATGAAGGCGCGCGTGACGAGGACCCCGCCGACGACGGCGCCCGCGAACATCGTCGCGTTCGGGCGCGTCACGATGATCGTCAGCGTGACTAGGCCCAGGAAGACCGCGAGCACCCACATGGCGGCGCGCACCGCTCTGCCCAGATCCAACTTGCGGTTGAGCGCAACGCTGCTGACCGTCGAGGTGATCGCGCCGCATACGCCAATGATGTACAACTCGGCGAGCTTCTCGGGGCGGCGTTCGACCAAGACGATGAGCATCGAGAACGCGATCGCGATGCACAGCGCAATATAGGGAACGCCCGGGTAGTTCAGGCGGGTCAGGCTTCGTGGCAGCTCGCGGTCCCGGGCCATCGCGAACATGACCGAGACCATCGCCATGACAGCCGTGTTGGTCGCGCTGAGCAGCAGCCCGGCGAACACCCATGCCGCCGCCTTACCGAAGATCAGCCCGCCCTGCTCCCCGACGGCGTTGGTCGCCACCTCTCGCGCCACGACCTCCATCGCGGTGTTCTTGATCTCGTCGACCTGGGCTGCGGCCTCGGGGCTCAGTGTCGCGCGATCGATCTCGCTCAGCGGGCCGGAAACGTCTCCGAGGGCTTCGAGGCCGCCCACGATTCCCGTCAGCGCGATTCCAAAGACCAGATTCAAGACCACGACTTCCGCCAGGACGGGCCAGATGGTCCTGGTCGCGGTCTTCTTGACCGGTTTTCGCATCAACCCGGTCATGTTGGCGACCGCCTCGATCCCCGCGAGGGCCAGGACGATCGCGGTGAACTTCGCCCAACGATCCCACGCCCCCAGCGAGGGCACCAGATCGATCTGGCGGATGCCCTCGGGGATGTACGGCAGGCAGAGCAGCGCCATGATGAAGCTGACGATGAGTGCCGCGACCGCGATGACCAGGGCGAACATCCCGGCGCTGCGGGCCCCCAGCCAGTTCACGGCGCCGACGAGCAGCAGGATGCCCATCGCGCCGATGACGAGCCCGAGCCCGTCGGGCACCCCGAGATAGTGCAGGGCCGCGACGACCGAGATCGCCGCGGTGATGAGATATCCACAGAGCAGCAGGGTCGCCCCGAAGACCGAGAACGTGGGGCGGATCGCCCGGGCCGCGGTGTAGACGCCTCCGCCATCGGGGAATAACCGACAGATGTGTGTGTAGGCCCACGCGACCGCCGCCATCAGCAGCCCGATGGCGATCAGATAGAACACGGACTCGACGCCGGTGAAGAAGAACGCAAGTCCCAGGACGTAGAGGCGGCTGGTGCCCCAGTCGCCGTAGAGCAACGGTCCGGCGTGCCAATGCGTCAGGTTGCGGGGTCTGCTCTCTGTGACCAGCATGGACGCACTCGCTCGGGGGCGGCGAGTATAGGACGTGCCGCCCCCCGCCCTGGGGGCGATAGAGAAACCGAATCGCGGAATTCGGCGTATCGACCCCCGTGGGGACTCGCATGGCGGATCGGCTATTGACAGACAGGCCAGGCACCAGTAGCGTTGCAGATACCGGCGGCGCCCGGATTGCCATGACCAGCGAGACACCAGACCCAAGCAAGACCGTTCCCCTAGGCGACGCCCAGGGTGCAGCAGACCCCTCCATCCGCGAGGTCGAGCGATCGATCCAGCAGGCCACCAAGGAGGGCACCAACCTCGACACGCTTATCGGGCGGCTCGTGGTGGACACCGGCCTGGCGACCTCCGACGAGGTCCAGAAGTGTCTCGAGGGAACCCGCGCGACCGATGCCTCCGATCGCTCGCTCGCCCAGTCGCTGGTGGACAACGAGTTCGTCACCAAGCGTCAGATCTCCCGCCTGCGCCAGATCATCGAGGCCGAACGCAGCGGGCAGACCATTCCCGGCTACAAGCTGCTCGGCAAGCTCGGCGCCGGGGCGATGGCGACGGTCTTCAAGGGCAAACAACTGAGCCTCGACCGCGAGGTGGCAATTAAAATCCTGCCCCGCAAGTTCTCGAGCAATCCGCAGTTCGTCGAGCGGTTCTACGCCGAGGGGCGTGCCGCCGCGAGCCTGAACCACCCCAACATCGTCCAGGCCTTCGACGTGGGCAAGGCCGGCGACTACCACTATTTCGTCATGGAGTATGTGGACGGCAGGACCGTCTACGACGACATCGTCAAGCACAAACGCTTCAGCGAGGCCCAGGCGATCGAGATCGCGATCCAGGTCGCAGAGGCCCTCCAGCACGCCCACGAGCGGGGCCTGATCCACCGGGACGTCAAGCCCAAGAACATCATGATCAACAAGGACGGTGTGGTGAAGCTGGCCGATCTCGGCCTGGCTCGCGCCATGTCCGACAAGGAGGCCGCCGAGGCTGAATCCGGCAAGGCCTTCGGCACGCCGTATTACATCAGCCCCGAGCAGATCCGAGGCGAGACCACGATCGGCCCGCCGGCGGATATCTATTCGCTGGGCGCGACGCTCTACCACATGGTCACGGGCAACGTGCCCTTTGACGGCAAGAATCCCTCGAGCGTGATGCACAAGCACCTGAAGGCCGAACTGGTCGCTCCCGACCACGTCAACGCCAAGCTCAGCGCCGGCATCAGCGAGGTCATCGAGATGATGATGGCCAAGAAGGCGAGCCACCGGTATCGCAACACGGTGGACCTGCTGGGCGATCTGCGGGCGGTGGTCAAGGGCGAGAATCCCCTGATCGCCCACAGGGACGTGTTCGATGCCTCGGCCCTGGCGTCGATGGCCGAGGCCGAGGCCGACGCCGCCGCGGAGATGCCCGTAGACGCCTCTCGCGAGGGCTCTGGGCGAGCTCTCTTCTCGGATCCGCTGTTTCTTGCCCTGGTGGCGATGTTTGTCGTGAGCGTCCTGTTCAACCTCGTCCAGCTGCTCATATCAGCCGGATGAGCCCGCTTTCTAGCGTCTTCCCGGCGGGTCGATTCGCCTTGAGCTTTGGTTCAAGGCTTGCCTTGCGCCGGTCGATGAGTTACCTTATAGGATGTTGGCAGGCCCGCTGTGGGCTTGCGGCTGGAGTCTTGCCGCCTGTGAGCGTCACCGGACAATCGGTTGATCCCCTGGGCCGCGCCCCGATGCGCTGGCGATGACTCCGCGCCCGTCCCTTGAGAACCCGAGACCCAACCCACCCTCCGCGTGAGAGGGTGATACCGTCAGATACTGGCCCGAGCCGGGCCCGCAGGAGGACTCCCGATCGCACGCAGAAGGTTCTATCGAGACGCCGGACCCATCCGGCGCACCCGCGTCAACCACCTGATCCGCCTGACCCCGGTCCGCGTGATCGGGCCGGACAACGAGCAGATCGGCGTCCTGGAAACCCAGGAGGCGATCCGCATGGCCCAGGAGCAGGGCCTGGATCTGGTGGAGGTGGTCGCCGACCAGCGCCCGCCGATCTGCAAGATCATGGACTACGGCAAGCACAAGTACGACGAGTCCAAGAAGGAGCAGCGTGCGCGGGCCTCGGGTCGCGGGTCAGAGCTGAAGGAAATCCGCTTGGGGCGGAGCACGAAGATCGATCCGCACGACATCCAGATCCGGATCGACCAGGCCCGCCGGTTCCTGATGGAGGGCAACAAGGTGCAGGTGGTCCAGCGATTCCGCGGGCGGGAGATGGCCCACAAAGAGATTGGGATCAACAACCTGCGTCGATTCGCGGATGATCTGGCTGATATTTCCAAGGTCGAGATGGAGCCGCGCTGGATGGGTCGCCAGACGAGCATCGTGCTCGCGCCGGATCGCTCGCGGATCGAGTCGATCAAGCGCAAGGCCGAGGCCGCCAAGGCCAAGGCTGCCGAGGCCGAGGAACTCGATCAGGGCGAGGCCGCAAGTGAGCCGGTTGTTGAGGTCATGACCGAGCGGGCCGTCGAGGAGCAGGAGCGCCTGGAGGCCAAGCGGGCCGAGGACGAGCACCGCCAGAAGAACCCGGTGGACGCAGAGCTCGACGCGCTGCTGGGCGACTGACGACTCGCCGACTCAACTCCGTGCCCGCTCAGCTGCCGTCGGCTTCGATGATCGCGCTGGTGCCATCGGGACGGACGAGCACGCTGATCGGCCCGGCACGCTCGCCGCCCATGATCGTCGCCTCGTACAGCCAGTCCTTGCCCTGGAGATGGGCAACCCCGGCGATCCGATTGGGATCCTCCCCGATCGCCGCGTGCGCGATCGCGATGGCCTGAGACTCGCTCAAGGAACCCGTCCAATCGGCGTCGACATTCACGCGGGCGATCCAGAGCTGGCTCTTGGCCTCGTCATCGCCCAGGGTCCTCTGGCTGGTCCACATCATCAGCGAGCCGTCGGCGTTGAACGCCGGCAGCCCGTCGAACCCGCCGGCGAAGGTCACCCGGCGAACCGTCCGATCGCCCGGGTCCATCGTGTATCCGGTCTCACCATTCTCGGGGGGGTCCAGCTCGATCGAGTAGACGTCGTACTGGTGGTAGGGGCCCGAGCCGGTGAAGATCATGAACCGCCCGGAGGGATGGAAATACGGCGCCCAGTTGACCCACGAGTTGTCCGTGATCGCGTGCTCAGCCAGGACACCGACGGGGACGCCATCGCTATCGAACTCGAGCTCGGCGATGAAGACTTGCAGGTGATCCTTCTTCTTCCTGTCCGTGCGGTAGCAGATGCTCTTGCCATCGGGGCTGAAGAATGGGCCGCCGTCGTATCCGGGCGCAACCACGAGCGCGCGATGTTCGCGGGTCTTCGTGTCGTAGATGAAGATATCGACCTCGGACCGCAACCGCGCTGCGCTCTTCTCCATGTCGACGTTTGCGTAGAGGATGAATCGGCCGTCAGCCGAGAACGAGCACTCGGCATCGTAACCGGGGCGCGAGAACACCGTTTCCGGCGTCCTCCCGCCGTCGATCGTCGTCGTGACCACTTCCATTTCCTCGGGGAATGACCAGAGGTACTTCTGCCTGTCGCGCTTGAAGCCCGGCACCTCCTTGTTGGACGGGGCCACGAGCGTCGAGCCGAACAGCACCACGCCGGGCTCGCTCGGATGGAACCAGCCGCAGGTGTTGGCGCTGTCTGGCGGGCTCACCCGCGTCGACTCGCCCAGGCCCGTCACTCGCCCATGGTCATCGCGCGTCAACGGGGCGACATACATCGAATAGTGAAGGTCGGGCTCCTGGCCCGCTTGCGGCGTTGGCACGGCCTGGAAGATCACCCACTCGCCCGCGGGGTCGAAGTATGCCTCGCCGGCCTTGAAGAACTGCTCGGGGAAGGTGAGCTGGACGTGATCGGTCAGCAGCGCCGACTCGATTTCGAGCCACGGCTGGGCCAGCGCCTGGCCTGCGCCGCCGACGAGGGCCAACAGACCCGCAATGATGCTGCTTCGCATGTGATTCCCCATCGCCAGTGAATCCTGGCGGGCCGTAAAGATCCTCACCGTATCGTATTCGATCGAACCCATGCCCGACGACCCGCCAATCTCAGTTCTGGCTCAATCCGCCCGTTGGGTGGCGATCGACAAGCCCTCGGGGCTATTGAGCGTGCCGGGGCGCAGCCCGGAGCTTGCCGATTGTGCCCGATCGCGGGTGCAGGCGATGTTCCCGGACGCGACCGGCCCCATGACCATGCACCGCCTTGACATGGACACCTCGGGCGTCCTTCTGCTGGCACTGGACGCTGACACGCATCGGGCTCTGTCGATCCAGTTCGAGAAGCGCCTGGTGAAAAAGCAGTACATCGCGGTGTTGGAGCGAGAGATCGACTCTGACGATGGCGAGATCGAGCTGCCGATTGCCAAGGACTGGCCCAACCGTCCCAAGCAGAAGATCTGCTTCGAGTCCGGGCGGTGGTCGACGACGCGGTTCCGCGTGCTCGAAAGGACCGGCGGGCGGACGCGGGTCTTGTTCGAGCCGATCACCGGTCGCAGCCACCAGCTGCGGATCCACGCCGCCGATGAGCTGGGGCTCAACACGCCGATCGTGGGCGACCGCCTCTACGGCGACCCGGCGCTCTCACCGAGGCTGTTGCTGCACGCGTCGATGCTGGAGTTTCAGGATCCGGAGTCGGGGGAGGTCGTGCGGATCGAGAGCGAGGTGCCGTTCTAGAACCGTCTCAGTGCTCCGTTGCATTCTGCAATCAGCGGTGAAGAGATCGGGATTCAGGCAACGTCTGCGGCGTTGCATCTGGAGCGGAATGTACGTTGCAGGACGCCACGGAGTGGCGCTGCGAACCTAGCGAGGGGCGATAGCCCCTCGATGGTGTCACGCAGGAACCCAGCCCCGGGCGGGGGGCGGGGGGGCCCCCCCCCGGGGGGGGGGCTGCCACCGGGGGTTGGGAGGGGGGGGGGGCCCACCCCAAGGTAGCC
>CBDVAM010000051.1:0-22809 GCA_965371965.1 uncultured Phycisphaerales bacterium
AAGCCACCGCTGCGTGCAGACGCGACTTCACCGTTCCCAACGGAATCCCCAGGTCGTCGGCGACCTGCGCATAGCTCAGGCGTTGGAAGTAGGCGAGCAACAGAACTTCTCGCATGAGTGGCGACATCCGAGCCAGGGCCCTCTGCACGAGCTCATCGAGCTCTTCACGTTCCAGCCCGCTGTCGGGCGACGGGACGTCGATCTCCATGAGGTCGACGAACGCCGGGCCGCCCTCTTCGCCCCGAGCCGGGGCCGAGAGCTCGAGGCTCTGGCGTCTGACCTTCTTACGCAAGTAGTCCCTGCCCTTGTTCGCTGCGATGGTGAACAACCAGGGACGAAATCTGCGGGTTGCATCGAACCTGTCGGCTGAGAGGTGGATCTGGAGGAAGGCCTCCTGAAAAACATCCTCCGCGGCGGCCCGATCGCCCACCAGGCGGTACAGGAAGCGAAAGAGGTCGTCGCGGTGGCGGTTGATCAGCTCGCGCAGCGCTTCGTTATCGCCCCTGCGATATCGCTCGAAGACCCGCTCGTCGCTGACGCCGTCGTATGCCAAGTCATCCCGCCTCGCTCTGGAGTCTATCGCAGGCCCATACGCGACCATCGGGCGGGCGTTCGTTCTGTCGTCATCCTAAGGGCAACTCCTCGCCCACGGTCCGCTCGAATCGGAGGCCCTGGATATCCCCGAACATCGCCCTTCCCTCGGCTCTCAGCGATGGAGCGAAGTCTCGCTCGTAGAGATCAAACGCCTCGCGGTCCGAGAACTCATATTGCGTCTGGATCCGGATCTCATCGCCGTCGAAGGCCACGATTCGGGCGAAGCTGGCGCCGCCGGCGATCACGCCCTGGAGGTGCCCCTCGCGGAGCCAGCGGAGATATCGGTCGCGGGTTGGATCGTCGGGGAGGGTGGCAACGACGCTGTAGGAGATACGTCCCATGGTCCTGGAGCGTAGCGAACCGGCAATAATCGAGCATGCGAGACGTTTGGCGGGCATATGGGGTTGGCATTGACGGCACGCGATGAGCCACGAACAAACGGGGCTGAGGAGGTCTCGGACCTGCTGGTCTGCGCTGCGCAGGGTGACGAGCGGGCGTGGCGCGAGATCCTGGATCGCTATGCACCCCGGGTGTTTGCGCTGGCCAGGAGCCGGTTTCAGAGTGGCGAGCTTGCCGAGGAGATTACCCAGTCGGTGTTTGTGACTATTTCAACCAAGCTGGCGGGCGGTGAGTATTCCGAGAAAGGTCGGTTCGAGCCGTGGCTGTTTCGCGTCGCGATGAATCGGATTCGAGACGAGGCCAGGCGGGCCAAGCGCCACGCACGCCCGACCGACCCCGAGGCGTTCGGCGGGGTGACCGCCCCGAGCGAAGCGGTCCGGGGCGCCAACGACGATGATCTGGCGTCTTTGCGACAGGGAATATCGCAGTTGCCGGCGGCGGACCAGGAGATCATCCACTTGCGCCATCAGGGGCAGATGAGTTTTCGCCAGATCGCCGAGCTGCTCGATGAGCCGCTGGGCACGCTGCTCGCCCGCCACCATCGCGCACTGCGGAAGCTGAGACAACTGTTGACGATTTCGACGGAGAACCCATCGCCATGACCAACCACGACACACTACATCACGACAGCGGCGAGGCTCAGCATTCGGACCTCGTGGCCAGGCTGCACGAGCTTGGCGAGCGTGACCGGCAGGGCACGCCCGCGAATCTCACCGACCGGCTCGTCCTGCGGACGCAGGCGAATCTCGGGGGGCATGGCGATGTGCAGGACCCGTTGCCAGTGGTTTCCGTGCGATCGCTGGGATGGATGCGGGCGGCGGCGGCGGTCTTGATCGTCGGCTCGGTGATCGCGGTGATCCTGTCGATGCCTCAGACCCGACCCAACTCGGTTCCGGTTGGTCCCACCACGGGTCCGCCGGGCGAATACGCCACTGCTGAGTTTAATCTCGACCTTGTCGATGGCTCGTTCTGGGACGACTCGTTCGACGGACAAATCGCGGTGTTGCTGGCCGAATCGACGATGCTCATCGGCGAGTTGGATCGCGAGTGGGATGATCTCGACTATCTCTCTGACGAAGGGGCCTTGTGATGGCTCGATACCGAGGATGGAATCTGGTCGCGGTATGCTCGGCAGGGGTGCTCGCGGGCTCGATGACGCTGGGATTCGGCGTCCTCCAGGCTGGGGGGAAAAGCAAACCCCAGGATTCGGCGGGCGGTGAGGTTGCGATTGGAGAGGGTGACAAGGAAACTGTCGCGGAGCAGCGTGCGCAGGTTCGCGATCGTCTCGTGCGCCGGTTGGAATGGACGCGCGATAGCATCGTGCGATATGGCGAGCACGAGCAGGGTCTGGTTCGCGCGATCGCGCGGCTGGACGCCGGCGAGAGCACCGAGGCAATCTCAAACGACATGCGCGTGCGGGCCGAGGATGGCGCGAGAGATCAACATGCGACGGACGTTGGCGACCGGGATGGCGTTCGGCGAGGCCCTCGCGATTGGCGATGGGGGCGCTTTGGCGAGCCGCTGGATGCCGAGTCGCGTCGGCGGGTGCTGAGTATGCTCGAGACGCAGTCTCCGGAGCTGTTCAAGAAGGTTGGCGAGTTTCGCAAAGGGAACGAGGGACAGACCGACCGGCTGCTCCAGCGGATCGCGCCGAAGCTCAACGAGATTCGTGCGGCCCTCGAGAGCGATCCGGATCTGGCGACGCTGATGATCATCGAGCTGCACGCCAATCTGGAACTCACGTTTCGCTCGCGCGACCTGCGGGAACTGCTCGCCAGCGACTCGCAGGATGAACAAGAGATCGCCTTGGCCCATGAACGCATCCGTGACTCGGTGCGGACGAGCTTTGATGCGCATCTGGCGATCAAGGCGCACGAGGTCCAGCAGTTGGAGGAACAACTCCAGAAGCTGCGCGACGAGATCGAGAGGCGCAAACAGATGCGCGGCGAGTTCATCGATCGCCTGGTCGATCGCGCCGGTTCGCCGACGAGCGGATTGAGACGACGGGGGCCGCGGGGCTGAGCCGACTCGCAGGTGCCGCAGGCTCAGGAAACGGTCGAGCCCGGCTCGATATCAGCCATGGGCGTGAGCAGGATGACGCTGCGCTCAGCGGACTCGCCCTTGGGCTGATCGCTGGCGGCCAGGAGCATGCCGCGAGATTCCTCGCCGCGGATCTGGCGGGGCGCGAGATTCGCGACGACGACGATGAGCTTGCCCACGAGGTCGCCGGGCTCATAGTGGCCCTTGATCCCGGCGCAGATCTGGCGGGTTTCGCCCGAGCCGTCGTCGACCTGGAGCTTGAGCAGTCGGTCGGCGTTGGGGTGCATCTCGGCCTCAACGATCCGCGCGACGCGGAGATCCACGCGGGCGAACTCGTCGAAGGTGATTCCGGGCTTGGCCTGCGTTGCGGTTTCGTCGCTCATATCACTCACGATCGACCCGATCGCGCTCCAGGAAGTATCGAGATTCTCTGCACATGTGAGAAGCTTGCGAGTCTAGGCGCTGGAGGAAGATGTGCCGCCGGTGGCGGCATCGTCCTTAGTCGTCGGGTGCCTGCTCGGGCGGTGGATCAGGCATCTGGGCGTCGTCGCGGGGCGGCGCGATCCATGAGCCATCCCGCCAGAGGCTGCGCCGGGGATCGATCCCCAGCGTGGGGGCGAGCTCTTCGGGCAGAGGATCACGCAGGGGTGCCCCGGCGTCGGCGATCACCTGCGCGGCCCAGGACCGCTGCACGCCGTTGAGCATCCTCGCCTCGAACCGGAGCTGGGCGATGAGTTCTTCTTGAGAGATCTCCGGGCCTGGGTTCCCGTTGCACACCCGGCACTTCACATAGCCGCCCCGCGATGGATCGATGGCGCGATTGATCCGATCGAAGCCGCACTCGGGGCATGGCCAGCGCCGGGCTTCTCTGATGAGCCAGTCCGCCGCACCGGATTGGTTGGCGGGGCTGAGCAGCGGCTCGTAGCGCCGGATGATCGACATGACACGCGGGTCTTCCAGCAGGGAGAGCGCACGTCTCCCGTGCCCGGACCGCACACGCCCCACGGCGACCGCGGCGCGATACGCGTCATGGTCGCTGGTCTGGTCGGGCGCGGCACCGCGCCAATCGGGGGTCGCGTAGCGATGGTCCAGGGCGTGGGCGAGGGCGATGAGCCAATCTCGATCATGGCCGATCCCCTGGAGTCGGGCGAGGGCGATCGCGCAGCTAGGTGCGAGGGTGCCGCCCTGCTCACGATCGAGGTGGAACGCCACGACGAAGAGCGTGCGGGCCAGTTCGAGCTCGTCGGGTGATCGGAACTCCTCGGCGACCTCTTCGGCGAGGAGGAAGTAGGGCATCGGATCGTCTGGTTCGAGCGACTCCAGGCGCTGCGCCAGGTTGTCGATGGGCAGCGTGTCCACCGCCGGCTCATGGGCCGGCTGGGTGAGCGTGATGGTCACGGACAGGATGGATGCCAGAAGAACGTGCACGGCTAGCTCCTCAACCTGGTCAACCAGAGTTCGCCCATGGCTGTTTCCACGGCGGCGAGCTGCTCAAAGATGTGGCGAGCGCCCTGACGGCGGTCTTCCATCGTGCGCAGGATCGTCAGGACCTCCTCGCTCACGCCCGCTCGCTCACCGATGACGACGTAGGCCATGAGTTCGCATGTCGCGAGCTGCTCGGCGGCGAAGATCTGCACCGGTCCGCGCGAGCTGGCGACCCTTCCCAATCGCTCACGCTCGATCCGATCCAGCGAGAGGGCCGCAGTGGAGAGGACGTTCGCGGCTCGCCGGCGCCAACGCAGACGGAGTTCCAGCGCTGCTCCCTCGGCGCTGAGCCCGGCGTCGATATCGGTGTCGATGCTCGACGACGCTCGGATCGCGTAGGCGCGACCGATCGCGTCGCTCAGACGGTCGACCGACGCCTCGGGGCTCTCGCCGGCGACAAGCTCAAGGAGGCGCTCGACGAGCCCACGGCGGGCCGCGACACGCCAGTTGGGCTCGGTCGGATCGAGCGTGCGGATGCCCGCGGCGTCGCTGATGAGCCTCGCGTTGGTGCGCGTCTCGGGGGCGTCGGGGAGCTCTTCGAGCAGGGCGTTGACGATCGGTGCTTGAGATTGGAACTGGCGGACGAGCTGGTGGGCGCGCAGGCGAACCGCAGAACGATCGCCGCGGATCGCCTCACGCACGAGGACCTCGGCGTCCATGGTGTCGAGCGTCGACGTGCTTGAGCGTCGTGACAGGGTGTCCAGGAGTTCCAGGCGGGCCTGCTGGTTGCGGCGCACGCCGAGATAGCGAACGGCCCAGGGGCTGGAATCTCGCTCGCTCAGCCCGCGGCTGGACGCGCGAGCGGCCTGGGTCGCGTCGTCGATCTTCTGCTCAATACCCTCGATGGTGATCGTCGCTCGCTCTATCTCACCCCGCCAGATCCAGGCTGCGGCCTCATTGAGCATCGCAAGGCGTGTCGTGGCGGCGAGGTGCTCGTCGCGGGTGAGCGATGTCGCGGCCTCGCGCGTCGCGCGGGCGAGCGCAGATCGCAGGTCGGCGAGAATATCGTCGCTCTGGGTTGCATCGAGCAGACCCCACGACGAGGCGTATCGGTCGCGGAGGTCCGCGCGGGCTCGCTCAGATGCCTGAGCGTCGAGGGTCATGGTCGGATCGACGCCCTCGACGTCGCGCCGCTTGCTGAGCGCCGAGGTGACGGCGAAGAGGTCTGCGGAGGTCAGTGCCGGGGCGTTGAACGCGGTGACCAGCCATGATCGGGCGGGCGAGGACGTGTCCCAGGTGAGTGCGCCGACGATCTGGTCGACGACGTTGAGTGGCCACTCCCGTCGGGTCGGCTCGGGGCCATCGCGGAGGATCTGATCGAGCCCCGCGAGCAGCAACGCTGCGGGGACTTGGTCGGGCGGTGCGGTCGCGCCAACCGCATTGAGCCATGCCGTCCAGGCTTCCTTTGGCGCTTCGTCGTCGTTCGGCCAGTTCAGCATGGTTGTCGGCACGCGCGCCAAGAAGTCGATCGCGCCGCGCTCGAATGTCGCGTCCTGGGGCGGTCGCGCGCCGGCGTAGGTCTCGGCGAGCGAAGCGTCGATGACCGCCGCGGCGCTTATCGGCAGGTTGGTCTCGCGTGTGAGGCGGACGAGCATGCCGCTGGCCCAGGCCCCGCGAGAGATGTCCTGGGCGGTGGGCTGGGCGCTGAGGGTGGGCACTCGTGCGCTGGCGGCGATGCGCTGGGTCACGACGCCCGCGTGCTGTGCGCGTGCGCTGGCGCGGTAGAGCAGGTCCACAAGGTCGGCGTGGACGCGGGTGCGTTCGTCGGTCTGCATCGAAACCCAACCGGTCTCCACGCGGACGATGATCTCGATGATCTCACGGACGCCCTGATCGGGATCGATCGCGAGCGCATCGCGGGCTCGCTCTGCCGCCTCGGTGAGCGTCAGCTGGCGCGCGGGCTGAGCCGGAGTGGGCGTAGGGTCTACTGAGCCCTGGGATGTCGCAGGCTCATCGCTGCTCGCGGGCGATGGGGGCGAGGTCTGGGCGATCTTGTCCTGATCCGCGCCGGATGGACCGGCTTTGGACTCCCACAACATCGAGAGCCCGCCCAGCAGCGAGATGGCGGCGATGACGACACCCAGCGTGATTCCCAGGACGAGCTTGATACCGCCGTCGGATTCTTCCTGTTCGGCGTCGAGCATGGGCTCGATGTCCGGGGGCCTTCTGCTTGCTGGAGCCGCTGGAGCGCCCTGAGGGGCGCTATGCGTGCCGTTGGGTTGTGCGGGTTGGGGCGTCGGTGTCTTGGCGAGGCGAGCGGCTGGAGGTTGCGTCGGCGGTGCGGGCGCGATGGACGCGGGCGTGCGCCGGTGGGCGATTGCGCGGATGGCGTCGGCGACGCGGTTCGAGGGCACGCCGCGCGCATGCGCGAGCATCGCGATGCGTCTCAGCGAGGCGCGATTCCAGCCGCCGTACATGCCCAGGGTGAGGATCGCGTCTCGCTCCAGCGCGAGCGCCTCGCTGGAGGTCATGGTCACCGGACGCGCCCGGGTCCCGGCACGAGCGCTCGAGCCCCACCGCTCGACCATGTGTCTGCGCACGACCGGATCGAGGAGTTGGGCCGCCGCCGCGTGCAGCGCAAGGCGGACCTCATCGGCCTGGGGTGTCTCGCTGTGGGCGTGTGCGTTGACCTCGTTGAGGCGGGCCTCGAGCGCTGCGACCACGCTCGTCGAGTCCGGAGTCTGGGCTGATATGCCGAGCATCGCGAACGGACCACCCCCGGCCGCCTCGGCTCCCAGGAATCGCTCGGTGTTGGAGGTGGGCTTTGCCATCAGCCTCCATCTTCTTGTGGGATGGGCGCGGCGAGAATCTGGCGGTCGAGTTCGGCGAGGCGCTCGCCCCAGGGCGCGGGCTGGGTCGTGAAATCCGGATGCAGGAGCTTGTGCTGGTCCATGACCTCGCGTGCGCGAGGCGGATCGGCGAGGGCCAAGAGGCGGATCGAGTGATAGCGGGCCTGGTACCAGCTCGGCGATCCGGTCGCAAGCGCCGAAAGCAGGGTCCGCCATGCGTCGAGCGCGTCGTCTGCGGCGCCCGCGGCCTCGCTCAGATGGGCGAATCGTTCGAGCACCGTCGCCGGTCGGATGCCCGCGTCGATCAGCTCTTGATCGAGCGCGATCGCGGCGTCTCGGACGGCCTCATCCTGGTCGGCGTTCCAAACCATCAGAGCAGCCTGGGCGACTTTGTCGGCGAGGCTCTGCATCGCGGGATCGTCCATCGTCATGCCGCCCGAGCGCAACGCATCGATCACCCGCGAGCCGTGGGCGACGACATCGCGGGCGAGGTCTGCCTGGTCGGGTCTGCGATCCCACGCCTCGTAGGCGCGCCGGTACATCACCCGATCCGCGGCGTCAGAGAATCGTCCGCCCAGGCGGCGGAGCGTTGAGAGTTCCAGGGCCGCCGACTCTTCGCTGTTCCGTGTCAGGGCGATCTGGAATCGGCGAAACGCGAGCTCGGCCTCGATGTCTGACAGATCGGCCGAGGCGAGCGAGCCCAGTTCTTCGATCTTGAGAAGCGCCCAGCGTGCCCGCGAGACATCGGGACTTGATAACCCCATCGATGTATCCAGGACCTGGCGTAGGCGGATCAGCAGCTCTTGGGCGCGGGCGATGAGGTCGTCATCGTCAAGCTCACGGATTGTGCGGAGGTCGCCTTCGATACTCTCTTCTGCGACCTCGATGAACCGGAGGGCCGCGAAATCCCGCTCGCTGGTCCTGGTGGCGCGATAGACGCGGTAGAGCTGGCTGGCCGCGTGGCGGACCGCAACGGGGCGCAGGGGCGAGCCCGGCTCGATTGCCAGGAGGATCTCTGCGCTGGCGCGGGGATCGATCAGGTCTGTGCCCGCGCGTTGGAGCACCAGACGGACCGACCGCTCGCTTGCGGGGAATGTCTCGAGGAAGATCGCCGAGAGCTGATCGCGTTCGTCGGTGAAGTCGTCGCGCCCCAACTCGATCGCTCGCTCCATCGCGACGATCGAGTACCACATCGCGTCCTCGCGCACCTCGCGGTCTGAGGCGCCCTGGGCGAGCTCGCGCAGGATCTCGCTGGCGACCTCGGGCTCATCGGCGTAGTAGTGTCCGAGCCCGTGCAGCACGCCGCAGCGCGCGGCTTCGGTTTCGAACTGGTCGGCGTCGTCGGCCCGGCGGGCAAGCCCGAGGACGTCGGCGGCCCGGCGATAGCGTGTGCGCAGGACCGGAGATTTGGCGGGGCGCTGGGTTTCGGTCTCGATGGCGGCGTGCTCGTCTCGGGCGTCGGTATAGAGCTGAAGCCCGCGGACATACCGGACAATGAAGCCGTCCTGGCCGATGGGCGTGGTGTCGTAGCGGTTGACGAGATCGAGCACGTGTCCGACCTCGCCGGCCTTGACCAGCTCGCCCAGGGCTACCTGCGCGAGCACAGTCACGATCTCCCGCCCCTCGGGTCGCGACTGTTCACCCAGGCCCTCCAGCGCGAGCACGGCGAGCAGGCGAGCCTCGCCGACCGAGAGCGCAGAATCGGACCCGCGGCGTCCGCGCTGGTGGATCATCCACTCGATGTCGGACCATCGGCGTCCGGCGGCGTAGACCGACAGGCGATGCGACAGCAACTCGTCACGGATCGATTGGGGCAGCTCGTCGCTGTTGCGCAGGAGATCGATCCACTGGGCCGCGTCGGCGTGGTCGCCCCGCAGCGCATGGCAGAAGGCAACGCCCAGGATCGCGCGGGCGACGTGCTCGAATCGCAGGTGTGAGGGTGGGACGAGATCGATCTTGGGGACACGCTCGCCCCCGCTCTGGAGGATCCACGCGAAGTCGCGGAGTGCCTCGCTCGCCGAGGCCGCGGTTCCACTCAGGAACGCGGTGTAGTAACGCGACCAGCCGGCGTAATACCGGGCCAGCGAGCGATGTCGGCGGGCCTCGTCGAGCAGGGCGCGGATCGTCTGCTCGTCCTCGTCGCGTACGCGGCGCTCTCGGCGTTCGAGTTCTTCGACCAGGCGGTGCGCTTGTGCGCTTACCGAATCGAACATCTGGCCAACTTCTTGAAGGATCTCGCGGGCCTCGTCCAACTGGTCCTGGTCGGCCAGCCTCACGCGCCATCGCTCGGCGATCTCCTCGGCGATGAGATATCGCGACTTGGCGAGATTGATGCGCAGATCGAACGACCGAGAGTCCGGCACGCTCTTGAGCAGCTCGCGAGCGAGTGCGGCGATCCGCTCGCGAGACTCGCGGGTCGTCGCCTCGTCGAGCATTTGCGCATAGATCGAGCCCAATCGGTTGGCGATCTCGAGGCGTACTTCGAGCTTGGCACGCGCCAGACGCGATCGTAGATGCGTCGCGCGAAGCTCCTCCAGCCCCAGTTGATCCAGGTACGCTTCGACCCGATCGGCTGGCGCCCCGACCGACGGTTCGTTGGTGCCGCTCTGGGCCCGGACCCAAGGCGCAAGCACCCCGAGGCCCAGGCACAACGCCGCCAGAATCCTTGGCTGTTCAGCGCGCCGGCACATAGGTCACCTTGCGGAATCCCGCGTCCTTGCATGATTGGATCGCGATCGCGGCCGCTTCGACAGGCGCGCCGTTGGACACCTTGACAAACACGCCGGTGTCCTTGTGCAGGCGGCTGAGTGTTTCAACAAGCGGGCCTCGGCTGGTGAACATCCGCTCGCCGATGCGGTAGACGACCAGCTCGCCCTCCATCGAGACGCTGAGGATCTGGGGCTGGAGATCCGACGCCCGCCCGGAGCCTTCCTGGTCGGATTGCAACGCCGAGGCGAGGCGATTCTCGCGTGCGTTGAACGACGCGGTGACCATGAAATAGATCAGCAGCAAGAAGACGACGTCGATGAGGCTGGTCATCGGTAGACGGATGGTCTTGTCGTGTTGATCGGCCTTGTGGAATCTCACGGGCCGCCCCCCGAGGCTCCTATGGGAACGTTTGTCCCGAGTTGCCAGCCGCGCAGGCCGAGATCCGCAAGGCGGTTGCCCAGGACGTTGACGTGCAGCGCCGGGAGTGTGCGATCGGCGCGGATGAGCACGCCGACGCGCGAGGGGTCGCCTCCCTCTTTGTCGATCTCGATCAGCAGGATCCGGTCGATCTCTTCGAGCGTCACGCGCTCACCCTCGATGAACATGTGCCCGCTGGCGTCCAGATCGATCGTGACTGTCGCGGGGTTGCCATCGCTCTCATCGCCGATCTCATCGGGCATCTCGATGGGCGTGCGTGCGAGCAGGGCGAACTGCGACGTGTACATAAAGAAGATGATGAGCTGGAACACGACATCGATCATCGGCGTCATGTCGAAGATCGCAAACCTGCCCCGGCGTGAGCGTGAGAACCTCATGCCGGGCGGACCTCACGGGCCGCGGGCGATGCGCCGCCGCCTGCGCCAGGAGCCGGACGGGTCTGGGGCGGACGCTGGGAAGCGGGTGCTGCTTTGCCTCCGCCCTCGAGGTGCCCGGCCATCGCCTCGGTGATCTCGGCGATCGACGCGACGCATCCGTCGATTCGGTTGCGAAGGAACGTGTACGCGGCTGTGGCGGGGATCGCGACGATCAGACCCATGACGGTCGTGATGAGCGCGACCGAGATGCTGCCGGCGAGGCGGTCGGGACGGGTGACGCCCTCGCTGAGGCTGATGGTGTCGAAGGCGCCGACCATGCCCACGACGGTGCCGAGCAGCCCGAGCATCGGTGCGACCGAGGCGATCAGGCCGACCATGTCGGTCCCTCGAGTGAGGCGGCCCGTCTCGTGCTGGCCCGCCTCTTCCAAGGCGCTCTTGAGTTCGAGGAACCCGAACGGCGAGCGGGCACATCGCACCAGGGCCGCGCCAACCACCCGCGACAGGAACGAGTCGTTCGCGGGGTCCTCGCAGAACTTGACGGCCTCGCGGACATCGCCCCGGCTCAGCAATGATTCGAGATTCTCTCGCTCATCGGGTGGCGCGAGGTGATTCACACGCAACTTGACGAGCTGGGTGATGATCAAGCCGACCGCGACGAACGAGAGCAGAACGATCACCAGGCCGATCGGCCCGCCGCTCTGGATGTATTCGAGCAGCGACTTGTCGACCGAGTCCGGCGGCGTTGCCTGCTGTTGGGCGAGGAGTGATGAGAATATGTTCAGCGAACTGAGGATCATGGATCGGACCTCGAAATGGTGCGTACGCCGCGATCGGCGCTGAGAAGATCGCGCATCGGCGCCCAGCCGAGCGCCTCGTGTCCCGGAAACTTCGTCGCGCACTCGCGCGCAACGCGCAGGGCATTGTCGTGCATGCCCAGGTCAAGATCGAGTGACGCTGCCGCCTCTGCGAGGCAGAGCCCCGACAGGTGGGGCATGTCCTGCTCGAACATCGCCGGCACCGTGAGCAGCGAGACCACGCCCAAGCGGATCTGCTCCTCGTCGGCCTCGCGCAGCAGGCTGCGCCCGATGGCGGCCCGGCACCAAGCCTCGACCCAGGTTCCGCGCGTCGCCTCGGCACGCACGATCAGCGCGTCGCGTGCCCGCTGGCGGGTCGTCTGATCGCCCGCGCGGGCCCGCACGATATCTGCGAGCAGACGCACGCCGCGATCACTGGAAACCGCATCGGGAATCTCCGTTGGGTGCCCGGACTCGAAGCTCGCGGCGAGCTCGTACCAATGGGCGATCTCTCGCACGTCTGAATCGATGGAATCGTCCGCGGCGGGGATGCCGATGCGGAGCTCCTCGATCGCAGGGCCAGGCAGCCAGATCGGCGGCAGGCTCGCGATGAGCCTCGTGCCCGGATCCACCAGCCCGGTGCCCCAGGCGTCGCTCGGACCGGCATGGAGCAAGCTGAGCCAAGGGGCGATAGCCGCGGCTTGGGCGCTGCGCCGAAGTCGCGTGCGGAGCAATCCCTCGCTGACGACCGCCGCGGTCGGTCCCTTCCTCCAGGCGAAGGTCTGGAAGAGCTCCTCAAAGAGCGGCTCGGCCCCGATCGCATCGCCCCGCGAAAGGCGGGTCCGGGCCCGCCAGGCCATGTCGGCGTACCCGCGAAAATCGCTCTCGAAGGCGTCCTCTCGCTCACCATCGATATCGCGGACGCGGTCCCATCCGATGAGCCCGTGCCCCTCGACGCCGACGCCGTCAACGCCGATCGAGAGGATCGCGCCGTCGAGCGGCTCACGCTGCCCCCGCAGCTCGACCTGCGACGGCACCAGCACGGCGATAGCCAACGCCAGGATCATCAGGGCCCTCCGGGGCCGGACACATGGGTGTAGCTGCCGCCGCTGCGACGGGCGATCTCGCGCATGACGGCCTCGGATTGCCTGTTCACAAAGCTGATGCAGTGGATCGGGATTTCGTGTTTGTCGTTCATCGCGGCAACCTCGGCGGCGACTTGCCCCGGGAACTCACCATCGGTCATAAAGTAGATCGCGTCGGGCCTTGGACGCACGCCGAAGACGTCCATGAATGCCGGCGAAGGATTCGTCGAGCCGTTGGGATTGATCCGGGCGATGAGGCGGCGCGAGTTCTGTTTCACGCGATTGCTCGCCTCGTTCCACTCCGCCCTGCCTCCCAGGGGCCAGGCGTCGCCTGAATAGAGGACGATGAGATACTCGGCGTTGGGGCTGAGGGTGTCGATCGATTTCATGAGCGCGACCTTGGTCGCCTCCATCTTGCCGCCGTAGGCCATGGAGCCCGAGACATCGACGATGTAGGCGAATCGATTGCCCTTTGCCTCGACGCCGAAAAAGTTCGCGCCGCCGGAACCGGTGCCACCCGAGCCGATCGCCGAGCCGTCGCCGATATCCCCGCCTCCGGTCGTGGGCCCGAAGTCCTGGATGTCATCGAAGACCCCGGCGAGATCCGCTGCGTCGGGCGAGTCCAAGAGCTCCTGGTCCATCACCTCCGGGACCGGGATCTCCGGGACGCTGGGATCCTCGAGCATCAAAGCCGACTCCTGGAGATCTGTCAGCTCCTCCTCGGTCATCATGGCGAACTCGAAGCCGTCGTCGAACGGCTCGGCGGTCGCCGCCCGCGATCGGTCGATATTCACAAAGAAGAAGATCACGGCGAGGCAGATATGGACGAGCAGCGAGATCGTCAGACCCACGATCGACGCCCGCTTGAGAAACGGGACGATCCGCTCGGCGAATGACGGCGTGTACTCCATCGATTCCATGTCGTCATCTGGCGTTTGAGTCATCAAGAGGTTCCTTCGGCATGCCAGGAGCCATGCCGCCAGCCCGCTCCGGTTGTTCAGATCCCCGCCTGGGATCCCTTCCATGTACCGTACGAGCGTCGGGCGGTTCGTGCCCGCCCATCCCCAGTGGTCCGTTCGCGGCGGATCGGCTCGCGGTTCAAGCGTATCGTCAGTTCGCCCCGAAGGCCCCCGCCACGAGATCAACCATGGCCCAGACCGCGACACGCCCCTCGACCTCCACCCAGCAACGCCCCAAATCTCCCAAACGGGTTCTCTTGAAGCTCTCGGGGGAGGCGTTCACCAAGCCCGGAGTGCTCGGGCTGGACGCCGATGAGCTGAAGGTCATCGCGGGCGAGATCAAGTCCGCGTCAGAGCTTGGGGCTCAGATCGCCATTGTGGTCGGAGGCGGGAACATGATCCGCGGGGCCGATCTTGCACGGGCGGGCATCGTCCCCCAGGCGACCGCCGACTACATGGGCATGCTCGGCACCATCGTCAATGGCCTGGCCCTTCGCGAGACGCTCACCCACCTCGGCGTCGATAGCCGCGTGATGACGGCGATCGACGTGCGAGCGGTCGCCGAGCCGTTTATCCGCGGGCGTGCGATCCGCCACATGGAAAAAGGGCGGGTGGTCATCCTGGTCGCGGGCACGGGCAACCCGTTCTTTACGACCGACACCTGCGCCGCGCTGCGGGCGACCGAGCTGGACTGTGAGGTGCTGCTCAAGGCGACCAAGGTCGATGGGGTTTACTCGGCCGACCCGATGAAGGACCCCGCCGCCGAGCGATATGAATCGCTGACCTTCGCCGAGGCGATCCGCAAGGAGCTGGCGGTGATGGATATGACGGCGCTTGCGATGTGCCAGGAGCAGCGGATCCCGGTGCTCGTGTTCGACTTCAAGAAGCCCGGCAACATCCGGGGGGTGATCGAGGGCAAGCCCATCGGCACGCTGCTGCACACCGCAACCCAGGCGACGAATGGCGGGTGATATGCGTAGAATCGCTGCCCGCGTAGAAGGTCTCGCGAGGACCACTCGGACAGGCGTTTAGTGTTGGAGATGAGACGATGAGTACCGATCCCGAGATGATCCTCCTCGAGGCCGAGGAGCACATGGAAAAGGCTGTCGAGTTCCTCAAGGGCGAACTGCGTGGTGTTCGCACGGGGCGGGCCTCGACGGCTCTGGTGGAATACCTAACCATCGACTACTACGGCTCGCCGACGGGCCTCAAGGCCCTCGCGGCGATCAGCATCCCAGAGCCCAGCCAGATCCTCATCAAGCCGTTCGACCAGACCTCGCTCAACGCGATCAAGCAGGCGATCGAGAAATCAGACCTCGGCATGGCCCCGGTCGTCGAGGCCAAGCAGATCCGCCTGAACATCCCGGCGCTGACAACGGAGCGCCGTCAGCAGCTTGTCGGGCACTGCAAGAAGCTCGGTGAGCAGCAGAAGGTGGTGATCCGCAACGCCCGGCGGGACGCGAACAAGCACGCCGATGCGCTGGGCAAGCAGGACGGGCAGCACTTTTCGGAGGACCAGATCTCCGATTGCAAGGACCAGATCCAGAAGCACGTCAAGACGTACGAGTCGCAGCTGGACGAGGCGATCAGCACGAAGACCAAGGAGATCTTGGAGTTCTGACTCGCTCGCGACTCTCGCGCGATGCCCGTGCGGATCTTCTCTCTCTTTGCCATTGCTCGCATCCGTCACGATCGGCGGCGTGACACATCCGGGCCAAAGGCGTCGGCGTGCGAGCGTCAAGTGAAGCGGAGCCTCACCCAGACAGGCAGACAGAGGCCCTGTCGTATACTCCAGGCATGCTGTTCCACGCCCATGTCGTGCTCGCGATGAGCATCCTTGCCGCGAGCGCTTCCGCCCAGCCGTTTGTCGATAGCACCGCCGACCTTGGGCTCACGCTGAACAGTGGGCCGGCCGCGTGGGGCGACATCAACGGCGACGGCTGGCCCGATCTCGCGTGCGCTGGTGCGGTATGGATCAACAAGCAGGGCTTGTCCTTTTCCCGCGTGGCAACACCCGTGACGGGCATCATCGCCGACATCGACAACGATGGCGACGGCGACCTCATCGCCTTCGCTCCCATTGCCATCTACCGCAACACAGCGGCGTCGGCGAGCGACACGCCCACGTTCGAGCCGGTGGCGCTCCCGGATCTACCCAAGACCCTCGCGCGCGGCGCGGCGGTCGGAGACTACAACAACGACGGCTACGTCGATGTCTACTTCGGCGGCTACGAGGTCTGGGATCCGCAGACGACGTATCCCGATCTCCTCTTGCTCTCAGACTCCGGCGAGCGATTCGAACTCGCGTTCTCGTCTTCCGCCTACCGCGCACGTGGCGTCACCGCCTGCGATTTCGACGAGGATGGCGACCTTGATATCTACGTCTCCAACTACCGGCTCCAGCCGAATGCCCTCTGGGTCAATGAGGGTGAGGGCAAGCTCGCCGATCGCGCCGCCGCCCTCAACACCGTCGCTACGAGCGCCGACTTCAACGGCGGGCACTCGATCGGTGCGTGCTGGGGCGACTTTGATAACGACGGCCATTTCGACCTCTTCGCCGGCAACTTCGCCCACGTTGACAGTCGGGGTGACCAGCCCAAGTCGCGCTTCCTCAAAAACCTCGGACCCGAGACCGACCAGCCGTTCGGATTTGACGATCTTGGCGAGTGCGGCGTGTGGTATCAGGAGAGCTATGCCAGCCCCGCCGCCGGCGACTTCGACAACGACGGCGACCTCGACCTCTATTTCACTACGGTCTACGCCAATGCGTCATTCGGCAAGAAGAACTACCCCGTTCTCTACCGCAACGATTCCACGGTGGACTCTGAGCCTTGGGGATTTGCCGATGCGACCGAGGCGTCCGGGCTGGAACAGCTCCCGGCCACCTATCAGGCGGCTTGGGCCGATTTCGACCATGACGGCGACCTTGACCTCGTCACCGCCGGCAAGCTCTTTGTCAATCAACTCCAGAGCGATGCACATTGGCTGGAGGTCCGCCTTCGCGGTAATGAGGCAAACCTCGACGCCATCGGGGCTCAGGCTCGGATTACGCTTCCCGACGGGCGCACGCTGTCGCGTCAAGTCGAACTGGGGACCGGCGAGGGCAACGCCAACAGCCCCATTCTCCACTTCGGCCTCGGCGAGTTCGCCGGCCCTGTCGCACTCGTGATCCGTTGGCCCGGTGGCGAGCGACAAACGACCCAGTCCGTACCGGTCGATCAACTGGTCACGATCGAGCAAGGTGCGCCCGGCACGCCGTGACCAGTCACCTAGAAAGTTGTGGATCTTGCCCAAGACGCCCGCCGCAAAACCGGACATTGAGCCACATGACCAAGCGAGCCAAAGCCGCCTCTCGGACTCGAACCGAGGACCTGCGGTTTACAAAACCGCTGCTCTACCACTGAGCTAAGGCGGCGGGATTTCCCGCGGTTTCCGGTCGATTGTAGCTGGATTCCCAATCCACGGTCCGAGCTCGGTGTCTGGATCGGTCAGGACTCCATGACGTATGCAAAGATCAGCGGGGCCACGATCGTCGCGTCGGATTCGATCACGAATCGGGGCGTGTCCGGACCGATCTTCTCCCAGGTGATCTTCTCATTCGGCACGGCACCGCTGTACGAGCCGTAGCTGGTCGTGCTGTCACTGATCTGACAGAAATAGGACCACAGCGGCGTGTCCTCGTGGAGATCCTGGCGGATCATCGGGACGACGCAGATCGGAAAATCGCCAGCGATCCCGCCTCCGATCTGGAAGAATCCGGGTGCCCGCGGGCGGCTTGCCTGCTCCTGATACCAGCGGGTCAGGGTGACCATGGCGTCGATGCCCGAGAGCACAACGCGAGATGTTGAGATCGTGCCGTCCATTACGCGGGCCGCGAGCACGTTGCCCAGGGTCGAGTCTTCCCAGCCGGGGACGAACAGCGGCAGATCCCGATCTGCCGCCGCGACGAGCCAGGAATCGCTGGGATCGATCTCGTAGCTGTCCTCGAGTGCGCCCGATCGGATCAGCTCGTAGAGGTACCAGTGTGGAAAGTGAGCCGTTCCATCGAGTGCCGCCTTCTTCCAGAGGTCGATGACCTGGCGTTCGACCCGCCGGAATGCCTCTTCCTCGGGGATGCAGGTGTCGGTCACCCGGTTGTAGCCGCTCTTGAGCAGCGCGACCTCCTGCTCGACGGAGATATTGCGGTAGTCGCCGAGCTTCTTGTAGTGCGAGTGTGCGACGAGATTGAAGAGGTCCTCTTCGAGATTGGCGCCCGTGCAGGTGATGGCGTGGACCTTCTCGCGCCGGATCATCTCGGCGAGCGAACGCCCGAGTTCGGCGGTGCTCATCGCGCCGGCAAGGGTCATCATCATCGGCGCACCATCTTCGATCACATCGATATAGCCCAGGGCGGCGTCTCGGAGGGCCGCCGCGTTGAAATGGCGAAAGTGGCGATCGACGAACTCGCGTGTAGTCATGGGCGCTCCGAAATCGCGTGGAGTTGGACCAGGAGCATAGATGGCACGGCACGCCAATGCCCGCCAAACGCTTGAGCCCCAATCTCTGCGTGGGCTCGTGTCCGGGTGTGCTCGCGGGGTGTCAGCAGCCCTCAACAAAGGCGTCGAGGAACGCGAAGAAATCCAGGGCGTCGAGCACGCCGTCGTCATCGAAGTCCGCCCGATCATCGCCCGCGGCGAAGTAGTCGAGGAACAGGAAGAAATCGTCGGCGTCGATCTGTCCGTCGCCGGTTAGATCCGCACGGCACTCCGGGACCGGCGCACTGCCGACGATCGTGCCATCGGCGTTGACCGGTGCGATCCCCTCCACGTCCTGGGAGACCGAGGCCGACGATCGGACCGTCACCATGTCGTTCTCGACCGTCACCGTCCCCGCGAGCGATTCGAGCAAGACCACGCCCGCGTCGGCCAAGTCCATCGAATCGCTGCAGGGCAATCCGGCGCCTTGAAAGAACGTGCAGAAGAGCCCCGTTGCCTCGTAGTTCAGGATGCCGGTCAGCAGCGTCGGGATGGCCAGGAGTTCAAAGTTGCCGCCCTCGAGCGCGACGGGTCCGAGGGGTACTCCCGGCGTCGCATAGAACGCCGAGACGCCGGTTCCCGTGATCGTGACACGCCCGATGAGAAAGATATCAATCTCAAGATCGATCTGCTCAAGGACGTCGATTCGAAAATCGTGCACGGTGAGGAACGCCGGCGATGTGTAGTCATCGAGTTGCAACTCGATTGCGCCGCCCAGGGGCGAGGTATCGCTGTCGCTGCCGAGGTCTGTCACAAGCTCGACGCGAACGCTCGAGAGCGCCGGGTCGATTGGAACGATGACCGGTTGTCCAAGTGTCGCGGGGACAAGTGCCCAACTCAACGCCATTGCAGATCGTCGCATGTTTCTCTCCTCCATCCCAGCGAGGATACGCACGACGCGAAGCCTGGCCAAGAGGGAAACCAAGACTTGCCCCACGCCCCCGCCCGAATCGGTCTGAGAGAGAGGCTATCGGGCTATTCTGACTTCGGGCGGTCCTGCGAGGGCGCGACATGCTCCAATCTCTCGGCTGTGTCATGGGCATGGTCGGGCAGGTATCCGGCCTCGTCGATCAGGTAGCTCTGCCATTGCCTGTGAGACTGCAGGACTCCATCGGCACGGGCCCGCCCGGCGTCGCTGAGCCCCACCGACGCATCTTCATGCTTTACGAGGTTCTCTCGCTCGGCGAGTTCGATCGCCCGCGAGGCAGCCCCTCGAAGCACCGGCGTCAGACGCTCGATGGGAACAGGCGACTCTCCCGCTCGCTCGGCTCGCCGAAGGGTTACGAGCAGGTCTTCCAACAGGATGCGCGACGAGAGGCGTCGCTGGCGGCGCAGTTGCGTGAGTACGCCATGGCGCGGTGAGAGCAACAGCGCACATCCGAACAGCACCCCGGCGAGCACCGCCATCGTGCCCGCGGCGCTCAGGCTGATATCCGAGCCCACGAGCGATGGCCCGAGTGCCCCAAGCCAATACCCGCCGATCGCCGCGAGCAGCGCCGCCCCGGCGCTCACGAGGAGTTGTGATCCAAGCCGATCGGTGAGCAGGCGAGCGGTCACCGCCGGGCAGATGATCATCGCGATGACAAGGATGCTGCCAACAGCCTCGAACGACGCGACGGTCGCGGCGGCCACGAGCACCATGAGCATGTAGTGCATCAGCCCCGCGTGGACGCCCTGGGTGGTCGCAAGCTGCGGATCAAACGACGAGATCCGAAGCTCCTTGAACAGCGCCGTGATGAACACCAGCGTGACAAGCAGCATGCCAAGCAGGATCCAGATTTGTCTGGGCACCGCCGCGATCGTTGCCGGCGAGAGAAACTCTCCCCAATCGCTCGGCACGCTCCAGCCCAGGAGTTCGGGCTGGCCGTGCAGCACGCAGTCGGCGTCGAGATCAACCTGGCGCGCCGCCTGCTCGATCAGAAAGACCCCGAGCGCGAACAGAACGCTGAACGTCACGCCCATCGCCGCCCCGGGATCGACCCGCCCGTATCTGCGGACGAGCTCGACGATGACGACGGTCGCGACGCCGCTCAGCCCCGCGCCGACGAGCATGACCACCGGATCGCGCGTGCCGGTCACGATGAACGCGATCACAAGCCCGGGCAGCACGGCGTGGCTGATCGCGTCGCCCATCAGGCTCAGGCGTCGGAGGACAAGAAAGTTGCCCAGCAAGCCGCAGATCAGCGCCGCGAGCGCCCCGGCGAGCATCGGCAGCATGTCCAACTCGATGAATCGATGCAGTGCGTTACTCACGACACCACCCCTCTCACCGCGAGTTTGCGAGAATCCAGCGCCTGCTCCAACTCCGCGATCAGCTCATCGCTGAGCACATGCTCGACCTTGTCCACCGACCAGTCCACGTGCGAGGGCGCGATGTCGGCGTACGAGACCAGATACTGTTCCCAGAGCGCATGATTGCGCGCCACTCGCTTGCCTCGCTCCCGCCCGCGATCGCTGAGCTCGACCTTGCCCCCCTTGCGCGAGATCCAGCCCTGGATCCCAAGAAGGCGCCCGAAGAGGTCGGTCTGGATCGCAGGCCATCCCCGGTGGCGCATCATCGCCCGCACTTGTGATGTGGAGAAAAGCGACTCGCCGGCTCCATCACGCTCATAGAGCTGTTCGAGCATGTGATCGCGCGCGATCTTCCAACGCAGCCAGACTCGTTGGAAGACCTGGGCCAGCACGCCGCGACGTGGCGCGAGCAGCATGCTCGCAAGGAACACGGCTCCGGCACACATGACGATCACGGCCCCGGCGGGCTTGCGCGGCAGCAGCGAAGAGACCGCCGCGCCCAGATATCCGCTCAGCCCCCCGATGAATGCGCCGATGACGACCAGCCAGCGCAGGCGATCGGTCCAGAACCGCGCCGCTGCGGCGGGGATGATGAGCAGCGCGACCACCAGGATCAGCCCCACCGCCTGGAGCCCGGCAACGGTCACGAGCACGATCAGTGACATCATGATCAGATCGATGAGCGTTACCGGCCAGCCGGTGACCCGCGCAAACCCCTCGTTGAACGAGACCAGCGCAAACTCCTTGAGCAGCAGCACCGCCGAGACGATCGCGACGACCGTGATGACACTCATGAGGATGGCGTCGTTGGTGAGCATCGCGGCGGTCTGCCCGTAGATAAACCTGCTCAAACCGCCCTGGCTGCCGGTGCTCATGGTCTGGACGATGCTGAGCAGAACGATCCCCGCGCCGAAGAAGACGCTCAGGACGATGCCGATGGCCGCATCCTCGCGCACGCGTGGGTGCTTGTGGATCACCTGGATCGTCAGGACGCCCAGCACGCCCGTGACCGCTGCACCGATCAGCAGCACACCCATCGACTTGCCCTCGATCCCGATCGCCGACGACACCATGAACGCCAGCGCGATCCCCGGCAGCGTCGCGTGGCTGAGCGCATCGGCCATCAGCGATCGCTTGCGGAGCAGCGCGTAGCACCCGATGATCCCCGCCGCGATCCCCAGCATCGTCGTCCCGAGCATCACGGTGGTCGTGTTGAAGCCGCGCTGGAAAGTCAGCGTCTCGATGATCTCGCCCAAACTCGGCAGCGGCTCGCCACCACCGACGAGCGACTGTGCATGCCCGATCTGTGCGGGTGCACCGCTCAAGAGCCGCTCCTCGCGACGGCCTCGCTGGCCTCACTCAAGAGCGTGAGTCGCCCACCGTAGGTCTTGTGCAGATTCTCCTGGGTGACCACGTCCTTGACCGGCCCCGCCGCGACGATGCGCATGTTGAGCAGCAAGGCGTAATCAAAGTACTCGCTCACCGTCGCGAGATCGTGGTGGACACAGATGACCGACTTGCCCCGGCTCTGCAACTCGCGGAGGACGACGACGATCGCCCGCTCGGTCGCGGCGTCCACCCCCGCAAACGGCTCGTCCATGAAATACAGATCCGCTTCCTGCGCGAGCGCCCGGGCCAGGAACACCCGCTGCTGCTGCCCGCCCGAGAGCTGGGAAATCTGGCGTCCGGCGTAGTCAACCATGCCGACTCGATCCAGGCACGCGCGCGCGAACTCCTTGTGCGAACGCGACACCGGCCGGAACCACCCGATCTTGCGATACCTCCCCATGCAGACCACGTCCAGAGCGCTGACGGGGAACTCCCAGTCCACGCTCTCACGCTGGGGCACATACCCGATCCGCCCGCGCGCCTGTCGCAGCGGCTGCCCCCAGAACTCCACCCGCCCCGAGGCCATCGGAACCAAACCCAGGCACGCCTTGATCAGCGTGCTCTTGCCCGCCCCGTTCGGACCGACGATCGCCACAAGCGATCGCCCGGGCGCGTCGAAATCGACATCCCACAAGACCGGGCGACGCCGATACGCGACCGTCATGGCATGGATGGAGACCGGGCTGTCCGCCGAGTGCTCGGGGCGGGCATCCAGCACGCTGCGAGCGTGCTCGAGCGCATCGATCCGCGCAACCTCGACGCTGTCATCCTCGACCCTCACGATCCCAACCTGCCCAGCATGCCGCGCTCGGGCGCCTCGCCCCCGAGCGCCCGCACGATCGTGGTCACGTTGTGATCGATCATGCCGATGTACGTCCCCTCGTGCGTGCCGGGCTTGCCCATCGCATCGCTGAAGAGGCTCCCGCCGATGACGACGCCGTGTCC
>CBDVAM010000052.1:0-22257 GCA_965371965.1 uncultured Phycisphaerales bacterium
CTGCGGATCGGGGAGCGTCTGGCCATCGTCGAACGACCCGCCGGCGGCCTGGACTATCACGGGGTAGATGCGGATGTCCTGATTGATGCGCATCTCGACATCGACGGTGCGTGGTATGGTCGCGGTAGATTGCAGGCCGACGAAGATGCGGAGATTGGTGGGATCCTCGTAGTCGCGTTCTGCACGGAGGGCGACGATGCCGATATTGGTCCGCGCCGCGTCGCCCTGGTCGTGGTAGACGAGCTTGTCCTCGACGCCGGCGAGGACCTCGGTCGCATCGGGCAGGCGGCCGTCGGAGAAGATGTGAACGGTCCCGATTCCGGCTCGTAGGGTCTCGACGCTGCGGGTCTGGGTCTGGCCCTGGTCATCGACGAAGCTGTCCTGCATGCGCCGGATGGGAGCATGGGCCTGGGCGAGGTCCATGGCCTGCTTCAAGCCGCTGGTGGCGTGGGTCGCCTTGATCGAGTTGATGACCCGCCGGAGCTGCGCCTTGTCGCTGGTGAACGTGCTCAAGACCTCGGCGGTGGAATCGAAGGCGATGACCATCGCTTCTTGGGGCTGCTTGTCGGCCAGGCGGGCGAAGAAGTTGCCCTCGCTGAGCGAATCGACCAGCGCGATCGCCTCGTCCTTTGCCGATTCGAGGCGGGACGTGCCCGAGGTGTCCTCGCTGAGCATGCTCGCCGAGCGATCTATGAGGATGACGTGCCGGTCGTCGACCGCGGAGTCGTCGCTGAACTGCGGCTGTGCGAGGGCGAAGAGCAGGGCGGCGAGGACGAGCAACTGGAGCAGCAGCAGGATGTTCTTGCGGAGCTTCTGGAACGGGGCGTTGGCCTGGAGGTCCTCGATCGCGCGGCGCCAGAGGAGGGTCGAGGATATCTCGATGCTCCGTCGGCGGAGTTTCAGGAAGTACAGAATGATCAACGAAGGAACCGCAATAGCGGCGGTCAGCGCTGCGAGTCCTGGCGTCAGCCACGTCATGCCAGCAACCCTCTCTTTCGGAAGTAGTCCAATACCAAAGTGTCAATGGGCGTATTGGATTGCACCGTCAGTAGAGTCATCTCTCGCTGGGCACAGAAGGTCCTGAGTTGGTCTGTGTACGCGCCGAGGACTTTCTTGTATCGCTTGAGCAGCGGTGCCGAGATCGTGACCTCGGCGAAATCTTCGTCCTCGATGTCTCGCAGGCGCAGGTCGCCGCGGATGTCGGGGTCGATCTCTTGCGGGCTGAGGACCTGGAGGCAGAACAGGTCGTAGCCGCGCCCGGCGAGCAGGCGCAGGCCGTCCTCGTAGCCCTCTTTCATGAGAAAATCGCTGAGGATGACCATGACGCCCTTGCCGGTGCGGCTGAGGGCGATGCGCTTGGCGTGCTCGCGGAAGTCGCCGGGGCCGGCAGGCTCGATGGAGCAGAGGAAGCGTGCGAGGTCGTGGGTGCGCCGCCTGCCGCGGAGGTTTCGGATGGTCTGGAGCGAGTTCGCGCCGCCGGCCGCGCCTCCCGAATGGCTGAGCAGCGACGGCGTGTTGGGATCGACAAGGTCGGCACGAACATTCCCGTCGGCATCGCGCGATATGCCCCCCATGATGTTCGCCGAGACACGGTTGAGATTGGCCAGGCCGACGTAGCCGAGGGTCATGGCGACCTGCTGCATGAAGAGGTACTTGTTCGGCTCGCCGCAGTCGGCGCTGCCGCTGGCGTCGAGGACGATGTGCAGCGAGAGGTCTTCTTCTTCGAGAAAGAGTTTCAAGAAGAGGCGATCGAGGCGGGCGTAGATGTTCCAGTCGATGTGTCGGATGTCGTCGCCGACGGCGTACGGGCGGTGGTCGGCGAACTCGACGGACTCGCCTCGTTTCTTGGAGCGCCGCTCGCCGCGGAGCTTGCCGGAGAAGATCTTCTGGCTGGCCAGGTCGAGGCGCGAGACCTTGGCGATGAGCTCGTTGTCGAGCAGCTCGTCGATGTTGGCGGGGCGCTTGATGTCCTTTGTTCTTTGCATTTATTTACCGCGGAGGGCCGCGGAGGGCCGCGGAGTTGGGGCTTGAGTTAGTCATGCTGGAAGTCCTCCGGCACGGGTGCAGGAGTCCGGAGCCAGTCGTGCCTGAAAACCCCCTCTTGCTTCTTGGGAACTTCATCCGCTCTGCCGTGACCGGAGCCCGGCTGGCCCGTACCAGCCTTCACGACAATCGCGGAGAGGTCTGGAAGCTGATTCGATGCACAGTAACTCTGGATAAGCCCGAGTGGTTTTCCCATGCTCTGCGCCGAGGCACCGGTCCATGTCCATGCGACAGTTTCTTTGTATGTCACCGTCTGCTTGTCAGTTGCCGCTGCTGCAAGAGCAAACCAGACCTGTGTTGCACGTTCATTCGTTTTCATCTTTGTTCTCGCCGCCTCTCTCCGTGGCCCTCCCGTGGCCCTCCGTGTTTCAAACTCCGCGCTCTCCGCGGCCCTCCGCGTTGAATCTTCTTAGACCACCCCCACCGGCTCGGTCGGCGTCAACTCCAATACCTGCTTCACCAGCTTGTCCGGATCGATCCGATCCGCCTCGGCCTCGAAGTTCAGCAGCAACCTGTGGCGCAGGCATGGCAGGGCCACGTCCTGGATATCACGATTGGAAACGTGGTAGCGCCCGTCGGTGATGGCCTTGACCTTGCCCGCGAGGATCAGCGCCTGGGCGCCGCGTGGGCTTGCGCCGCAGCGGATGTAGCGATTGGTCGGCCCGGTCGCACCGCCCGCGGCGAACTGGCCATCAGGATTCGTCGCGAGCACGAGCCTCGCGGCGTATTCCTTGACGTGGGGCGCGACGATCGCGCCGCGGATCAGCTCGCGAGCCTGCAGAATCTGCGGCCCGTCGATGATGGTGTCGACGGTGGGGGTCTCGGTGCCGGTCGTGCGGTCAATGATGATCATCAGCTCGTCGAGCTTGGCGTAGCCGATGACGATCTTGAGGAGAAACCGGTCCATCTGGGCCTCGGGCAGCGGGTATGTTCCCTCCTGCTCGATGGGGTTCTGGGTCGCCAGCACGATGAACGGCTGGTCCATGACATAGGTCTTGCCCGCGATGGTGACGCGGTGCTCCTGCATCGCCTCGAGCAGCGCCGATTGGGTCTTGGGCGTGGCGCGGTTGATCTCGTCGGCGAGGATGACCTGCCCGAAGATCGGGCCCTTTTGGAAGACGAACTTGCGACTACCCGTCTCGGGATCGTCCATGACGATGTTGGTGCCGAGCACGTCGGCGGGCATCAGGTCGGGCGTGAACTGGATGCGGCTGAAGGACAGGTGCAGGGCCTCGCTGAGGGTGCGCACCAGCAGGGTCTTGCCCAGCCCCGGCACGCCTTCGAGCAGCACGTTGCCGCCGGCGAAGAGGCAGGTGAGCACGCCCTCGATGACCTCGTGCTGGCCGACGAGGACCTTGCCGATCTCGTCCTTGAGCTGTTTGAATGTCTCGCGAAAGGCCTCGCACTGGGCCTTGACTTCTGCCGGGGTTTCTTCTGTCATCTTTTTCTCCGAAAGAATCACCACAGAGACACTGAGACACAGAGATGAGAATGGAATCTGGTGAGACTAGTTGAACTAGGCCCATCTTCAACTCATGTTCTTTCTCTCTTTACAAGCAGTTCCTCCTCTCCGTGCCTCGGTGTCTCTGTGGTGAATAACTACTGGTCCTTCTGATCCTGTTCCAAATCTTCTCGCGCCCGTCTCTTCGCTGCCATCAAACGGCTCATGGCGTCGGCGGGCGCTGTCTTGGCGGGCTTGGGCTTGCTCTTGCTCGCCGGGTCGAGTTTCTCGGCCTCGCCCGAGAGCGCCACTGGGCCGACAGACCTCTTGGCGAGTTGTTCCTCATCGACCTCGAAGCGGCGTTTGGCGACCTTCTTGTCCTCGTCGCCGAAGCGTTCCTTGGCCTTGATCCGGGCGGTGCGGAGCGCGTCGACCTGGGTCTTCTGGGTCTCGTCGCGTCGCTGGAGGCCGCGCCGGAGCGCCGCGGCGATCGCCGCCGGCTCGATCCGCACACGGCGCACCGCAACATCGCCCAAGAACAAGACGATCGCCCCGAGCAGCAGCGGCAGCCAGATCGCCCGCGTCGCCACCGGCATGGTCAATCCGTCGCGCCGGAACAGCTCGGCGGTCTGGGGTGAAGACGGATCCAGCACCCGCCCGCCGGTCATGTCGGCGACCTGGATCAAGAGTGCGCTGTTGTCTTCGAGGGCGCGAAACTCGTCGGCGAATGGTCGCGTGACCGCGGCCAGAGCGGTGCCGCGGATCATTTCGCCGCCATCGCCCGAGAGCGCGGCATATCGAACCGAGAGCACATACGTCCCCGGTTCATCAGACCGAAACCATCCCTCCCAACGCCCGGGCCCGACCTGTCGCATTTCCAGCGGCATGGACCCGCCACCCGGCTCGGCGATCCGCCCCTCGAACGCCCCGGTCGCCAGACGCTCGCCCTCGGTGTCGAGCGCCTCGATCGTGACCAGCGTGCGGTCGCCTTCGTTCTCGGTGAGGATGCGAATATTCGCAGAGCCGGTGGGACGCATGGCCCAGCGGGCGTGTTGCTCCCAGAACTTGCGATAGCCGGGCCAGTTGGTCCACGCGCCGGCCCAGCGGCTGGTCGCGTCGGTGGTGACACAGAACACCCGACCCAGGCCGTACTGCCAGTGGGCCGCGATCGGATCGTTCTCATCGCCGGCCCGAAGAGTCACGACGCTGAGCCCCTCGCGGTCGGCGGCAACGACGTAGCCGGTGATCGGGGGCACGACACCGATATCGCGCATCGGCGCGCTGCCCGTGGGGATCACGGTCGGCTGGATCGGGTTGCCCTCCCAGATCAGGCTCCGCCGGATGAGCTGGGCTTCCTTGAAGATGATCTTGACGACGTCGGCGTAGTTGGTGCCGACGTTGTAGAACCTGCCGCCGGTCTCATCGGCCATGTACCGCATCGATCCAGCGCCGAAGCCGCCGTGCGTGCTGACCGCGACCGTCGAGATCGTGATTCTGGCGGCGACGAAGTCTCTGATGATCGCCTTGTTCAGCGACGGGTCGCCGTCGGAAAGGATGATGACGTGCCTCTGCCCGGCACTCGCGGCCTTGAGGCCCTTGAGCGCCTTGCGCAGGGATGGGTCGAAGCTGGGCATGTCGCCGAACGCCAGGCGATTGATCGAGCGTTTGATGGCGCGCTTGTCGCCGAGCACCTCAAGGGGGTGGACCCAGTCCTCCGAGCGGGCCGACATCGGGTTGTACTCAATGATTCCCGCAAGATCGAGGCGGCTGAGGGCATCGACGGCGGCGTTGGCGACTTGGCGCCCGTAGTAGACGCCGTTGGGCATCTCGATGGAGTGCATGATCAAGACCAGCGCCCCGCGCGGCATCTGGCGCTTGTTGGGCGGATCGAGGCGCAGCGGCAGCGCCTCTGCGAGGCCCGAGTCGATCCAGCCGCCGGCGCCGAAGCTGTCGGGCCCGCCGGTCATGCCGAGCCCGCCGCCGAGGTCGTGGACGTAGCGCTTCAGGTTCTCGATCTGCGCGTTGGAGAAGTTGTACGAGGGCTCGTTGCACAAGATGATCGAGTCGTAGCCGGCGAGGCCTGTGAGATCGCCCGCGAGCTGATCGGCGGTGATCTCCTCGATGCCGAGCCCGGTCGCACGAAGCTCGCGAACGAGCAGCTCGGACTCGCTGGGATCCTCGCGGACGATCAGCGTCTTGCCCTCGCCCGAGACGAACGTGACGCCCAGCGCGCGGTTGTTCTCGATCAGCGTGTCCCCGATGAGCTGGCCGGCGCGGATTTCCGGATCGAAACTCGCCTCGAACTGCTTGGGCCCGGCGTTGCCCGCGAAGACCTGGCGGCTGAAGACGTTCTGTCCCGCCTCGAGTTCGACCTGCGCGCCCAGCGACGGATGATCCGGCGAGATGTCGATCGGCTGGCCGTTCATGGTCAAGAAGATCATGCCCCGAGCCGGGCTGGTGGCGGTGATGGCGACTTTGACATTGATGACCTGCCCCTGGCGTGCGGTCGCGGGGACCATCATGCGATCGAGCTTGACCTCTTTGTCGTAGCGGTAGCGGAGGGGCAGCACGTCGATCTGCTTGTCGGCGGCTTTGGCCTGGCTCGCAAACTGCAAGAGGCTCCCCGCGGTCTCGTTGCCGTCGGAAAACAGCACGAGGCGGATCGCTGCATCCTTCGGGCTGATCGCCATGGCGAGAGTGCCGCCCTCGGCGAGATTCGACGCTTCCACGTTGCCGGTGTAGGTGCGCTCCACATCGCGAACGCCCTGGGACGGCAGATTCTGAACGAACGCGTCCTTTGCGACGGTGATTACGCCCAGGCGATCACCCTCCCGCCGATCGCCCATCGCCATCTCAAGGAATGTGTCAACCTCCTGCTGGAGCTGCACCGGCACCGACCGCGATGCGTCGAGAATCGCAATCACCGCGACGTCCTCTGCCTCGCGCCGAAAGCTGGGCTCACCCAGGACCGCCACCAGCGCCAGCACCACGACGATGCGAACGAACAAGACGATCCAGCGGGTCGCGCCCTCCAGCCCGGCGAGGCTCGACCGCCCGATCAGAACCACCAGCGGCAGCACCACCGCGAGCAAGAACATCCACTCGGGACGATCGAACTGCACCGGCCCTAGAACCAGCGAACCGAGCCATGGGGTCATCCAACTCATGGATCGGGCTCCGAGAGGTCCGACCGCGAGAGGCCCGACGGGCGACAACCGATGATCCGATTGTTCCCCGAATCGAGCACGAACAGGGTTCCTTCCATCGCGACCAGAGCCCAAGGAGTGGACAGCTCACCAGCGCCCCGCCCCGGGACACCATACCGGCTGAGCACCTCGCCCGCCGAGAGATCGACGAGTGTGATCCGCGAGGCGCCGTATTCGCTGACCAGCGCACGATCGCCTTCCAGCAACAGAAGGCCATAGGGATAATCGAACGCCCCGGTTCCCGCCTCATCCGCAGTTCCGATCCAGGAGATCAGCTCGCCGTCGAGGGTGAACCGCCCCAGGCGATGGTTGGCGGCGTCGGTCAGCACGAGTTCGGTGGAGTCGCTGTTGATCGAGAGGGCCTGGGGGCGATTGAACTCGACGCCGGGGCCAGAGCCATTGACGCCGAAGCTGAACAGGAATCCGCCCTCGCCCCGAAGGGCATCGGGGGAGAAGACGCTCACGCGATCGTTCCCGCCGTACTCGCTGACATAGATCCGTTTGGGGCGTCCGAGGTCATCTGCGAGAATCGCGATGTCGGTCGGAAAGACGAACTGCCCGGGCTCGGTGCCGAAGCTGCCGAAGCTCGCCAGCATCTCCGCAGGCTCGCCCATGCCCGTGGGCAACGCGAACACGGCGACCCGCTGCTCGTGGGTATCGGCGACGTACAGCGCAGGCGAGCCATCGAGAAACGGCCCGATGGTCAGCCCCGTCGGCTTGCCATTCTCAAACGCGGGCATCCGAAACCACGCCAGGCACTCGCCGGTCTGGGGATCGATCCGCTGCACGCGCGCGGACTTATCGACGACCCAGAGCGAGCCCTCGCCGACATCCATCGCCCGCGGATAATCAAACCGCCCGGGCTCTCGCCCCACCTCGCCGATTGTGTCGAGGGCTACCAGAGGCTCGCCCGGTCGAGACCTGCGCCCGTCGCACCCTCCAACGAGCAGGAGGGCAAGGCCGGTCGCCGTCGTCAGCACGAGTTTGCCGCCCATGCACACTGCCATCGCCCCATCGTAATGCTCAGAGCCGCCGAGGGTTCGCCGGCAAGATCCTGCAAGCGAGGATTCCGCCCGCAATCGCCAGCAGGATGGACATAGTGCCAAGCAGCAGCACGCCCGCGGCGAGATCGTCGCGGCGCTGATAATGCAGCAGATCGAGCATGAACCGGGCGAGACCATCGGTCCCAACCGGCTGGAGCAGCACCGCCGCCTCGATCTCATGCACCGAGAGCGCCGCGACCACGAGCGACACGCCCACCAGCGCGGGCACATGCCGCGGTGCGTCGGCGAGCATCCACCCACGCAGCGTCGGGCCTCGCAATCGGGCGAGGTCGTCCAGCTCGCCCGCCTCAATCGCGCGGACCCACATCGCGCCCAGGCACGCCACGACCCCGAACCGTCCGACATGGGCGATCCAAAGCGGCAGTGGCGAGTCGCCAACTGTCACGAACACAAATCCCATGTTGAACGCCCGCGCCACCGCCGCGCCGAGAAGCACGCCCGGAATCAACGCGAGCATTGCGAATATGCCGACCGAAACTCGCGCAGACCGGCGAGATTCTCGCAGCGCGACCGAGACCGCCGCACCGAGCAGCAGAGCGATCCCCCCCACGACCGCCGCGTTGACGAGCGTCCAGCCCATCGCGCCGCTCGATCGGCGAACGAACCGCTCGATCGCCCCGATATCGCGGATCGAACCCGCGAGCATCAGCGTCGGCAACAGCACGCCCAACACGAGCGGCACAAGGACGACCATCGTGCGCCAACCGCCCGTCGGCGGCGCTGATTGGCCGGCGGGCGTGCGCGCGGGCGGGGCGAGTGCAAACCAGATCCCCACCCCCAGCGCGATCACAAGCACCGGGCTGGCGATCAACCACGCCTCGCCCGGACGCCCCAGGCTGACCGAGACGCGCACCGCGTTGGAGATGGTCTCGATCTGGGCGAGATCGAACGCCACGGTCTGGGCGAGCATGACCAGACCCACGACCACGACCGAGCGCACAATCGCGGATCTGCCCAGGGCGAGCAGTGCGACCTGGCGGCGAACCGGGCTTGCCCCCTCCAGGCCAATGGACTCAATCACCAGACCGAGCGATCGCCATCGCAGGTGGAGGATGATCCATGCGATCGGGCTTGCCCAGATTGACATGCCGACGACCGCAAGTGCCTGGTCGGCGAGCTGGATGAGGTTGATGTCGCCCTCGACCGACCGCCTCAACAGCCACGACCCGATCGTCGAGGAGGGGTCCAGCAGCGTCCGCCACGCGCCCGGCACGAGATATGTCGGGACCAGCAAGGGCAGCATCGCGAGCACCAGCCAGCCCCTGGAAAGTGCGGGCGTGACGCGGGCGATTGGCCATGCAAGCGCTGTAGCCAAGGCCCCGATGAGGACCGAAATCGCCGCCGTTCGCAGCACGCGCCCCAGCACCAATGCCCCGAACCCGTCGATCGAGACCGAGTCTGGCGCGTCACCCCCCAGCGACACGAGCGCGACGACAATGGGCAGACCGGTCGCCATGGTAAGCACAACGAGCACCAGGCACGCGAGCCATCGGAGCATCGGTCGAGTCTACGGCTTCTGGCGCGGGGCTCACAGAGAACCGCCAGCAAGCAGACGACACGCCGGGACCGGTCGGCATCAAGTCACGAATCGGCTATCATCCCCTCCTCGCCGGCGCGGTCGTCGGCGGTTGGCAGTCCGGGGTCCGTCCATGATCGATATCCGAAAGCTCAAAGAACTCGTCAGGCTCATGGTCGAGAACGAACTGGCAGAGCTCGACCTGCGCGATAAAGAAGAGACGGTCCTGATCAAGCGCGGCGGCGACGGCGTGCCGATGGTCGTCTCGCCCATCGCGCCGCCGCCGCCGAAGGCCGCCGCGCCCGCGAGCGAGCCATCGTCGAATGGGACCGCCGGCGACGACGATGGCCTGCTGGCGATCGAGTCTCCGATGGTCGGCACGTTCTACACCTCTCCCAATCCCGATTCACCGACGTTTGTCAAGGCCGGCGACAATGTCAGCGCCGACTCGGTCGTGTGCATCATCGAGGCGATGAAGGTCTTCAACGAGATCAAGGCCGAGTGCTCCGGCTCGATCGTAAGGGTGCTGGTCAAGACCGGCGAGGCGGTCGAGTTCGGGCAGAAGCTGTTTCTGGTGAAGCCGTCTTGACAGGTTTGCGTCGCCAAAGTCGAGTCCCACCGATGACACTTCGTCTCTTCGTCTCTCGGTCTCTTCGTCTCTCCCAATAGCCATGTTTCGACGAGTCCTCATTGCAAACCGGGGTGAGATCGCGCTGCGGATCCTGCGCGCCTGCCACGAGCTTGGCGTCGAGGTCGTGTGCGTGTATTCCGACGCCGACCGCGACGCCCCATACCTGCGCCTCGCCGATCGCGCGATCTGTATCGGCGGCGCACCGGCCAAAGACAGCTACCTCAACGTCAGCCGCATCATCTCGGCGGCGGAAATCGCCGACGTGGACGCGATCCACCCGGGCTACGGCTTCCTCGCCGAGCGTCCCGACTTTGCCGAGGTGTGCCGGGATTGCAAGGTAGAGTTCATCGGCCCCAGCCCCGAGGCGATGCGCCTGCTGGGCGACAAGGTGGACGCCAAGAAGACCGCCAAGGCGGCCAAGGTGCCAATCTTCCCCGGCTCCGATGGCGCGATCGAGGACGAGGACGAGGCAGTCGAGGTCGCCGCCAAGATCGGCTATCCACTCATCATCAAGGCCGCGATGGGCGGGGGCGGGCGCGGGATGCGCGTCTGCCGCAACGAGGCCTCGCTGCGATCGAACATCCGCGCAGCCCAGCAGGAAGCCCTCGCTGCGTTCGGCAACGGAGCGGTCTTCATCGAGAAGTTCCTCGAGAAGGCCCGCCACGTCGAGGTACAGGTCATCGGTGACAAGCACGGGCACGCGGTCCACCTGTTCGAGCGGGACTGCTCGCTGCAACGGCGCCACCAGAAGGTCATCGAAGAATCGCCCGCGCCGGGGATCGATCGCAAGAAGCTCAACACGGTCTGCGAGTCGGCTGTGAGGCTTCTCAAGGCCGCGCAATATTCCGGCGCCGCGACCGTCGAGTTCCTTATGGATGACGAGCAGAACTTCTCGATGCTCGAGGTGAACACGCGCGTCCAGGTCGAGCATCCGGTCACCGAGATGGTCACGGGTCTGGATATCGTCAAGCTGAGTATTCAGGTCGCCGCGGGCGAGCCGCTGCCCTTCCGCCAGCGCGACGTCCGCCTGAGCGGACACGCGATCGAGTGCCGAATCAACGCCGAGGACCCCGACCGCAACTTCATGCCGAGCGCCGGCACGATCGAGACGTGGCAGACCCCCGGCGGCCCGGGCGTGCGCCTCGATTCGCACGTCGTCCCCGGCTATCGCGTGCCGCCGAACTACGACTCGATGATCGGCAAGCTGATTGTGCACGCCGAGGATCGTGTGTCGTGCATCCGCCGGATGGAACGTGCGCTCCGCGAGTTCGAGGTCGGGCCGATCAAGACGACGATCCCCCTGCACCGCAGACTCATGCAAGACGCGGCGTTCGAGCAGGGTGGAGTGGATATCCAGTACCTGGAACGGACGCTGAGGGCAACGCCCCACCCCTAGTCGAGTGGGCAAGGCCAGATACCGCCGCCAGCCAGTCATTGGGCGTCGATAACACTTCGTCCTATGGGGTTATCTGGCCAAATCATGCCTAGTTCGCCTCGGAAGACGTATCCGGGTGTATGATCCCAAGGGGAAACACTGGGAGGGGATCATGATCCGAATCGCTCTTTTGGGCGCGGCTTGCTTTGCCGCTACGTCTCACGCGCAGCTGCTTGTCGGCAACGATGACCTCACCGGCGATGTCCGCGACAACGCTTGGCGCGTCGATGTCGCCAACGACACCGCCAGCGTGCTCTGGCAGAACTTTCCGGTCTGGAGCATGGCCTACGACGGCGCGACCAACACTGTCTTCGCCGGGCATGACCAGGTGATCGGCTTCGGGCCGCTCGGCTCGGGCGCACCAACCAACGTCGTCACGATCCGCGACGACATCGGCGATGAGCTGTTCATGTCGGGCCTGACCTGGGCCCGCGGCGCGCTCTACGGCGTCACCAACGTCATCGACGAGGCCTTCTACCGCATCGATCCCAACACGGGGCACGCCGAGATGCTCCTCAACTACTGGGACTTCGACTACGACTTCGGCGGCTTCGCCTACAACCCCGACGACGGGCTGTTTTATCTCACCGACGACGACAGCACGCCCGACATCGGCCTGCACACCATCGACCTGTTCGGAGACTTGGAGATCACGTTTATCGCCGAGTATCCCAACGGCGAACTCGATGTCGATGGCCTCGCCATCGGCGATGGTATCGCCTACCTCGTGACCGACGAGCCGGGCGAGATCTATCGCTACGACATCGCCTCGGGGACGTACCTCGAATCGCTGACCAATCCGATGCCATCCATCGAGGTCATCTCGGGTGCGGCGTTCGTGCCGGCTCCCGGCGGGCTTGTGGTGATCGGGCTCGGCGCGATGGTCGGGCTTCGTCGCAGACGCTGAATATTGGTCCGCGTTACGTCAGTTGGTTGTGTCACGCAGAGCACCGACCGCCCAGAGCGCCGGTCGGTGGCACGGGCGGCGGGTCACTTCAGATTGCTCGCGGTAAACGTGCTGGCGACCTCGCGGGGCTTCCATGTCTCGCTGGGGCCTGCCTTGGTCTCGTAGAACTCCCACATCTCGAACCAGTAGCTGCGGAAGGCGTGCTCCCCGAAGGGCTCGAAGTGCTTGTGGACGCGCTTCATGATGCTCGCGTCGCTCCCGGCGAAACCCAGCACCGCCTTGCCGTGCCGCACCGACTCGGTATCCAGCGGCAGGCGGCTGTACCGCCCGAGCAACTGCATGATGTTCGCCGACGCGTATGGCCCGATCCCCGGCAGTGTCTTGAGAAACTCGAAGACCTCGTCGTCGGGCGTGCCCGGATCGCTCAGCCACGTCTCGTCGATCTTGCCTCGCGCAAACATCCGCGAGAGCTCGACGATGCGCGTGTCGCGATAGCCGACTCGGCAGCGCCCCCGCAGCGTGCTCGGGCGTGTGCGGGCGAGCTTCTCGGCGCTCGGGAATGCCCCGCCCCGACCGATGACGTCGCACAAACGGGCATTCATATGGACCGTGCTGGGCCATTGCACGTTGCAACTGGTCACGGTCTTGATGACGTCCTCAAACAGCGTGGGCGAGCGGAAGAGCCGCCCCCTGCCGGCGCGTTTCCATCGCGGATCGAGCCTGTGGAACCCGCGGATTGTCGCCTCGTCCTCGTCGAGGCGAAACATCCGCGAGATCTGCTCGCGGACGGCACTCTGCTCGTCTCGCGAGAGCACGCGGTCACAATCAACGCGGAGCGCCCGCCCGCGAGCGGCCCTTCGCTGGGAATACAAGGATCTCCCTGGCCTTCGCGATGCTCTCGATGCACCACCTGAGGCCTCGGATACCGGCTGGCGGATCGCCAGGCGCGCGGGACCCTCTTCGAGATCGACGATGCGCGTCATCGTGTGGGAATCCGGATCCCAATGATTGGGCGCGAGCAGGAAGTAGCCGTAGCTGCACGCGTCGCGCGCGAAGACGAAATCCGCCGGGACGCGAATCGTGAGCCTCGTGCCACCGGTTGCCATCAGACGCCCAGCAGCTCGGTGTACGCAAAGCAGAAGCTGGCGATATTCACACACAGGCGGTCGGCGATGGTCGCAAACCGCGGCTCGTACTCATCGATCTGCTTGTCCAGATCCTCGCGCATCAGCCCCGCCCTCTCGATGATCGCCGGATCGTCATCGAGCAACCGCCCGATCAGGGCACGGTCGGCCTCGAAGTGAAACTGAAAGCCCAGAGTCCGCTGGCCCACCCTGTACGCCTGGACCTTGCACGCAGCGGAGCCGCCGAGCAGCAT
The DNA here is from genome assembly GCA_965371965.1 of uncultured Phycisphaerales bacterium. Lineage (GTDB taxonomy): Bacteria > Planctomycetota > Phycisphaerae > Phycisphaerales > UBA1924 > S146-42. Next base: position 13,622 of record CBDVAM010000052.1, read on the forward strand.
CGCGCCCTCGGGCAGATCGCCGACCATCTCGCCGTGGACGCTGAACGGACGATGGGTCCAGGGGATGCCTGCGGTGATGGTCTCGGTCTGAGCCGGGACTGTCAGGTGGACCTCCTCGAACCCGACCTCGGGCTGTTTCATCGCTTCAACGGTCCCGCCGAGAGCCTTGGCGAGCGTCTGGCTGCCGAAACAGATACCCACGATCGGCAGGCCCGCGTCGTGGGCCTTCCTCAGGAACTTCTGCTCGTCTCGGATCCAGGGATCGGAGTCATTGGCCGACTGCGGCCCTCCCAGCGCGATGACGCCGGCGACATTGTCCAGATCGCTCGGTACCGCCTGCCCGCCCTCGGATTCGGGCAGATCGACCCGCCGGATATCGAGGTGGAACCCGTGGTCTCGGAGTGTTCTGCCCAGGCGTCCGGGCGTGCCGACGGTGCTGTGTTGCAAGACGATGATGTTGGCCATGGGCGATTATTCACACGCCCAAAGCCCGCGGCGAGGCGGCACCCGCACTCTCAACCCGATCGCATCACGATCAGGCAGTCGTGGTCGCCCAGATAGTCGTGGCGAACCGCGACCAGGGACGTGCGCTCGAACGCCCATCGGATCATGTCCAGGGTGTTGAATCGCTTCGCCGGGCCTGTGGAATCGCCCTTGGCCTTGCGTTGGTCGCTGAGGAAGTTGAAGAGCACAGCGCCGTCCTTGGTTCGCTCGATCGCAGACCAGGCGCGGTGCAGGGTCTTCTTGGCAAGCTTCTCGCCGAAGGTGTTGAGCGAGCCGCTGAAGGTGAGCGTGTCGACGCCGCGCTCGCGGACGAGTCGCTGGAAGATCAGATCATCGTCGGCGAAGTCGGCGTGGATGAACGAGGCGTCGCGCCAGTTCGCCTCTGCCGATCGCTTCACACAAAAATCCTTGAGTTCCTCGACCCCCTCGACGCCGACGTACCGCCCGTACTCGATGCCCTGGTCGATGAGGTAGGCGAGAAAGTCGGCCCGTCCGGTGCCGAGGTCTGCGATCCGCCGACCCGCGAGTTCGAGGGTGTCGGCCATCGCCTGGAATCGGCTTGTCTGCATCTGCTGGGAGTTCCAGAGCAGGGCCTCGAACTCGGTGCCAAAGCTCTTGACTGCCTGCTGGTATGGCTTGAGGTACTTGGCCATGTCAGGATGCACCGCGGAGGGCCGCGGAGGGCCGCGGAGAAAGAATTAGACCACGGAGTTGCACGGAGTTGCACGGAGTGGGAAAACGGTGTTGAGATCGAAGGGCGCGGACGCGGCATCGGTCGTGCCGATGGAAAACTCGCACCAGAGACCAATCCCAGTCTTTCCAACTCCGTGGCACTCCGTGTCACTCCGTGGTTCAACTTCCTGGTCGGACTCACGCCAGACGCATCATCCCCGCGAACTCAGCAAAACGCCCGCCCACATCGCCTCGCGACAACGCCGACAGGCGTTCGAGACCGAACGACTCGATATTGAAACTCGCGATCACCGTCCCATGCGCGAGCGATCGGCGGATCGCGTCGAACCCGAGCGGGTCAGCCATGTCCCCGCGCGCGAGGCCGCTCGCCAGCGAGCCCATCATGCCCCCGGCGAACGCGTCGCCGGCGCCGGTCGGGTCGATGACTTTCTCGGCTGGGTAAGCCGGCAACGCCGCGAGCCCGTCGCGATGGGCCAGGATGCACCCGTGCTCGCCCTTCTTGACCACGACGAACTTCGGGCCCATCTCCAGGATGTGTCTTGCGGCGGCGACCGTGTTCTTCTTACCGGTCAACTGCTCGGCCTCGTCGTAGTTCAACACAAGCCCATCGACCCGAGCCAGGAGCGCCGTCAACGCGTCCCTCTCGCCGTCGATCCAGAGATCCATCGTGTCGGCGACCGACATCGACGGGCTTGGAAACTGATCCAGCAACCCGAGCTGGACCGCGGGATGGGTGTTGGCCAGGAAGACCACGACGGCGTCCCGATACGCCGCAGGCACCGTCGGCGGATCTTCGATCAGCACATTCAACTCGGTGAACAGCGTCTCGCGATGGTCCATGTTGTCCAGATACTTGCCGCCCCAGCGAAACGTCTTGGAGCCCTTCCGGATCTCGAGCCCGTCCAGGTCCACACCCTCAAAGCTGGCGAGGGTGTCCCGGAACTCTGCGGGAAAATCGTCCCCCACCACCGCGACGACCCGCACAGGTGAATAGAAGCTCGCGGCGGCGGCGAAGTAGGTGCATGACCCGCCAAGCACGGTCTCGCGATGGCCCGCGTGGGGCGTGTAGACTGAATCGATACTGACGGTTCCGGTGACAACTAATGACATGGAGCGATGGTAGAACGGGCAGGCACGGTGGGCGAGGGACCGATGGCGTGAGATTGTGCGAGTCTCGCGCATGACGAGCGCGAGTTTCTAGTGCTCATCACCACGGTCAGCGAGCATCAGCCCGAGCCGTTCCAATCGATCTCGGGATGCCACTTGGCCCAGCCGTCCGGCGGGGTCGACTCGAGTTCGAACTGTGCGCCGGCCTCCGCCCGCTCGCCCGGTTTCCTGGGTGTCGCGAAGGCGATCGCGCCGTCGATGATCGCATCCAGCGACTCGGCCTGCACCTTCAGCCCGCTGAACAGGCCCCAGTCCAGACCCACGCCGCCGGCATACCAGAACCGCGTCTTCTCTCGCACGAGCCCGGCGTAGACGCGGTCGATCTCTACGCGAATGACCACGCCGGACGCGTCCGTGGCCAGTTCGACGCTACGCACCGTGCCCACTCGAATATCTCGATAGAGCACGAGGGCTCCGCTCGAGAGCGCTCCGATCCGATTTGCCAGGATCTCAATCGACAGCGCGTCCTCGGACGAGGGATCCACGCGTGGGGCGCGCGCCAGACCATCGAACGCACGCTTGCTCGGGCCGTCGCCCGACGCGGGGCGGACGGCGATATACCTCGGCCCCAGAATCGTCTCCAGCCCCGAGACCCGCTGCAGGCTCACTTCGGGCTGGACGACCCAGAACTCCGTGCCCTCGCGCGCGATCCCCGCCGACGCCGGCGTCAGCTCCGCGGTCACCACGACCTCGCTCATGTCGCTGGACAGCTCGACATCGCGCACAACGCCCACGCGCAGCCCGCGATAGACGATCCGCGCCTCGGGCTCAAGCCCCGCCGCATCCGCGAATCGGATGGAGATCAATGGGCCGCGCTCCTTGTTGACCTGCGACCAGACGATCGCGATCACGACAACCAGGGCACCAAGGGGGATCAGCCACGCCAGCGAGAATCGGCTGGCCTTGCGAACTCTCGCAACGGGGATGTCATCGTCGGCGCGCATCGGCTTGGGTTCCTGGTTCGTGTCGTCGGCGTTGGATTGGGAGGTCGTACTCATCTGTTGGAATCCTCCGGCGCTACTTGCTCATGCTCCCAGATCGCGTGCGGATCGAACGCCGCCGACGCCAGGAGGCTCAAGATTACAACGGATCCGAACGCGATAACGCCCACCCCCGGCGTCACCTCGACCAGATCGCCCAGCTTGACCATCGCCACGACCAGCGCGACGAGCAGGACATCGACCATGCCCCATCGCCCGAGGAACTCGACGGCGCGATAGGTCACCGCCCGGTGGCTCGCCCGCATCAGGCGATCGCCCGTACACAGCAAGAGCAACGCCCCGAGCTTTGCCATCGGCGTGACGACGCTGAACAGCAGGAGGGCCAGCCCGACAAAGAGATGCCCCTCGGCGAGCAGGTCGATCATCCCGCCCCAGATGCTGCTGGTTTGCTCGTGCCCGAGGCGTTCGATCCGCATGACCGGGAGGCTGACCGCCAGCGGGTAGAGCATCAGGGCCGCGAGGCTGATCGCCGCGACCCGGCTGGCGCTCCTGGGATGGCTCGCGTGGCGGATGACGGTATCACAGCGGGTGCATCGTGCCTCGTGACGCTTGGCGATGCTGGGCAGGCGGTGCACCAGGCCACAACAGGAGCAGGCGCGAAGGGCGAGCATGGCAAGAGTCTACTTGGGATTGGCAGGTGTGTGGTTCGTTGCAACAAAAGAGTTCTCGGACCGTCCGGTGCGGATTCCATGCGCGACTCTCGTGCAACGCGGAACTCAAGCGTTGGTGTACGGTATGGCTGGGCGGGGAATGTTGAGGAGGCCCGGATGCGGTATTCGATGATGCTCTGGCTTGGCTTGGCAGGCCCGGCGTGCGCCCAGACGATCTACAGCCAGCCCACCACGGCGGACGACACGCTGGTCGGGCGCGGCTGGTTCAGCCACTCCTCGCCCAGGCCCACGCGGAATTTCAAGCACGCCGACCAGTTCATGCTCAACAACCCGAGCACAGTCGGCTCGATCCGCTGGTGGGGAATCAGTGAGGGGCTGCGCGTCGATGACCTGTCCAATGTCTCCAGCTTCACAGTCGAGTTCTTTGAGTCGATCAGCACGCCCGACGGCACCAACCCGGGAACGCTGATAGCCAGTGAGCTGTTCGATGTGCCCGCGACCGATCCCACCGACACCGGACGCAGATCGCCACGCGATGCGATCGAGTACCGCCATCTCGCGACACTGAGCTCGCCGGTGGACCTCGACGCGGGCGTTGAGTACTTCGTCGCGGTCAGTGCCGAGTCGATCGACCCGAATCTCGACGGCTGGCAATGGCAGGATGCTGATTTCTTTGACGGGTACAGTGTGAGCTTCAGCTACGCGGACGACGAGTGGCTGGAGTTCATCGACACCGATAGCGCGTTCGAGCTCGTCGCCGTGCCAGCCCCTTCGAGCGTCCTATTGCTCTCGGCTCTCTTGTTGAAGCGACGACGCGGGCGGTAGCGACGCCACCGATCGACTCTCACTTCACCGTTTCAAGCTCTTTGAGTTGTTGGTTTCGTTTCCGATCCTTAGGCAGACGCTCGATCTGCGCCGGCGTGAGGACTGACTCCAACCGCTCACGATACCTGCGCTCGATCTCGCGTCGTGTCTGGCGTGCGGCTTCGACGTCGGGGTCGAACTTCGGGACCTGACCGGAGTACAGCTCGCCGCCGCGGATCTTGCTGTCGCGATCATCTCGCGCCGAGGCCCACGCGCGATTGACCGCCTCAAGCTCGCGTTCGTACTGGGCGAGGAGGTCCACGATTTGTTCTGCCTGCCCCTCTTCCAGGTCGGCGAGGCCCACCGCGACTCGGAGCGCTCGCCCTATGGGCGACGACCGGTAGATCTCTGGGAACGCCTCGGTGCGAACCTGGGCCTCAAACTGGGCGATCTCGCCCTCTTGGATGTGAGTGGCGATCACGCGCGCGTGGCGTTTGTTGATCCCCCGGATCGACCTCGCCCGGTCGTACAGCTCGTCCATCGTCCGGATCATCTGCGAACGATCCGGAGACAGCTTCATCTGCGCGCTGTCCTCGATGAACTCCATCGTGAAGGGAACGAGTCTGCTCAGCTCGCGATCCATCGCGATCTCATATTGCAGAATCGCTTCTTCAAACTCGACAGTCTCCATGCCGGCGACCCCGGCTCGCTCGAGACAGGTGACCAGGTCGACCCGGGTCCACGAGAGGTCAAGCCCGCCGAGAAGCATCTGGCGCCGGCGCATCCGCTCGACCCTCTCCATGCGATCCGCCTGGTCCGGTCTGAGCACAGCGCGAACATCGTCGAAGAGGCCCGATTGCAGTTCGAGATTCTGGCGATAGGCGTCGCCCTGGGCCTGGGCCCACCTCTGCGTTGCGTCCGCGATCGCCTCGTGATCGACGCCGCCCGAGCCCTTGGCGCCCCACGCGCTTTTGACCTCTCGCATCACGTCCTGATGTTGAACGTTGAGACGCTGTGCCGCCTGCACATATCCCTCGTGGAGCATCTCGACGACCTGGACCTGCTCGTCGTCCAGGTCCAGGACTTCGCTGTACGCTCGGATATCACCTCGACTGATCGGAGTGATCCTTGTCGACTGAGCCCATGCCGGAGCCGAGCCAACAAAGACAACGCCGATCAACGCAAGAACTCGACGCACGAATGACTCCTGATCGGGTATTCCGAGTACGGTCGCGTCTACGCGGATCAGTCTACGCCATCAACGCCTAGAGATCATCCACCGGCACCACGACCGGGCCGCGCCACTGACGACGCTCCTCTGGGAGGCGTTCGCGTTGTTCTGGGGTGAGCATCGCCTCGAGCCGCTTGCGGAATGTCTCGTCGAGCTCCTCGCGGGCCTTGCGGGCGTGATCGACCGGGGTTTCAGGCCCGCCGAATGAGAAGTTTCGATCGCGCAAGTCGTAATCCTCGTCCTGCGTGTCGATCACCGCGGCCCAGGCAATGTTGGCCGAATCCAGTTCTCGGTCGTACTGCGCACCGATCGCATCGATCGATGTGGCCTGGTCGTCGGTGAGATCGGCAAATCCCGCGGCGGTGCTGATCGCCTGAGCCACATGAGACGGCGCGTAGACTCTTGGGAACGCTCGCTTCTTGTTTTCCTCTTCAAAGCGCACGCGATCGGAATCTGACAGCAGCGTCGCGATGATGCGGGCGTGGCGCTTGTTGATCGAGCGGACCTCCCCCATTCCCTTGTACGCCTTCTCCTGGAAATCGATCATCTCGCCCTGGCCAGACATGGCGTCTGCCATAATCTCCGGCAGGTTCTCGAGAACCTCTACCATCAAGGCGTAGAGGCGCCCGAGCGGGCGATCGACGTCCCTCTCGTAGCGGACGACCGCCTCGTTCAGTTCTTCCGAGGTCTCCAACGGGCCGATTCGATCGAGCGTGTCCACGAGGTCGACCGAGGACCAACTCAGATCGAGCCCCTGGCGCATGAGCAGATCCCTCTGGCGCTTGCGCACGACTCTCGGCCATTGCTCGTCTTGTTGTTCGCTCAGTGTGACACGGATGTCATCCAGGAGCTCATGCTGGAGTCGAATCATTGTCCGAAACTGCTCGCTCGCGGTTTCCATGGCCTCCCGCATGATCTCCTGCATGCGCTGTGGGTCGGCCAACTCAGACGGATCACCATCTTCGAACCGTCGGCGCAGCTCGTCCTCAAGCGAGCCCATCTCCGCGCGAGCCAGAGAGACGGCCTGGAGATACCCCTCGTGCAGCACGAACGCGATGTCGATCTGCTCTTCGTTCAGATCCAGGATCCGCGCGTAGGACTCGATCTGCTGGCGCGAGATCGGTGGGAGATCGTCCATCTGGGCGGCCGCCGGGGTCGCAAGATGCACGAGGACAAGAACTCTCAGAATGATCATCGACAGTCGCTGCATGGATCACTTCCCTCCATCGTCAATCCCGGCCTCTTGAAGGTCTCTTATGAGCTGCTCCTGCTCCTGCATCTGCTCCTCGAAGAGCTGGCGTTGGGTCTTGCGCGCCTCTGGCAGCCGCTCGATCTGCTCGGGCGTGAGCAGCGATTCCAGACGCTCTCGGAACTTCAGGTCGAGCTCTTCGCGGGCCTTCTCGGCCTTTGCAGAGTTTGTGTCCTGATTGCCCATGAAGGACATTATCATGGACTGAAAGTCGATGTCCTCGGCTTCCTCATCTATTGCCGCGGCCCAGACGGCGTTGGCAGTCCCGAGCTCGCGCGCGTATTGCGTCCGGATCGCCCGGATCCCCTCGGGCTGATCCGCAGTCAGATCCGCGAGCCCCGCCGCGACATCGAGCGCCCGGGTCGTGTCGCTGTCTCGATAGACCGTGGGGAATGCCACGCGTCGGGTCTGGTCATCGAACCGCTCGCGATCGGGCTCACTCATCATGGCCCCGAGCTTCCTGGCGTGCTGCTTGTTCACGCCTCGCATCGCCCGCATCCAGCCGAAGAAACTCTCCATCATCTCCATCATCTCGGCCTCGTCGGGGTTCATCATCATCTCCGGGCCGCGTTCGATCATCTCGAGCATGAAGTCGAACAGCTTCGAGAGTTCGCGATCCATGGCGATCTCGTACCGAATCACGCCCTCGTCAAAGTCGGGCGAGACGTCCGACGACATCTCCAGCGTGTCCAGGCAGTCCACCAGATCCACCTGCGACCACGCGATTTGCATTTCCTGGAGCAGCATCTGCCGGCGACGCATCCGCTCGACGCGCGGGAACACCTCGATCTGGGACGGCTCCAGCAACGCCCGCATGTCCTCGAAGAGCTGATCCTGCAAGTCCAGATTCGCGCGGAGGTTGTCCATCGAGGCCGTGGCCATCGTCTCCTGGGCCTTCAGCGCGGCGTCCGGGTCGAGCATCTCGCCGGACTCGGGGTTCCAGGCCCTCGTGACCTCTTCCATCGCCTCACGCATCGCGGCGTTCGCTCGCTGGAGCGCTTGCATGTAGCCCTCATGAAGCATCTCAACGACCTGGACCTGCTCGTCGCTCATCTCGAGCAATCTGGCATAGCCCCCGAGGTCCGCCCGGCTGATGGGGCGGATCATGTCGGCGTTCTGGGCCAATGCGCCAGGAACCAGCGATGCAAGCGAAACCAGGAGGATGAGCAGGCGTTTCATGGCACTTCTCCGCGAGGTTCGGAATGTTCCAAGTCTACAACGAGCCCACGAGGCGGACGGCTCCATCTTCAGTTGGGATTCGGAGAATCCGGTTTGCATGAGAACCTATCCCAGGACCCCGATGAACCAGCTCACCACAGAGTCACAGAGAGCACAGAGCCTGAAATCCAAGAGTTTTCTCTCTGTGCCCTCTGTGA
>CBDVAM010000053.1:0-22185 GCA_965371965.1 uncultured Phycisphaerales bacterium
AGCGCATCGTGCAGCGCGTCATCGTCGGGATGGGCCAGCACCGCGCCGATGAGATCATCGGCGCGCCACGCCGGGTGATCGACCTGTTCGACCTTCGCGAGAATCGCCCGCCCGATCGCGCCGCACGCCTCAAGAAACCAGTCGCTGGCCGGCAGCGCTCCCAGCTCATCGCCGCACATCGTCCCCGGCACCTCTCGCACACCCGGAGGCGGCTGGACATACGCCCGAAACGAACCCTCCCCCACCGCGACGACCGGCCACAGCCCCCCCTTCGTGCGCGGCTCGCGCGTCACGACGAGCACCGGAATCCGGCGAGACCATGCGCCGTCTCGAACCCCTCGCCCCTCGGCACCGACCAGCGGCGGGGTCACAAGGACACACCCCGGCGCGGGCGTCTCTTGGATCTGCGCGATCCGATTCACCACGCTGGTGGACCCGCTCGCGAGCGACATCTCGCGGATCGCAGAGCGGGTGATCCGAAGGGTCTCGGCGACACTCGCGATCGCCGCGTAGTCGCGCGCGTGCCACGCCAACTCCAGATTGCGTCGCGCCAGGCTCTCTTTTCTAAATGGATCTTCCCGCCCCGGAGTCCTGATCGGGCGGCGCCCTGCCGGCGTTCCGCCCTGGCGATCATCGGGTCCGCTCATGGGCCTACCGCGACTTGTTCTCGTCGCGGACCGCCTTGGCAAGCGATACCACGATCTCGCGCCAGTTCTCCGACTCTTCTTCGAGCTCGTAGGCGAGCAGGTCGCCGATGCTCGACCAGTCCTCGCCCTGCACGCCCGCGGTCAGCGTCGTGAGCAGCCCAGCGAGCTCCTTCACCCGCTCGCCCAGCGTGATCGGAGGGTCGCCGAACTTCAGGCTCTCGATGTCGATATCCAGCAACTGGCCGCTGCGCTGGATCGCGGTAATCACCTGTTGCCAGATGCCCATGGCGGCTTCGATGTCCTCTCTGGCGTCGTCGAGCTTGGCGTCGAGGATGTGCTCGCTGGCTCTGCGCTGGTGCTCGCTGGCCGATTCCAACGCCTCGGCGGACTCGTGCATGATCTCGTACACCATCGACCACGGCTCGACGGACGTGAACCGCAGCTCATCGCCCTCGAACGGATCGTCCGGCGGATCGGCAAGCAGAGGCCCCGCGACAGGGCGTCCGTCGGCGACGACCTCCACGATCACCCGCCCACGCCCCTGCGCCAGATCGATCGCCGCCCCGAAGGCGGATTTCAGCGTCGGGCGGTTCACACTCAGCGGCTCGTTATCCAGAAAGACCTGCATGGTTGTAGTCTCGGCATTTCCGGCGGCTCGGGCAAGAGCCAAATCTGGTATTTGACTCTATCCCCGCTCGTTGTGCCCCGTGTCCTGTTCGGTGCTCTTTTCTGCTCGCCCGTCGGTGCTCTCTGCGGTGTTCTCTGTATCTCTGGTCGGATCGCCCGGCGTGCGGCGCTCCGCGTCCCGCCCCACGCGGAGCTTCTGCTTGTGAATCAGGCGCAGGTTGCGGGCGTAGATGACCACCCCGGTCGATTGACCCAGCAGCCCGACCATGTCCCGACGCCACACGAAATAGGCAAACAGGAAGACCGCGCCGAACAGGCTGATCCACCAGAACGCCGTGGGGATCACCGATTCTTGTTTCCGCTCCGAGACGATCCACTGGATGAGAAATCGGCTCATGAAGATCGCCTGCCCGCCAAAGCCGATCACGATCCATCCCATGCTCGCCCAACTCGTGATATTGAGCAGACGGAACACCGCGTTCTCGCGATCCACGGTCAGCTGGCTCAACACGGTCTTTCCCAGCAGGCTCTCGATCTCGTGCTCGTTGAGCACCCGCGAAATCTCGCCGCCCTCCATGAGCAGGCGAAAGCTGTGCGTCCTTTCAGACTCTTCGACGACCTCGACCAGCCCCCGGCTCTGCCCGATGCGTATGTGATGGACCTCGGCGTTGGCGCGCAACGCGACATCGCCGATCGGATTCGGGCGATTCCAGATCAGCCAGAGCCCCAGCAGCGGCAGCAGGATCATCGCGATGATCGGCCCGGGCTTCATCCGCCGTGCTCCCGCAGGGGGGCGCCCAGGCCGATGTCTTCGGGCAACGCCGGGTCGCTCTCGTGGACCATCTCCGTCACGCTCGTGGGCACACGCCGACGCGCACGCATCCATCGCACGGCGAAGCAATCGATGAGCCCGGGGATGGCGCGCTGGACAATTCCCATGCCGTACTTGGTCTGCCCGGCGTGGCGGTGGTGATGGCTCACGGGCATCTCGATGACCTTGTAGCCCATCTGGCGCGCGGTCACGGGGATGAACCGGTGCATGCCCTTGAAATCCAGCGGCAGGCGCAGCGCGATCTCCCGCCTCATCACGCGCAGCGAGCATCCGGTATCGCGGATGCGATCGCCCAGGATCATCCGCCGGAACAGGCGACCGATCGCCGAGGTCACCTGGCGAATCCAGGCGTCGCCGTCGCGCCGGGCCGCCGAGCGATCGCCCTGGACAAAGTCGGCGTTCTCACTGACGAGCAGGTCGATCATCTTGGGCAGATCCGCGGGGTCATTCTGCAAGTCGGCGTCGAGCACGGCGATCCAGGCGCCCTTGGCCCGCGCGAAGCCGACCTTGAACGCGATGGACTGCCCATTGCCGCCACCGCCCGCTGGCTGGCCCAGGGTGATCAGCCGCAGCCACGGGCGATCGCCCTGCAAGTCCCGGACGCGCTGGGGCGTCGCGTCGGTCGAGGCGTCGTCCACGATGATGAACTCGAACGCCAGGCCCGTCGGCGAGAGCGCGTCGCCGACGGCATCGACGAGGGGCTCGATATTGCCCTCCTCGTTGTGTGCCGGGGCGACGACACTGATCGCGATGTCGGTGGTGCCTTCCATGGCGTCTGGAAAGATAGCAGGCGTAGAGGGGTCGGGGGTAGAGGGTCGGGGGTCGGGAGTGGGTGGTCTGGGGTTGAAGATCGGGGGTTGCTCTTTGGCAACGGCGGGACTGACCTCTGTTCTGTCCGACCCTCGACCCCCTACCCTCGACCCCCAACTCCGGGGCTCCCGCCTACAGTCAATTGATTCTGATTCTCAGTTGAGGCCCGCCCATGCACATGCACCTATCCGAGGTAGAGGGACCCAAGGAGGTTCCGATCACGTTCATCCTCGAGGACCCCCACGCCCTCACCGATACCGACCAGCACGAGTGGAGCCTCATGGCCGCCAAGGGCGAGCATCTGCTCGAGGTCGCCATCGAGGCCGGCATCAACATCGAGCACGCCTGTGGCGGGGTCTGCGCCTGCTCCACCTGCCACATCTACCTGGAGGAGGGCGAGGACCAGGTCTCTGAGGCGACCGAGGCCGAGGAGGATCGGGTGGAAGAGGCTCCGGGCTTGCAGCGAAACAGCCGCCTGGCCTGCCAGTGCGAGGTCGAGGGCGATGGGCCGATTGTGATCCGAGTCCCGGCGTGGAATCGCAACGCGGTGAAGGAAGTGCCGCACTAGAGAGCGTGGCTTGGATCAAACTCAGCGTCTGCGCCGGCGTCCAAACGCGAGCAACCCGACCGCCGCGAACAGGGCACCGGAACCCGGTGCCGGCACGATCGAGAAGCCTCCGTCGCTCACGTCCTCGTAATCTCGCCCAGAGTTATCCTGGACCACACGCACCCACGCCTCGGATGCCGGGTCGTTGGGAATGGTCCACTCAAACGTATGAATGCTCCCAGGAGCCCCGTTCCCCGCCGGCAGGTCGAGCGCGATCGATGTCCACGCCCCGGCGTTCGATTCGGTCGAGTAGAACAGGTCCCAGTTCTGGAGGTCGTGGGATATCAGGACCTCCCACTCGATTGTGAAGGTCGAACCGATCTCCAGGACCTCGCCGCCGTTGGGGCTGTTGAGCCGGACGTGCGCGAGCGCGGGGCTCGCCCCGCCAACCACGGCGAAGGTACACAGCAACACCATGCGTTTCATGACCGTCTCCCCATGACGAGTCAGTTCCCCAGGGCGCACGGACGCCCCACCAGCCAAACCATGCCACAGATTTCGGGCCTGGACCACTCCCCTCGGGATCAAATCGCCCAAACTCCCGCGAGCAGCACCGCCGGGCAAGTGCCTCCTGAAGAGCGACCGTTCCACTAGGACCTCCGCGTCGCCCGTCTGGTGAATGCTGGCCAACACTGTTACGTCAAGAGAGCTGGCCAACTCTGGCCTATGCGAGTGCGCACGGGAATCAGGGTCGCCGAAGATTTGTGAACATGCGCAGGGTTCATCACCTGGCACGCCCCGCGGAGCACTTTGTCCGCTCGTGAAGAAAAATCCCCTGGCAGGGGTTCCTTCAAGTTTGGACTATGGACGTGCCACGCCGACGAGATGGCTAGCACTCTGGCCGGGCGTGGCCAGCATTCAAAACAGGGCTCGCGACGACCACTGCTTGAGAGCAGCGGCAACCTCATCCGGGCATTGGCACGCCATTCGCCCTTCGTCCTGTAAGGAGACCACACATATGCCGGCATCACGCGATCACGACGGAGATTTCAGCCACAACTTCGAGCACCTCGAGCCGCGCAAGCTCCTCTCGGCGAGCATGGATGGAGGGGGAACCCTCGAGATTCGCGGCACCGAAGGCGATGACGCGATCTTCATCGAGGCCACCGATGTCGATGGGCAGGTCCGGGTCTCGGGTGTGGAGGGCGTCGAGGACGGCACCGTGTTCGAGGGCGTCGACGACGTGCGGGTCCGCCTGCGTGACGGCGACGACACCGCGACGGCGTCGGGCACCTTTATCAATGAAGACGGCAAGCTCACACGATTCCGCTTCCACGGCGGGCAGGGTGCAGACGTTATCACCGGCGGCGACAGCCGAAACCGCATCCTCGGCGGCGCGGGCAACGACGTGCTCACCGGCGGACTCCGGTCCGACATCATCCGCGGACGCGCCGGCCATGACATCATCAACGGCGGCGGCGGGGCCGACAAGCTCCGAGGCGACGACGGCAACGACGTCATCAATGGCGGAGACGGCAACGACGAACTCAAGGGTGGACGCGGCGACGACGATCTCAGCGGGGGCGACGGAAACGACGAGTTGAACGGCGGGGCCGGCACCGACACACTCAGCGGAGGCAACGGCGACGACCGCCTCAACGGAAACAGCGGCGACGATGACGTCTTTGGCGGCGACGGAGACGATGACTTCAACGGAGACCGAGATGAGGACCGGGACCATGACGCCGACGAGGATCGCAGCAGCGACGATTCCGGCGGGTCCGGTGACGACGACGGCACAGACGATCAGGGCGGTAGCAACGATGACGACAGCAATGGTTCCGGCGACGACGACGGCACCGACGACCAGGGCGGCGGCAATAACGACGATGGCGCCGGCGACGACTCCGGTGGCGAGCATGTCGGGCTCGACGACGATTTCGTCGCGCTGCTGGCACAGCTCGAACTCAACTTCGGCGACCTGCCCGCGGAGATGACCGCGCTGGTCAACGCCGCCAGCGACCTCAACGCCTTCGCAGGGCCGCCCATGCACTCGGCCAACCGCACTATCAAGAACTTCTTCTCTGACGACCAACTGGAGACTCTTGTCAACGACGACCCCGCCGAGGGGGCCGGCGACGCCGTCATGGAGGCATTCGAACGCATGTTCGGCGGCGACGACGGGGTTCGCGACTTCGACGGCGACGGCGATTTCCTCGACTTCGGCGACATCATCACCTCCTACGAGATCCTGATCGGCGAGATGCCCGACGGCTCCAGCGGCTCGCTCCTCGACGCCGCCAACGCCCTGATCTCCAACGTCGATATGGTCAACGCGGTCGAATCGGCCTTCGAGAGCCTGCTCGCGGCAGACCTCGACGACGCCTTCTGGGCCATGATCCGAATCTCTGTTTCCTAAACCACTCCCCCGCCCCGTCCGGTGAGAACCGGGCGGGGTGATTTTCATCTCTGCGTCGCAAAGACACGAGGCCGGCAAGCCGATCGTGCAAAGCCCGCCAAGAATCACTCGTGCTCACCCGCTTTTGTCTCTACGGATTCCTGAAGAACCAGCGCTACCACGAGCCGGTCTTCATCCTCGCCCTTCTGGATAAGGGCCTGGCCTTCGGGCTCATCGGCATCCTCTTCGGATTCAAAGAGCTGATCGTCGCGGTGCTGGAGATCCCATCTGGAGCCGTCGCCGACGTGCTGGGTCGGCGAGGCTCGATGATCCTCTCGATCTGCGCCTACATCGCCAGCTTCGCGATCTTCGCCCTCGCCGAGCCGGCGTGGATGTTGTTTCTGGCGATGGCGCTCTACGCCATCGGCGACGCGTTCCGCTCGGGCACCCACAAGGCCATGATCTTCCGCTGGCTCGAACTCCAGGGACGCACCGGCGAGCGGACCCGCATCTACGGCGTCACCCGCTCGTGGAGCAAGTACGGCTCGGCACTCGCGGTCATCCTCACCGGGACCCTGCTCGCAACCACCAGCGACTATTCGCTCATCTTTGCGATCACGATCGTGCCGTATGTGCTGCTGCTGGTCAATCTGCTCGGCTACCCGGCGGAACTCGAGGCGAATCGCGAGCATGGAGCTGTCTCTGGCAGGTCGATGCGCCGCGTGCTTCGCCACATGCGCCAAACGCTGGCGATCTCGTTTCGGCGTCCCGGGCTCCGCAGGCTCCTGGTCAACTCGATGGGCTTTGATGGGTTCTTTCATGCCGTCAAGGACTATCTCCAGCCGGTGCTCGCGGCGATCGCCATCTCGCTCATCGCGGGCTCGGCGCTCAACAACGAGCAGGCGATCGCGACGGTGCTCACGCCGGTGTATGTCGTGCTCTTCTTGCTGACAGGGCTCGCCAGCCGCTGGGCCTACCGCTTCGCGGCGTGGTCGGGTGGCGAAACCAAGGGCGGCCGGCGCCTCTGGCTCGCCTTCGGGCTCTGCTTCGCGCTCATGCTGGCGGCACCCTCGCCGATCATGATCGCCCTGGCGTTCGTCGCGCTGCACGTCATCCAGAATCTCTGGCGACCGATGCTCATCGCCCGGTACGACGATGAGGGCGAGGAATCGCACGGGGCGACGATCCTGTCGGTCGAGGGACAGACGAGGCGCGTGGCGACGATGATTCTCGCGCCGGTCGTCGGATACGCGGTGCAGCTTGCGAGCGAGGGCGAGCGGGTGAGTGTGTGGCCGATTGGGGCGATCGGGTTGGGGATCGCGGTGGTTGCGATCGTCTCGGTTAGACTCGCCGGAGGGCGATCGATCCGAGAATGGTGAGTTTCGCTCTGGGTTGTGCGGGTGAGGCTTACTAGAGCCCCTGACTCGCGGAGCGGTCGGTAGTTCCAGATCAATCTACCCGCCTACCGTCGGGAAATGCCCATGGCTGGAAACCACCCACGATTTGATGACGACCTCGCCGTGGCCGAGGCCGTAAAGCGGCTGACTATCTCGGCTCTCGTGTCTGAGGACGATCTGTTCGACCTTCTGGTACTAAAGGGTGGCAACGCGATCGAGCACGCGGGGGTTGCTCCGGTCAGAAGATCGATCGACGTTGATTTCTCTCTGGACGGTTCACTGGAATCTCTCGGCTCGGTCGATCAGTTGCGATCTCGTTTTGATCGCTTGCTGTCAGCGATGTTCAAGCAGGAGGGTTTTCGTGTCTTTGACGTAAGACTTGAGAAACACCCACCCAATCTCAAGGAGGATGTCTTAGGTGATTTCTGGGGCGGCTACCAACTGCGATTCAAGGTGATCAATGCCGATTCATCCGACGGCCTCTCAACCGAGAGACTGCGCAAGCGTGCGTTCTCGCTAGGCCCGTCCGATCGGAAGGAGTTCAACGTTGATCTCAGCAAGCATGAGTTTTGCGGCGGGAAGATACTCAAAGAGATTGGCGGCTTCAGCGTCTACGTGTATACAGGGCAGATGATCATCTGCGAGAAAATTCGGGCGATCTGTCAACAGATGGCGGAATACCGCAAGGTGGTCAAGAGTTCCAGTGCCTGTCCTAGGGCGAGAGATTTCTTCGACATCCACTACATCGCCTCTCAGTTGGCTATGGATTTCAGGAGCGACGAGTTTTGGGACACACTCACGCAGGTGTTCGAAGTCAAGCGAGTACCGCTCTACTTGCTCGGCCAGATCAGCGATCACCGCGAGTTTCACCGAGAGAACTTCGAGTCAGTGAAGAATACCGTCCGAAAAGGAGTGGACCTTCAGGACTTTGACTTCTACGTCGATTTCCTGGTAGATCGCCTAGCTTTCCTAGAATCCCGCTGGATAGTAGATCCTCCATCTGCTTGAGTACTCCGTCTCGGTCATGCCATACGTCAGGTAGAAATCGATATCGGCTCCCTCAGACTCAATCATCTGCAGGCGACTCTCTGGATACGCGGAACACCTCTCCATGTAGAAACCAATAGCTTGGTGATACGGATAGACAAAGTCCATCTTCCTGAGTGTTGCCAACAGCTTATTGATCTGCGCCCTACCAGCTGCTCGCCGATAGGCCTCCAAAACCTCCGCCACGCCGCCCGAGTAGACGGGTCGAACCACGATATCGACTAGCGTCCGTTCCAGACTCGTCACCTGAACCGGGTGCCCGTTTCGATCCTCAAGTTCCTCCACGGCGTAGCGGCCTGTGTTCTTGCCATTGAGCACACAAACCTTGCGTCTTCCCAACGTCGCGACGTTCTTGCTCATTCGCTGCTTGCCCTTGAATGCGCGACTGACTGCTTCCTGCGTCAACGGGCCTAGAGGCCGCGGTTGCGGGCGTTGCTCGTGGTTGACGTAGATCGTCTCCGGCGACTGATCCGTCAACTCATGCAACTGCATTGCTGTGTAGTGGCTCAGATAGCCATTGGTTTTCAGCGATGATGCCATGCAGAACGCCGACACTTTCCCCCAGACGTACAAGGACTCTGGGCGGTGAGGCAGCTTCACATGCACCTTGCGAAGTTTCGAGTTATCCACCAAGTACTTGATGAATCCAGTCAGACCCACCGATTGTGGTAGTCGCCACTCTTCACGGTGCCGCTCAAATATGACCCCGATTTGCCGTTGCTTGAACACGGGGTTCCGCTGGGCATCAAAGAATTCCACGATTTCAGGTTTGGCGAGAGTCAGTCGTGTTGGCATACCTTGCTTTCCTATCGGATCCGTGGTCTCATGCAGTATGTATACTGCATGAGACCAGGAAACTATACCTGTGCCGTCCTCCTAGAATGCAGTATATATACTGCATTCTAGGAGCATGGAACTGTACGCCACAATTCCTGCAGATTCAATCGGTGTTTGATTTGGCCCATATCCAGGCACATGCAGTATATATACTGCATGTGCCTGAGTCAAGGACTGCAGGCAGGGCTTTGTTTGGTGCCAATCCGCCTTGCAAGGGCCTCAGGGCGGTTCTTGTCGCGTCAGGTCGCCGGCTTGTGGTCAATGCAGTATATATACTGCATTGACTACAGGCATCCGCCAGGACGAGGGAAGAAAAAGAGCGACTCCCCTACCGTGTCATCGTGCCCGCGATCCCGTCAAAGTTCAACCTCGTCTCCCGCTTTCAACCCACCGGCGATCAACCCGATGCCATCGAAGCCCTCGTTGATCGCCTCGGCGTGCGCAACGATCGCTGCGCCACCCTCTTAGGCGCCACCGGCACCGGCAAGACCTTCACCATGGCCAACGTGATCCAGCGGCTGAACAAGCCGACGCTGGTCATCAGCCACAACAAGACCCTCGCCGCGCAGCTCTACGAGGAGTTGAAGGACTTCTTCCCGGAGAACGCCGTGAGCTATTTCGTGAGCTACTACGACTTCTACCAGCCCGAGGCGTACATCCCCGGGCGGGACATCTACATCGAAAAGGACGCCAGCCGCAACGAGGATCTGGACCAGCTCCGCCTGCGGGCGACGAGCAATCTGCTCAGCCGGCGTGACACGGTCGTCGTCGCCAGCGTCTCGTGCATCTTCGGCCTGGGCTCGCCCGAGGCCTATGGCGAGAAGCGCCTGGCGCTGATCCGCGGCGTCGAGATCGACCGAAGGCAGCTCTTCCTCGCCCTCAACGCCATGCAATACCAACGCAGCGAGGTCGAGTTCAAGCGCGCCAGCTTCCGCGTCCGGGGCGACGCCATCGACATCTGGCCCGCCTACGAGAAGTTCGCCGTCCGCGTCGAGCTCTTCGGCGACGAGATCGAACGCATCGACCTGATCAACCCGACCAGCGGCGAGGTCATCGCCGAGGAAACGCAGTTCAACCTCTTCCCCGCCGTGCACTATGTCACGCCCGAGAAGATCCTCGCCCAGGCGTGCGCGGCCATCCGCGAGGAACTGGACCAGCGCGTCGTCGAACTACGCGGCGACGGCAAGCTGCTCGAGGCCCAGCGCCTTCTCGCACGCACCAAGTTCGACCTGGAGATGCTCGAAGAGATGGGCACCTGCCCGGGCGTCGAGAACTACTCGCGCTACTTCGATGAGCGAGAGCCCGGCGAGCCGCCGTACACGCTGCTGGATTACTTTGACTATGCGCCGGGTAGATCGGATCTCCGAGCCGATGCACAAAGTCCCCGTACTCCCATTGATCCCGATTCGACCATTGCACCAGCGAACGCCCAAAGCGTTGGCTCGGAGAGCCGACCTACCCGCACCAGCAAGGACGACTGGCTGTGCATTATTGACGAGAGCCACGTCACGATGCCGCAGATCAGAGCCATGTTCAACGGCGATCAGGCCCGCAAGAAGGTTCTCGTCGAGCACGGCTTCCGCCTGCCCAGCGCGCTGGATAACCGTCCCTTGCGCTTCGAGGAGTTCGAGGAGTTTGTGCCGCAGGTACTCTTTGTCAGCGCGACGCCCAGCGTCTACGAGCTCGAAAGGACCGCGGGCGAGGTCGCCGAGCAGGTCATCCGCCCGACCGGCCTGCTCGACCCCGAGATCAGCGTGCGCCCGGCCCAGGGACAGGTCCCCGACCTGCTTGAGGCCTGCCAGGAACGAGCCGCCAGCGGCGAACGCGTCCTCGTCACCGCGCTCACCAAACGCCTCTGCGAAGACCTGACCAGCTACCTCGACCAGCAGGGCCTGCGCGTGCGCTATCTGCACAGCGAGATCGACACGCTCGAACGCATCGAAATCCTCACCGACCTGCGTGCCGGCGACTTCGACGTCCTCGTCGGCGTCAACCTCCTGCGCGAGGGGCTGGATCTGCCAGAGGTCAGCCTGGTGTGCGTGCTCGACGCCGACAAGGAGGGCTTCTTGCGCAGCGCCACCAGCCTGATCCAGACCATGGGGCGGGCCGCGCGCAACGCCAACAGCCTGGTGATTCTCTACGCCGACAAGATGACCCCGTCGATGCAGACCGCGATCGACGAGACCGATCGGCGGCGCACAAAGCAGGCGGCGTACAACGAGGCCAACGGGATCATCCCAACGACCATCGTCAAGCCGATCCGGCGGGGCATCGAGACCGAGCTCAAGGCCAAACGCCTGGCCCGCGAGGCGCTCCAGGACGCCGAGGAAGCCTACGAGGCAGTGCAGTTGATCCAGACGCTGGAGGAGGAGATGCTGCGGGCCGCCGGGCAGCTCCAGTTCGAGAAGGCCGCCGACCTGCGCGACCAGGCCAAGGCCCTCAAGAAACTCATCGAAGAAGCCGGCGACGACGCAACGATTACCCGGTCGGAGCTGGGCGAGATTCTCGGCGGGCGGTCTTCAAGGAAACGTCCCGGCGCACCGGGCACACGCCCGAGGAAGAAGTACAAGAAATCTCGGCGCAAGTAGGCTTGCCGAGATTCACAGGCTCCTGTGCCACATGACCCGTGCCACCAACCGCTGCTCTGAGTGGTTGGTGCCATTGGACTCACAAGCACCGACCATGGAAAGCCATGGTCGGTGGCACAAGAGCCCGCGCCCTAAGATCGCCAATGCACCAGCCGCCAAGGGATGGATGGAAGGCAGGGTTTCCCCGCCGGGCGGGCGCCTATCTGATGGGCCTCGCCATCGGACTCGTCGTGCTCGGCGTGGTCAAGTCAAAGCTCGCCGAGCGAGCGCGGGCCAATCAGCAGCAAGCCCAGAGCGATTCGGTTGACTCGCCGGGCGAAGCCGATCCAACCGCCAAAGGTGATTGAGCGCAGTCCGATCCCGCCCGATATCGCCGGCGAGGGCGTTCGGCTCGACTCTCCCCACATCTGACAAGACCCTATCATCGCTCCCGATGGAGGAGGCCAGATGCCCAGGGATGGAGTCGGCGTGATCGAGCCCAAGCCGCGCAAGGAATGCCCGAAGAGGACAACCGATCCGTCGCCAACGGCGAGCCCACCATCGATCCCTCCGCGAATCATCTAGGTTTGCGACACCGATTCGGGATCGGCGTGCGCCCCAGGAACTCGTCCGTCATCACCCTGAGCACCACCTCCGCCCAAGCGGCCCGACGGATCCTCCAGGGCGGCTTTTGGGCCTCCATTGGACACGCCGGGCGTTCCCGCCAGCCGCGGGGATACAGCTGTAGCGATGTACCGCCTGTGGGCGGGTGTTGCTGTAGAGTGCAGCGCGTGCAAAGTATCTTTTTGTGCCAACACGCCGCGATCTGACTCATTATTGTGTGTTCATTGTGCAACACACTCCACTACCACAGCATTACACGACGGGTCAACCCATCTTTGAGTACTGAACCGGCTTGGTACTGCTCTATCTCACATTTCACTTCTTCCCAGCGACGATCTTGGTAGACTGTGAAGGTCCCCCGAGCGGGTCTTGAGACTCGCTCCTGCCTCGTGGCTCTGGAAAGGGCTTGTGTACTACGCCCGAGGAGACCTTCACTGAGCACTCAAAGAACGGCGCTGATGCGAGAGCGGCTGGAAGGGGTGAGTGCCCGATTCATATGCGCCGCCATAGTCGCCGGTCTCGTCAGCGATACGACGGCGCAGCTCGATTGCCTTCTGGTCGGCGAGCCCAGGACCATTTCCAATAGCATCGACGTTGATCACCTCGGGATCCCCGATCCCGGTCAAACGCTGTGGATTGATTGCTTTGGCGGGTCGATACTCGGAACCGACTTCGACAAGGGTGATCGCGGCTTACAGATCGACGCACTCGCGAAGACCGGCTTCTCCGTCGACACACAGGACGCGTTCTTCCGAAACGTCATTGACAACGAGGTCCCGCTGCTCATTTCGGTCACGGGCGATCCCAACATCTACTTCGAGATGCCGGGCGGGCGGCGGGATCTGTGGCTGCCCGGAGCAGCCCGTGACGACGTCGATGGCATGGAGTTCTGGGGCGATTCCATCGAGGACTCGTACTCGGAGGTTGGCGATCCGGGAGGCGTCTCACTGGTTGTGACCGACAGACAGGGAGCAAACCCCGGCGTTATTACCCAAAGCCAGATCCTGCAGGGGATCCAGAGCCTTGGCGTCGGACTGGACCTCCGCCCAGAAGATATCGATGTCGATGCGACCATGAGCGGCCTGTCCGGTGTGAGCGAAGATCTGCTCATGTTCAGTGTCGTGCCGGCAGGTGATCTCGACGGAGGTGAGGTTTTCGTGCTTGACATGACGACCATGACCGCCGAGTTCCTGTCCCACGGCGGCCACCTCTGGAACACCGAGTTCAACGTCATGGCGGCCTTTGGCGTCCTGAATGAGAACATCAATGGCCTGGAGGCGCTGCCGGCGCCGGGCACTCTGTCGCTGCTGGGCTTGGCAGTCATGGCAAGGGGGAGACGGAGGAGGTTACCGCGACGTGGCTAGCGCCGCTGATACGCGACACTTCTCAGAGCGCAAGAACAGTCGATGCAGTCCGGTCGGAACAGATGTCCAGAACAGTCGTTACTCACAGACGTGGGATGAAAGCGAGAACCGAATGAACGCCCCAAGATTCATGCGCCACACTGCTATTCCAACGGGCTCATTGCGGATCGCGAGGATGGCGGTGGCGGCGATCGGCGTCAGCGGCCTTGGGCAGGCCGCCGCGCAAGACGGCGAGACCCGCCGTCAAGTAGGGTCGGAGCTGATTGACGCGGTCTACGGGCTGGATGGCCTCGGTGTGAACATTGGGCAGACAGAACGGAAACCACCTTTGGACCATACGAGAGTTCCGGTTGAACGTCGCGCCGGGCCAGGCTTTGACCCCAACCTGCATGCTCTCGAGGTCGCCGGGATCATGGTGTCCAATCACCCAATCTTCAGGGGCATGGCCCACCGCGCGGAGCTGTGGATGGATGATTATAGAAACAACAACATGGGTACAAGATTCAAAAATGTTCTCGACGCAGTCCGCTGGCTGACCACGGACGCCCCGCATGCTAGGGTGGTCAACTTTAGCGTTGGGTTTGGCGATGCCAAAGGAACTTCGGAGTTGTCTCTGGGCCTTGATTGGCGAGTCTTGCAGGACGACTTCCTGTTTGTCAAGTCTGCGGGCAATAAGGGGACTACCGGCCATGGGAGCGTGACTCTACCCGGTGCCATGCACAACGGCTTGGCAGTCGGCAATACGATCAGCCCCGACTATATAGGTCGAACGGTTTTCCGCCAAGGACCGGTGAATCACCGGTTCTCACTATTGGCTCCCGACTCGAGCTATGGCACCGCCCATGGGATTCCCAAGCCTGAACTCGTAGCACCAGGGGGCCGCACCCGTTATGGGGGGTTCATCATGGCGACCAAGCGAGACGGCTTTGATGCCAACCCGAATAGGGTCGGTACGAGCTATGCCGCTCCCCATGTTTCCGGTGTCGCCGCCCAACTCTATCAGCAGTTTCCGAGCGCCGATCATCGGTTGATGAAGGCTGTCCTAATGAATGCCGCGGACAAGACAGTTCGCGACCGCGACAACCAACCGTGGGAGGCAATGGGCGTGACGGACAGCCACGGGCTTGACAATCAGCTCGGCACGGGCCAGCTGAACGCTTGGGGCAGCGCCCAGTTGCTAAGCGGCGGCGACGGGCGTCGCATAGGTTGGCACATCGGCACGACCCGTGCGGGGAGTGGGTGGGATCTCATTGAAGATCTTCCAGTAGGACCCGACTCCCGACTTGTCGCGACCGTCGTGTGGGATCGGAAGGTCACAAGAAACGGCACGCCGCCCAACGAAAGGTATGACCTAGACATCGATCGGCAGCCGCACTACGGAATCTCATGGTCCACTCTGGGGCACAACGTCACCCAAGACAGTCCTATCGGCAGTGTCCAGCACATTAATACAATCACCACACCTGGTCAATCCGGAAACTACACACTTCGCATTGAGAACAACGGCGCTGTCAATGGCGATTTCGGTGTGGCGTACGTCGTGAGTCCCGTCGACGCCAATCCCGGCCCGCGGGACGTATTCTTCACAGTCCGAGACCGGATCCACAAGCGCCGCGCACCACCGTTTGATCGCATCCTTGAAGGGCGAGACGGAACCGCGGTTCGTGCCGAGGCCGTCCTCGATGGCCGGAGGCGTCCGGCCGGTGTCGAGAGCGCTGTCTGGCGTTCCAATATGAATGTAGACAACACATTGTACCAGGACGACCGTGACCTCGGCATACGGGCGACTGCGAACTTGGTGGATGACGGCGTCAATGCACTCAGCTTTGGGCGAGACAACATTCGAAAACTGGAACGGGACGGCGGACGCGTGTGGTTCAGCGTTGATTCATATGCCACCGGTCTCTCGCCATACGGCGTCAACAATCCGCAGACCGGCGTCTTTGACGAAGCGACGATTGTCAATGAGGCAGCCGGAGACATCTTCCAGAGCCACCTGCTGCTGCCGGGCGCCGCTCCGTTGTTCAATATGAACAGGCGGATAAAGAACATTCCCAATGATGATAGTTTGCACCCGGCGGGCCAGCTGAACATGAACACGACATTCGCTGATTCGTACTACCTGGGCCTGACCGGGCCGAGGCTTTCCGACAACGAGGACGATCTCAACGGCCTCGAGGGGCTCGGCGGGGTCAATGAGTTCGATCCATCGCTCGACCTGCTGGATGAGCGCGCATTCACATTCTTTTCGCTCGATCGTGACAGCCCGACAGCTCGTACCAACAGGGCCGATACGGGAGATATACTCGTTGCTCGGCGTGACCGGCCCGGCATGTTCAAGCGCTATGCGCGCGCCTTCGACCTTGGTCTCAACGCGGATGACAATATCGACGCTCTGCTGATCGAGCACTTGAGCGGGTTGGATTCCGATGGCTGGCCGGTGTTCGACTCGCTCGTCGACTTGGTTATTTTCAGTGTCGATCGGGATTCCACGGGTAGGCTTTTTTCGACCGTGTTCACCGAGCATGTACAGGGTGAGGTGGCGAGCGATCTCTTCCAGCCATTCGGAGGGAATAATCTCCTGTTCCTCGAATCCACCGATCTCGGCCTGCAGGAAGTCGCGCTGGGAGGAGGAATGAACTGGCTCACCGATAACCTCGACGCTCTTGACCTTCCGGATGTGGCTCCGACGCCCGCCACGGTCGTGCTGCTTGCCATTGGCGCGGGAGTCTGCTTCAGGCGACGGCGCGCAGCGTGATGGCGATCGGCCGCCAGCCCCGACAGCGCTTCGCTTGACCATTCGAGCCACCCACGGGTCCAGTCCCTCCCCACATCTGACAAGACCCTACCATCGCTCCCGATGGAGGAGGCCAGATGCCCATGGATGGAGCCGGCGTGATCGAGCCCAAGCCGCGCAAGAAGCGCACGAGAAAGGCGCCAGGGGCCTCGCCGCCCGCGAAGCGCAGATCGTCGCGACTGACGCCCGAGCGTGTCATCCGCATCCGCGGCGCGAAGGAGCACAACCTCAAGAACGTCGAGCTGACGCTCCCGCGCGATCAGCTCATCGTCATGACTGGCCTCTCGGGCTCGGGCAAGAGCAGCCTGGCGTTTGACACGATCTTCGCCGAGGGCCAGCGCAAGTACATGGAGAGCCTGTCTGCCTACGCCCGCCAGTTTCTCGACCAGATCAAGAAGCCCGATGTCGAGGAGGTCGAGGGCATCCCCCCCACCATCGCCATCGAGCAGCGATCCAGCTCTCACAACCCCCGTTCCACCGTCGCGACCACCACCGAGATCTACGACTATCTCCGCCTGCTCTACGCCCGTTGCGGCACCGCGTATTCCTGGGCGCCAAAGAAGACCAAGAAGGACGGCACGATCACCGAACGGCGGGGCGTGCCCATCACCGCCTCCAGCGCAACCCAGATCGTTGACGCGATCATGCGCTGGGACGCGGGCACGCGACTCATGGTCCTCGCCCCGGTCGTGCGCACCAAGAAGGGTTTTCACAAAGACACGCTCGAGGGACTGCAATCCCAGGGCTGGGGACGCGCCCGGGTCAACGGCGACATCATCGAGATCCGCGATGCTCTCAAAGAAGGCGGCGAGAACCCGCTCGACCTCGGACGCTACCACAAGCACGACATCGAGGCCGTCATCGATCGCATCGTGCTCAAGGACGGCGTCCGCCAGCGCCTCAGCGAGGCCATCGAGAGCGCTCTCAAGATCGGTGACGGGAGTGTGATTGTCAGCGTCCTGACGAATCGCGATCGCTCGGACGTTGCCCCCGCGTCGAGCAAGAAGAAGACTCTCGCTCGCGCTTCGGGCTCGTCGGATTCCGATTCATGGACCGACCACGCATTCAGCGACCGCCTCGCCGACCCCGACTATCCCGAATACGCCATCACCGAACTCGCACCGCGCCTCTTCAGCTTCAACAGCCCCCACGGCGCGTGCCCCACATGCCACGGCCTCGGCGGCATCCTCGAGTTCGACGAGGACCTCGTCATCCCGGACGACGAGAAGACACTCCAGGGCTCGGCGATCGCCCCGTGGAAGAAGAATGGCCCGGGCGGCATGATCTATCCGCGCATGCTCAGGCGCTACTGCCGAGCCGCGGGCCTCAGCCCTTCCACGCCCATCGGCGAGCTCGATGACGATCAGTACGACGCGCTCATGCACGGTGACCGCGTCACCAAACTAAAAACGCGCTGGGCCGGCGTGCTGCCCATGCTCCGCACTTGGTTCAAGAAGACCGAATCGACCTGGGTCAAGGACCACCTCCAGCACTACATGTCCGAGCACACCTGCCCGGATTGTCAGGGCGACCGCCTGCGCATCGAGGCCCTGCACGTGCAGCTCGAATCCGACCGGGCCGCCCAGACCGACGGCGCGATGAGCGAGGTCGTCATCGGACGCCCCGCCTCCAACGGCACGATGCTCAATATCTCCGAGCTCAGCCGCCTCACCATCACCGACGCCATCCACTTCATCGAGGGCCTGCGTCTCACGACCGAGCAGCAACCCATCGCCGAGGCGATCCTGCGCGAGGTCACCAACCGCCTGCGCTTCCTCGTCAGCGTCGGGCTCGACTACCTCAGCCTCGACCGGCGCACCAGCAGCCTGTCCGGCGGCGAGGCCCAACGCATCCGCCTGGCCACCCAGGTCGGCTCGGGCCTCGTCGGCGCGTGCTATGTCCTCGATGAACCCACCATCGGCCTGCACCCGCGCGACAACTCGCGCCTCATCGCGACCCTCCGTCATCTCACAGAGATTGGCAACACCGTCCTCGTCGTCGAGCACGACGAGGAGATGATCCGCGCCGCCGACCACATCGTGGACCTCGGCCCGGGCGCAGGCATCCACGGCGGGCGCATCGTCGCGCAGGGCTCGATCGACGACATCATCGGCGAGCCCGAGTCCCTCACAGGCGACTACCTCGCCGACCGGCGCAGGATCGAGATCCCCGAGTACCGCCGCAAACTCAGCGACAAGAAGGCCATCGTCATCAAGGGCGCGAGCGCCAACAACCTGAAATCCATCGACGCCACCTTCCCCCTCGGCGGGCTCATCGGCGTCACCGGCGTCTCCGGCTCGGGCAAGAGCACGCTCGTCAACCAGATCCTTCTGCGGGCCCTCAAAAGAAAGCTCCACGGCGCCCGCGTCGTCCCGGGCGAGCACACCCGCCTCAACGGCTCTCAGCACGTCGACCGCGTCATCGAGGTCGACCAATCTCCCATCGGACGCACGCCCAGATCCAACCCCGCCACCTACACCGGCATCTTCGACGAGATCCGCAAGCTCTTCAGCCGGACCAAGGAAGCCAAGATCCGCGCCTACAAGCCCGGTCGCTTCAGCTTCAACGTCAGCGCCCAGAACGGCGGCGGGCGCTGCGAGGCCTGCCAAGGCCAGGGTCTCAAGAAAATAGAAATGCACTTTCTCGCTGATGTCTTCGTCGAGTGCGAGCTCTGCGACGCCAAACGCTACAACCGCGAGACCCTCCAGATCCTCTACCGAGGCAAGTCCATCGCCGACGTGCTCGCCATGACCATCGAGAGGGCCTGCTCCTTCTTCGAGAATCACCCCAAGATCCTCCGCTTCTGCGAGTGCATGCGCGACGTCGGCCTCGGCTATGTCACGCTCGGCCAACCCTCCACCACCCTCTCCGGCGGCGAGGCCCAGCGCGTCAAGCTCGCCACCGAGCTCGGCAAGGGCGGCGGCACCAAGAACAACCCCACCGGCTACACCAACATCCTCTACCTCCTCGACGAGCCCACCACCGGCCTGCACTTCGAGGACGTCCGCAAGCTCCTCGCCGTGCTCACCCGCCTCGTCGACGCCGGCAACACCGTCCTGCTCATCGAGCACAACCTCGATGTCATCAAGTGCGCCGACTGGATCATCGACCTCGGTCCTGAGGGCGGAGAAAAAGGCGGCACGATCGTCGTGCAAGGCCCGCCGGAGAAGATCGCAAGGAGCAAGAAGGGGTACACGGCGGGATTCTTGAAGCGAGTGCTGTGAACCGCCGTGGGCACGGGGTCTATTACCCGCCCGGTGCCCACCCAAGTTCGCGCAAGCACGCATGAAGCGTGCCGAGGTCTGCGACTTCATCACGATCGATCAGATGGTCTTCAATCGCATCGCCCAGGATCGCGTGAAAAATCGCCGCGTGAACAAACCGTAGATGCCCGATGCTCAGGCCAAGGCTGCGCTGGAGCTCCGCCACGCTCTTCATTTCAACAGGGTCGATGACTCGATCCGCAACGGCACATTTTACGGCTTCAATATAGGTGTATAGCTTGTCGCGCGTGCTGAGATTGCGAGTTGCCGAGGAGAGCCCTTTGTCGCTAGATGCCTGCTCACTGCGATCCCGACCGCTGCGGCTCTTGAGCCTCTTGCCAGCCCTGGGTGGACGAACATCGGCTGCTCTGAATGGCCGACCCTCCAGGCTCGACAAGAACTTGTAGGATCCGAACTCCGCGAGATCACTGAATCGCTTGATCCGGTGCTTGCCGAAGACCGGGCGATACAGAGCCATCAGCTGACCCGCAGCCATGGCATCGGCATTCGCCTGATGCTCCGAAGAATACGCGATGCCGTGCTCCGCGCACGCCCGCGTTAGAGGGCACTTTGGACCAAGACCTAGCAATGGTCGAAGGTACATCACGCAGAGGTGCGGCACGCTTCTTGAAAGACCAACCCGAGAGAACTCGTCTTGAAAGAAACGGATATCGAAGTAGATATTGTACGAAGCAATGACCGTCCCATCCAACACATCTGTCAGCGCCGCCGCGATCTCGGAAAACACGGGCGCGTCCTCTACGTCCTTGCCGGTAATCCCATGGATCTGCGTGCAGCCCATGCGACGCTCAGGGTCGACCAGCGAATCGAATACGAGTCGAGGCTCCCCTCCACCGTCGATCCGTGTCACGGCCACTTCAACAACTCGGTCGCGTCCCGCACTCAGTCCGGTTGTTTCAAAGTCGATCACCGAAATCGGAACATCAAGGATCTTTGAATGAGACAATGACATCGAGTCTCCTTTCTCAAAGTGAACGAGAACACGTCATGATCGACACACAGTACACTAAACGGACGCACCAAGGGAAAAATACTCAGACTCCGGCTGACAGGCTCCGGCGATCAGTGGCGCGATACCATCCCCCATGCTCACACGATCCATCGGCAAGTTCGTCCGCGGCAAGGCAACGCCCTTCCAGATCCTCACCGCCACGATCCTCGGCTCGCTCATCGGCTTCGTGCCGGGCCTCATGCAGGCCCCGGCACTTCTCCTTGCGCTGCTGTGCCTCCTGCTCATCCTGAACGCCAATCTCCCCATCGCGGCCCTGCTCACCGTCCTGACCTCGCTCCTCAGCCTCGCTCTCCAGCCGCTCAGCTTCCAGATCGGCCAGGTGCTCATTGACGGGCCTACCCAGCCGCTCTTCAAGGCCATGATCAACGCGCCCGTTCTCGCCTGGGGCGGCATGGACAACTACGTCACCGTCGGCGGCATGGTCCTGGGCGCGATCGTCGGCGTCATCGCCGGCCTCGCCATCATCAATTGCCTCCAGGGCGTCCGCAGACGCATGGCCAAGCTCGAAGAGGGCTCCGAACGCTACAAGAAGCTCTCGTCGAAGAAATCCGTCAAGATCGCCACCTTCCTCTTCATCGGCGGCAAGAAGGGCAAGAGGTCCTGGGAGCAACTCGCCTCCAAGTCCGTCGGCAACCCCATCCGCATCCTCGGCGTCGTCTTCGCCGTGCTGCTCATCGCCTGCGTCATCCTCATCCAGATGGCCTTCGGCGACCGCATCATGTCCGCCTGGCTCCAGAAGGGCCTCGAACAGGCCAACGGCGCAACCGTCGATCTCGAGTCCGCCTCGATCGACCTCGCCGCCGGCAAGATGTCACTCACCGGCCTGGCCATGGCCGACCCCAACAAGCTCGACACCGACCTCCTCCGCGCCCGCGAGCTCGAGGCCGACGTTTCCAACTCTGACCTGCTCACCCGGCGCATCGTCATCGACCGCATCGTCATCCGCGACGCCACCAGCGGCGAGCAGCGCACCCGCCCCGGCGTGCTCATCGGTTCCAAGCCCAAGCCGCCGCAACCGCCCGAGGGCGACGGCAAGACCATCGACGATTACATCAAGCAGGCCCGGGTCTGGAAGGATCGACTCGAACAACTCCGCGAGTGGATCGAGAAGGCAGAGGGCCGCCCCGCCAAGGACGACGACAAGGACGCTCCCGACGAGGACAAGGAATCCCTCCGCGACCGCCTCAGACGTCAGGCACGTCTGCACGGCTACGCAAAGGTCCGCGCCACCCACCTCATCGAGGGCGCACCCGAGGTCGTCATCCGCGAACTCATCATCGACGGCTTGGTCATCAAGGGGGTGGATGGCGAGGTCTTCAACCTCACCGCCTCATCGCTCTCGACCCAGCCGCCGTTGCTCGATGCGCCCCCCACCATCACCCTCGTCTCGCGCAG
>CBDVAM010000054.1:0-22008 GCA_965371965.1 uncultured Phycisphaerales bacterium
GGTTGGGATTGCCGCCGGTGTAGGTGAGGTTGACCGTAAGGACCTTCTTCTGGCCGTTGGTATCGCGATTCATGAAGCCCAGCCAGAGGTTCCCGCCGCTGGCAACGGCCACCTGGAAGTTGTTGCCGGTCATTTTGGTCCATCCGGCCGCGTCGTCTCTGGGGCTCTTGCCGTTGGGATCGTCGGTCCGGAAATAGGTGTCCGGCCCGGCGAGAGCCGTCCCGGCGAGGGCCGTCCATGCGAGCAGTGCGAGGCGAGGCAGACGAGCGTTTGTGAGTGTCTTGGACATTGCAGGCTCCTTCTTCTGTGTTCCGCGGGCCCCACGCGCTGGAAGCCGCCAGAGAGAAAACGGAGCCCCGGCGCATCACTCACGCCGAAGACTGATGAGCGGAGCAAATCAACGCCAAACGCCCCTGAGAGCGTTTAGAGTTGGGCGAGTTGTCGCTTTGTTCATGAGAAAGGCTCGCGGGAGACGCACCCGCGGGCCTTTTCGATGAAACCGGCGTGGAAGGAGGATCAATCCCAGCCGGCGTACACAGGAGTCTGGGCGGCGAGGAGGCCGGCACCCAGGTTGAGGTTCGTGCGGATGCCGAATCTCGGGGTGGAGCCCGACCGGTGGGCGTAGAAGATGCTCATGCTGTACCGCTCGCCGTCGGTGAGCCCGAGGCGGTCGAGCAGGCCGACCTGCGTCTGGTTTGCGCCCATACCGCCCAGGTCGATCAGCAGCTTGCCGTCGACATAGACCCAGATGTCGTCGCTGCCCTGGAGCCGGACCCTCTGCTTGGCGCAGGCCCGGTATGTGAAGTCTGCGTTGAGCTGGTAGGTGAAGTAGCTGTTGCGGGCGCCATTGTCGTAGCCGTACAGCTCATCCTCGAGCGGGCGGAAGTCGAGAGAGACGAAATGGTAGAAGCCGGTTCCGTCGGGCGTCAGCGTGATGGGGTAACGCTTGGAGGCGTTCACGCCGTCGATATCGCGAAACCACTGGCTGAACGAGAGGCCAGAGTCGATGTCGCCGCGCGAATCGAATCCCGGGACGCCCTGGATGTCGCGATTGAGTCCGCCGCAGGCGTTGTAGGTTGCTGGACCCTCGGTGTGGAAGCCGGCGCTGCTGTCCATCTCGATCCCCTCGCCGCGAAACCAGCCGTAGAAGTTGGCCGAGTTCGTGAGTTCGAACACCGAATCGGGCGAGATTAGACGAGCGCTCAACCGGGCGGTCTGCTCGATGAGGAGCACATCCGTTCCGAGCTTGTAGATGGTGACGAGATTCGGATCGCCGCTGGCGTTGAGTACGGCGGAGTTTCGCATCAGAAACTTCCCCCCGACGTACATGGTCAGCGAGCTTCCCGCGGTGACGTCCATGACTGTCCCCAACTGCTCGATGCTGAAGTCACCGCGAACATAGATCATCACATCGCCGACGATTCGCACCTTGTGAATGGTCTTGATTCTGAAGCTGTCGCAATGCATGTCGGCGGAGATTTCGGTTGTGCCGCTGCCCTTGAGCTCGACGTCGCCCTGGCTCGGGGGCAGAGGGCCCGGCGGTGGGATCTTCGGCTTCTCGCTCTCGACGAACACCAGCGGTGCCGGTCCTGGTGTCTGGTCGTCGTAATGCCCGGCGTCGATGTCGTAGGTATCCAAGATCGAGGTGTTGTCCATCACAGGAGCGTTCTGGAGGCGAAGGACGCCCTCGATGAGCTCCTCATAGAGGTGCGGTGCGATCGGTCGGGCGAGTTGGGTCTGCCACTGGGTCGCGACCTCGAAGCCCGATCCCAGGAACATCGGGCGACCCCGCGCGTCGGCTTCGAGCGACACGTTAGAGGCACGGTGTCCGTAGCCGAGCGCGGGCGTGATGGCAAAGTCGGGGTGGTCGGCTCGGAAATCTCGTACGACGCCAAACAGGGTGACGTCCTGAGCGAGCGTGCCCGAGACCAGCAGGCACGCCGCAGCGGTACCCAAGGTCGCGGATCTGGCCAGGGCTCGGCTGCTGTTCTTCGGTTTCATGTGCTGATCCTCGTCTTCTGAACGTTCTGGTCCCACCGGGTATGTGCCGGCTGGGGTGATGTACCTAAAGCATGAGATACGGGGCGACCGCACGCAAGGACCGAAGAACCGATTCGTGCGAACGCATGCCGTCTGTAGTATCTGGGCGCGCGAGGAAGACGGCATTTGCGCGAGGTGCCCTTCAGCGTGTCTCCGCAGGTGCGACGAGCCTGTTACCGGATGCTTGGTCCCGCGTTCGACTAGAGCAGTTTCACTTCTTGTGTAGCGTCCTAAGCGCGACGGGGCCCATCACAGGCCTGACCGTGAGGGAGGGTGCCTACCAGCTCTTCTCACCCTTCAATGCTCCATCTCCGGACGCGTCAACGCTCCTGGGAAGCCCCCGTCGCATAGGTGGCAGGAGGCGCGGAAGGACGGGTAGGTGCCATTCCTCACGGTCGGGCCTGCGATTTGACCGACGAACGCCCGCTACGCGTTCATTGATTTCGCTCTAAGTGGGCGCACAAGAAAGGCCCGCGGGAGACGCGCCGCGGGCCTTCGCAACAGAGCCGGCGTGGCAGGAGGATCAGTCCCAACCGGCGTAGACGGGAGACTGTGCGGCGAACAGGCTGGCGCCCAGATCGACGTTCGTGCGGATGCGGAATCTCGGGGTGGAGCCGGAACGGTGGGCGTAGAAGACGCGCATGGTGTACCGCTCGCCGTCGGTGAGTCCGAGGCGGCCGAGGTCGCCGACCTGTGCCTGGTTGGCGCCCATGCCGCCCAGATCGATGAGCAGCTTGCCATCGACATAGACCCAGATGTCATCGCTGCCCTGGATCTCGATGTGCTGATCGGTGCAGCTGTTGTATGTGAACTCGGCGTTGACCTGGAAGGTGAAGTAGCTGTTGGTGTTGCCGTTGTCGTAGCCGTAGAGCTCGTCTGCGAGCGGCAGGAAGTTGCCCGACACAAACTCGTAGAAGCCGTTGCCGTCGGACTTGAGTGTGATGGGGTGACGCTTGGAGGCGTTGACGCCGTCGATGTCGCGGAACCAATGGCTGAAGGTCAGCTGCGACTCGATGTCGCCGGGGCTGGCGACGCCGGCGAAGCCCTCGGAATCGGCGATCCCGTCGCCGCAACTGTCCGCGGAGGTCAACCCGTCGTTGTGGAACTCGGCGCTGCCCTTTATGGTGAGACCCTCGCCTTCGAGGGTGCCGGCGAACTCGCCGAAGTTTGCAATCTGCATCTCGGCGTTCGGAGAGACCACATGAGCTGAGAGCAGCGCGCTGTTGAGAATCTCGATCGGGTTGTTGCTCATGTTGTAGATCGTCACGCGCCTGGGGTCCTCGGTGCTGCCCAGCGCGGTGTTGTTGGTCATGCGGAACTTCGTGGCGACGTAGATGGTCAGCGAGGAGCCGTCCGGGACCTCGATGGCGGTGCCCAGGTTCTCCATGTAGAACCAGTCGTTCACCCAGAGGGTCACGTCGCCCTCGACACGGACCTGTTGACTGTTCTGAATAATGAAATGACCCACATTGTAATCCCGATCGAGCAGCACGGTGCTCTTGTTGTCCTTGAGATAGACGTCGCCGATATACGGCGGGCGCGGGCCGCCGACGGGGATCACCGGCACGTCGGAGCTTGTGACGAAGGTCGGCGGGAGCCCAGCGTTTGATGGATCGTACGGGCCCGCCCCGGGGTTATAGGTGTCCAGGACAGTGTTGCCGGCTTCAATCGTGGGTGCGGTCCTCAGGACAACGATGCCCATATTCTCCACATACATGTGCGGAGCGATTCCGTCGGCGTTCATGTTTCGCCACTGCGTGGAGACATTGAAGCCCGAGCCGGTAAACTCGGGGTGATATCGACCGTCGAGCGCCAGCGAGGCGTTGCCTGCGTAGTGCCCGGGTCCGTCGGCAGGCTTGATGGCGAAGTCGGGATGATCGGCCCGGAAGTCTCTCGCGATTCCCATGAGCGTGACGTTCTGGGCTGTCGCGTCGCTTGAGGTCATCGCCAAGCCGATGATCGCGAGAAGGAGTTTGCTAGCCCCGCGACTGACGTTCTTCTGGTTCATTTCCTGATCCTCGTTCCCTGTGATCTGATCCGCCGGCAGATGTGCCCGAGAGGCGTCCCTACTCAAACGATTGAAAACACCGTCGCAGTCTGCAACCTCATAGAGGCTCCTGGGCAAGCCTCCGAGCGGTTTGTAACGCCTGGGGATCTTGGGCAAGTCGGAATCCGGGCGTGACACGTTCTGGCGGGGTCCGCTCGCCCGGCGCGCGCAAGAAGAAGGCCCGGAGCGACGACTCGCTCCGGGCCCGTTCATTTCCGGACGATGACGTACCGTCCGAAGAAGAGGGTCAATCCCATCCGGCGTATACCGGTACGTTCGTGGACAGCAGGCTCGAGTTCAGGGCGATGTTGGTCCGCAGGCGGAACGACGGCCTGTTATTGGACCGGTGTGCGTAGAAGATCCGCATGGTGTAGGTCTCGCCATCGACGAGGTTCAGGCGGTCCATCTCGCCGACCTGGACCTGGTCTGCGCCGATCCCGCCGAGATCGATCACGAGCTGATTGTTGACGAAGACCCAGATGTCGTCGGTGCCCTGGAGTTCAACCACCTGATTCATGCAGGACTGATAGACGAAGTGCGTGTCGATCTGGTAGGTGAAGTGGAGGTTGTGGCTCCGCCCCTCGTTGCCGTAGAGCTGCTCGTCCACCGGGAAGAAGGAGTTCTTCCGATACTCGTAAAAGCCCCTGCCCGCCGGGTGAAGTGTAATCGCATGTCGTTTGGAGGCGCTGATGCCGTCGATGTCGCGGTACCAGTGCGCAAAGGTCGAATCGGAGGTGATGTCGCCGGCGGAGTCGAATCCCTCGATGCCCTCGTCGTCGAGAATGAGCTGTCCGCAGGCGTCCACGGGCGGGATGCCGTCGACGTGGAAGCCGGCGTTGTTGTCGACGCGCAGGCTCGCGCCGTCGAACGTGCCGTAGAAGTCGGAGTAGTTGGTCACGAGCATGGGCGCCCAGGGGGCGAGGATGTTGGCATAGACATCGGCGGACTGGCCGATGATGACATCCCCGGTTCCACTCTTGTAGACCTGGACATTGGCGGGGTCCTGCCCTGCGTTGATACTGCACGAGTTGCGGAGATGGAGCCGACCGCCGACGTAGAGCGTGAGCGAGCTGCCCGATGCGAGTTCGATCGACGGCTTCTGGTCCATGAAGAAGTCGCCGTCGACGTGGATGGTGACGTCGCCGATGATGCGGAGCAGATGGGAGTTGCGCATGAAGAGCCAGCTGAAATGGCGGTCGCCGGTGATCTCGGTGACGCCGCCGCCATCGCGGTAGAACGAGCCCTCGAGCGCCGGAATGCTCTCGGGGACCGGAATCTCCGGCATGGTGTAATCCGTAGAAAACACGGGGTCTGGCCCGGGATTGTCCGGGTCGTACGCTCCCAGGTCGTAGTCGTACGAGTCGATATCCGCGGAGTTGTCGAAGTCCGGCTCGCTGCGAAGGCGCACGATACCATCCTCGGCGTCAACGAACAGGTGTGGGGCGATCGGGTTGCCCAGGGCGTTCCTCCACTGGCCGGCGACCTCGAAGCCGTTGCCGCCGCCAAAGATCGGGCGCTCGCGGTTGTCGAGGTCGAAGGCGGCGTTGCCGGCGGAGTGCCCGCCGCCGAGCACGGGTGTGACGCCGAAGTCCGGATGATCGTCCCGGAAGTCGCGTACGACGCCGACGAGTGTGATTGTCCGCTCAGCGAGCGCTGTTGCGCTCATTGCCGCGACGCCGGCGCACACGACAAGCGTGCGGGCAAGCCCGCTGGATCCAGTTTGCAGTTTCATGTCTCTTCCTCTCCCTGAGTTCCGGCCCGGCCGATGCCGGTCCGTCGCCCACATCAAGGATGATCCCAATCAGGAGGCGCGCCAAGGTGAACACACCAAAGCACGGGCGACGCCGCACGGGCTGCGGCGCATACGCGGGTTGTAACGCCCTCAACGCCGACTACTCGGACGGGCACCGCCATTCTCGGTCCACCAGGCGCGTGGACTCAGCCACAGCCTTGTGCAAACAGGTCCAGATACCCGAAGAAATCGTCGGCGTCGCAATCGGCGTCGGTGTCGATATCGCAGACTCCCAAATCGCCAGAGGCGAAGGCGTCGAGATAGGCGAAGAAGTCGTCGGCATCGGCGTCGCCGTCGCCGTCGATATCCGCGGCGCATCCGCTGTCGCACGGCGTGAGGGTGGCGATGCCCCGCGAGGGGATCGGGTCGCCCTCGCCGACGCCGGTGACGGGATCGAGCCCGCCGACCTGGGAGAAGTTGCCGCCGACGACGATGTCATTTCCCCAGGTGTACAAGCCGAACGCCGAGGAGAAGTTGCCGTTGACGGGCGGGTTGTTGACGCCGCTCTGTGCGG
This sequence comes from uncultured Phycisphaerales bacterium, assembly GCA_965371965.1. Classification (GTDB taxonomy): domain Bacteria; phylum Planctomycetota; class Phycisphaerae; order Phycisphaerales; family UBA1924; genus S146-42. Next base: position 6,394 of record CBDVAM010000054.1, read on the forward strand.
GCTCCCAGACGCCATCGACGAGCTTGGCGAAGTAGTTGACCTCGAACATCGCCGTGCCGGACATGTGCAGCGCAGGACCTGATCCGTCATCCCACACGACGATGTCGGTGGCCCGCCCCGAGAGCGTCTGACCAATGCCGGTCCAACTCGCGCCGTCCCACTTGGCGCAGAGGTAGATCTGCGGGTCGCCCGGCACGCGGAACTGCTGGCCGGACATGTACAGGGCCTCGCCGTTGCCGTCGTCGAAGAGGGTGAATGCGGTGAAGTTCGCAAACGAGCTGACTGGGTTAAGCCCGGCGCCGACCCGCTCCCATTCGCCAGTCGAGGGGTCGAAACGTGCAACATTTCTTGCAGACACGCCATCGACCCCGTCGAATCGGCCGCAGGCGTAGAGCTTGAGCCCTGAACCGTCGTCCCAGGCAAACAGCGATTGTACGAAGGGGCTGAAGCTGCCGAAGAAGCCTGCGCCGCCACCGACTGCGCTGAAGCTCTCGCCGTCATACGCGGCGATTCTGCCGGCGGCGACTCCACCGATGGACTCGAAGTTGCCGCAGATGTAGAGCTTCTCGCCGTCCCCGAGATCGGCGGGGTATGCGTCGTATGTGGCGGTCGCGGAGTTGGACACGAAGTTGGACCCGAGCGCAGACCAGCTTGTGCCATCCCAGCAGGCAAGGCTCTTGGTGCCGTCGATGTTGCCCGCCGAGAAATAGAAGCCGGTGACGTAGAGCTTCTCGCCCCCACCGTCGTCCCATGTTCGCAAGCGTGTCAGGAAAGCGTTGGTGTTCCCGGGCTGGATGCCCGTGCCGACGCGCGACCAGGTGTCGCCAGCGGGGTCATACTGGGCGAGGTAGTCGTTGAGACCGTTGCCGCCGATATTCTCTGCGCTGCCCCCGGCGTACAGCTTCTCGCCGGCACCGTCATTCCAGGCGAGGATGGCCTCGATGTAGCCGCGGCTGACGCCGGGGTTGCCGAGTGTCACATCCCAATCGGGCTCACACTGGGCCATGGCCGACCCACACAGGAGAGTCAAAGCGGCGGTCGCAGTAGCGGTGGGGGTCATCGGGATCACTCCTCGTTGGTTATCCAGATTGCTCGGATCCTGGTGCACGGATCAGGATGGGGGTTTGATGGGAGAATCGCGTCCCATCACCCCGTCTCACGGAGGATACCGCCACCCGGCGTGGGCGTTCAAGAGAATCCCAGGATACCCTGCGCGGATCTGGCTCAGCAGCCCTGCGCGAACAGATCGAGATACCCGAAGAAGTCGTCGGCGTCGCAGTCGCCGTCGCCATCGATGTCGCAGACGCCCAGGTCGCCCGCCGCGAACCCGTCGAGGTATGCAAAGAAGTCGTCGGCGTCCGCGTCGCCATCGCCGTCGAGGTCCGCCGGGCACCCGCCACCTTCGATCATGACGCGATAGTCGTCAATGAAAGTGCGGTCGGGACCGGAGGGACCACCGCTGTACCCCCACAAGCCGGCGGTCACGAGGCTCTTGCCGGGGTCGAGCTGAGAGGTCGCGTCGAAGAAGGTCCATTCCCCGCTGTTGTGGGAGAAGGTCCACTGCTCCTCGGACCCGTCGGAGTACTGGAAGAAGAACGCGTTGACGGTCTCCTCAGGATTCTTGACCCAGGCGGAGACCTCGAGGATGTCTGCGACCGGAATCGGATCGAACTGCTGCACAATGAGCTTGTTGCCCAGGTCGGCCGCGCTGAAGGTGCCGCTGTGCGCGTCGGCGTTGGTGACGTTCCAGTCTTCGTCGCCCCCGAAATTACGGAGCTGAAACCAGGGATCGAGCGTGCCGGACTCGAAGCCAGGATTCTCCAGCACGTTGACCTGTGCGGACGCGCCGGACCCGGCGATGGCGATGATGGCAAGTGCGATACGCATATCTCTCTCCTGCTTTGAGTGTTCCTGCCCCGGACTCCTACGGTCCCCAGACAGACTACCACCCTCGAAAGACCAGATCAAGACCGTTTTTCGGCCTCGCAGGGGCAACTCCGCACTGTTTGTTGCCCACGCCCAGGATCCGCTGGGACCGTCCCGCTAGCACCCGCCGGCGAACAGATCCAGATACCCGAAGAAGTCGTCGGCGTCGATGTCCCCGTCGCCGTCGATATCCGCCGCAGGGTCGCCAGAGGCGAACAGGTCGAGATACGCGAAGAAGTCGTCGGCGTCCGCGTCGCCATCGCCGTCGAGGTCCGCGTCGCAGCCGATCGGCTCGAGTTCGACGGTCAGGTTATCGAAGAACGCGCCCACGCCGTTCATGACGTTGTTGCCCTGGTTGGCGGCCTGGAAGTCCAGGCTTGCGATCGGGCCCATCGGCAAACCAAAGATACGTCCGATAGTGTCGACATCGGCCCGAAGCTCGGTCCAGACTCCGATCTCGGTTGCGCCGAGTGTGACAAAGTCGCCCGAGACGCTGCGAACGCCCATGACGCTGGTCGGCTGGTCGCCGCGGAATCCGCCCTCAAGGTCATAGATCATGACGCTCACCGAACGCACCTGCATGCCGTCGGGGATATTGAAGCTGATGGTGTCAAAGTTGGGTTCGAGGTGAAGAGTGAAGTTGTCCGGATTGGCGGGATCACGCTCGAAACCCCAGCAGCAGTCCTCGAACTCGAGCACATGGGTGAAGAAAGGGTTCACGAATCCATCCTCAAACGTCTCGACCTCTGTCTGTGCAGAGGCGACCGATGAGAGAGCGGCGACAACGAACAGCTTGCGGATCATGGCTCAATCTCCATTCCCAAGGGAAATACCGGGTGTGATCCCCCAGACAATGTGTACATGTCCATACCGCCCAGATCGTTGTGCGGTTCTGGACACCCGCGGATTGAGGTAGCGACTGCGGCGATCACACCCTTGATCGCTAATCCATCAAACAGAACCTAGCAGCCCTGAGCGAACAGCTCGAGGTACCCGAAGAAATCGTCCGAGTCGCAATCCCCGTCGATGTCGATGTCGCAGATGTCCGCGTTTCCAGCCGCGAACGCGTCCAGGTATGCGAAGAAGTCTTCCGAATCCGCGTCGCCGTCTCCATCGAGGTCCGCCGGGCAGAGATCCTCGCACTCATCGGGCACGCCGTTGCCGTTGGCGTCTTGGCTGCGTCCCTGGTCGATATCGCACGCGTCGGGGATCAGGTTTCGGTTGCAGTCGCCGTCGGGGGGCATGAAGTCAAAGCCGCGCGGATTGCGAAGCTGCGAATCGGGGCGTTGGATGAACGCGCGGATCGAGTAGCCGTTGGACGGATCGAATGTCATCATCCGAGGATCGGTGAGATGAAAATCACCCCGCGAGGACCCGCTGGCATGCACGGAGCCATCAGATCCCAGGCCAAGCCCCCATGCCCCCGCAAGACCGTCCTCGAACGAACCGTAGTTGAACTGGCCGAGAAACGCCCCGGTCGCCGCGTCATACGCGAGGATCGCGCCGAGCGTCTCGCTGGTGATCAGCAGTCGCCCATCCTCAAGCACCAGCAGGTCGCGCGCACCGCCAAGCCCACCAGCGCCCGCGCCGACTAGCTCCCGCACGAACTCGCCCGTTGCCCCGTCGTACTCGAGCACGCGGTCGTCGCCCGTCCCGACGAGCAGGCTCCCGGTCGGGCCAATCGCGAGACCGTACGGATCGACAAGCCCGCCCGCACCCGCGCTGACGAACTCCTCGAGGAACTGCCCCGACTCGATATCGAATCGCAGCACGTTGTTCGATGACCGCCCCGAGATGAGCAGCGTGCCATCTCCGACCGCCAGCATCGCGCCCGGATTCTCCAGCCCCCCCGCACCCGGCGCGACCAGCACCCGCACAAACGCGCCGCTCCGATCGAACTCGATCACGCCATCATCGAGGCCCGCCGAGGAGACGAGAATGCGCGCATCGGGCGTGATCAGGACGTCCTGCGGATCGTCGAGATGGCCCGCGTCGCCCGATCGCATCAGCACGCCGGTGACGGGATGGTACTCGCGAATGAGGCCGTCGAGGGTGGAGATCACCCAGACCGCGTTGGCACCGTCGAGCTCGATGATGTCTGCGACGCCGTCGCTATCACAATCCTCGCACCCATCGAGCACGGCGTTGCGATCGATGTCGAGCGTCATGTCCGCCTGGATCTCCGCGTAGTCCGAGATCCCGTTGGCGTTGCAATCCGCCTCGCACTCATCGGGCACGCCGTTGCCGTACAGGTCCTCGCTGAAGCCCGTGCGGATATCCATCTCGTCGGGCACTCCGTTGGCGTTGCAGTCGGGCTCACACTCATCGGGCACGCCATTCTCATTCACGTCATCGCTGAATCCAAGTGCGATGTCCTCGTCATCGAGCCTGCCATTGGCGTTGCAGTCCTCACACTCGTCGGGGATGCCGTTGGCATTGACATCCTGACTTGTTCCGTCTGCGATATCGATGGTGTCGTCGATACCGTTCTGATTGCAGTCGTCCACAAACCCTGCTCGCCTGCCCACACAGGATTCGATACGCACCTTGTTGGTGGTGTAGTAACGCAAGTCCGTGTTGGCATACCCGCCGCTGAAGTAATAGCAATACGCCATGATCGGGCCGCGCTTGGTACTCGTCGCAGGGCTGTCGCACCGGTCGAACCCCATCTCGTGCGTGTGGCGCGCGCCGAGGCAATGACCAAGCTCGTGCGCACAGAGCACGATGTCCTGGTTGTCCACGTTGGGACTCGACGGATCGACGATGCCGCCCAGGGAGTAGGCAACCAGCGATCGGGTCGCGCAGATCCCCTCGGCGACCGCACCCGTGCCGATACGCGCCCCGGAAATTAGCTGCGAGACATCGTGCTCCACGCCGCCAGGAATCTGCGGGAACCCCGCGGTGTCACCGTACGGATCATCCGGCGTCGTCCATAACCGAATAAAGACGATGTCCAATCGCACGCGCACATCGCGCATGGTGATCGCACTCACAGCGCCGTAGAGCTGGACCATGTATTCCAATGCGTCATCGGACGTCTCGAACATTGTGAATAGCTCGTAGTCGCCATCGATCGCCAGCTCACCCTGGCGCATGCCGAGCACGGGCTGCGGACCCGCCGGTCCGACGCCATCGTCGTCGTGCGATTCACCGACGGTCGCACATTCCAGCGGCAGTCCGGTGCCGCCGCGTGCCTCGAAGACAGCGATCTCATCGGGACCCAGGTCCTCTCCTATGACCCTCGATGTCAGCACGAACGACTGAGCACCCGCCCCAAGCTCGATTCGACCGATGCTCGACCGCTCGCCCAGAGAGAGAACCACATGCGACCCCGGTCGCCCCGCAACCGTGCCGCGCAGAAAGAGAATCCTCTTTAGATCGAAATCCACGGGCATGTCGCCATCGGCGGTACCCAGGACCACGCGAGCGCTGGGATCAAGCACGCGAAAACGCTCCAGCTCGAGCGTTACGGGCGCCACCCCTGGCAGGGGCACGTGCTCCACGAGAAAACGCTCTCCTTGGGCAGCACGCCGCCTGAGGTCTGGGACATTGACCCGGATCCTGGCAACCCCGCTCGCACCGTCTGAGCGAGAGAACGTGTACGGCTGGTCGGGCTGAATCCAGCTCGCATCGCCAAGCCCGCCACCGCTCGCAGCACTCGTGAGGGTTGCAGCGATCCCTATCAGACCGAGCTGAGCCACCTTTGCAATCCACATTGGCATTCCCTTCGAAGGCGTCGCGCATGGCACGACAACACGCCGAGCCGAACAGAGCGTATCAGAAACCGCCTCCAGTGCTCACAGAAACCCGGAGCGCTAGCAGCCCTGCGAAAACAGATCCAAGTACCCAAAGAAGTCGTCGGCGTCGCAATCTCCGTCCTGATCGATATCGCAGATGTCCCGGTTACCCGACGCGAAGGCGTCCAGGTATGCGAAGAAGTCGTCGGCGTCCGCGTCGCCGTCGCCGTCGATATCCGCGGCGCATTGCTCGCATGCAAATCCGCGATAGCTGATCGCGTCGATCCCCGCCTCGACAACGCTCGGCGTGTCGTCGTCGTGCGCGATGAACCGCACCCGCAGCGTCGCGCTCGCCCCGACGGTCGCGTCGATATCCAGTTCCTCCAGGTGCCAATGGGCGTGCGCTTGACGATGCTCGACGACCCTTGTCCACGAGTTGCCGTCATCCGTTGAGAGCTCGACAAACACGCCGTCGCCCGAGGTCAGCAGGCCCTCATCCGTATCGTTGAGCCAGTAGGCGTACTCGATCGTCCCGCCGAGGCTCGCATCGATCGTCGGGCTCGTGAGGATCACGCTCCCATCGTTCACGTCGGAGACCTCGCGGATGTTCCATGTGAGGTAGCACTGGCCGGAGTAGTCGTAATCGAAGGGCGGATCGCCGAGTCGGGCGCGCACGGGCACCCCCCGTTCCCAGAATCCGCTGCTCGCATCGCCCGAGACCGACCACCCCAGGTCGGTCTCGAAATCGTCGTCGAACGGGATCGCTGCGATGGTCGCCACGGGTCTCTCGAACGACTCCACGGGCGCACGAACCGGCGCACCGAAGCTCGGCCCCTCAAGGCTCGGCGCGATCAGCCAGATCCGCACCGTCTGGCCGCAGTCCGATGCGGGCAGCGCGAACGAGTACTCATCGCCGCCCAGAGGAGCCGGCGCGATCTCCACGACACCACCCGCGTCCTCATAGAACAGTCGCGTGTTGTCGATATCCGGGGTAAGCCCGACGCCAGCGATCGTCGCGTCAACAACACTCCCGCCGGGATCGAGCATCTCCGGCAGCCGCAGATCGATCTCTATCCGATCGACCGTCAGGCGCGTGAGAACCAGCCCCTGATTCCGGTCGGAGATGAGAACAGTCCCGCTTGGAAGATACGGATAGTTGGACCATGCGCCCCTCGTGCTCGGCAGATCGTCGAGCCGGTAGGTATCCACCCAGGCGACCTCAACAGGCCGCGTCGGATCAACCGAGGCGTCAAAGACCCGCAACCCAGAGCGGTAGTTCGCCTCGAAAATGAGATCGTCTTTGGTGTAGAGATTGTGATCGATCGCCGTGTTCCCGTTGGTGAATGTCCCGAGATCGATCGGATTTGTCAGATCGCTCACATCGATCACGTGGGTCGAGGTCAGCACCCCGATATTGATCTCGTCCAGCTCGTCATCGAGATAGAACAGCGATCGATCCGGGCTGAGCCAACCCTGGTGCGCATACCAGCGTCCGGAGTACGCGACGCTCGAGACAATGAAGACGTTGTCCTTGTCGGTGACGTCAAGGATCCAGAGCCTTGTGTCGTCATGTCCGGTGCCCGGCCCGCCGCAGGCGAAGACGAACTCACGCCCGTCGTACTCACCCCCGCTGTACGTCACCGCCTGCGCATCGTGGATGTAGATCGTCACGTTGCCGTCGCCGATCCACTGCCCGACATACGTCGGATTCGCAGGATCGGCGTTGAGGTCGAAGATCCGGATTCCCGTGTCATCGCCCCCGCCCCCGACGCGATACAGAAACCCCGAGTCCTCGTCGATCACAACGTTGTGCGACGCGTCCGGCCCGTCATCGAAGACCTGATTCACCCGCGTCACAATGCCCGAGTCGATCTGCGACAGGTCGAATATCTCCACTCCAAGCGCGGCTTCGCTGACGCCGTACGCGTGCTGCCCGAACACCTTGATATCGCGCCACGTCGAGCCCGCCCCGGTCGCGACGTGCACGATCGACGGTCGCAGCGGGTCGGTCACCTCGATGAACGCGAACGCGCGGCTGAGGCCCAGCAGCGCGTACTCGCGCCCCGAACCGCTGACATACCCCCAGCAGTCGTTCGCGTTGTTACCCCCGCCGGGAAAATCACTCGGCGGCAACCAGCCCAAGACCTCCATGTTGTGCGATTGGATGTCGTGAACGCCGTAGCCCCCGTCGCCGTCGCCGACCTGATTGTCCCGCGAATCTCCGCCGTGCCTCGGCAACTCGGGATGCTGGGCCAACGCCCCGCAAGCAACGCACACCGAAACAACACCCACCAGCGTCCGAAAACACCGCATCGAGACTCCTCTCGCACACATTGAAGGGCAGATCACACCAACGCCAAAGCATATCTTGGCCCAGAACGCGTCGGCGTGTCAAGCACGAATCCAGAATCGGGCACGCCAAACACCTGGCGATCTGGCCATCTGGCCATTTGGCTCTTTGGCCCTTTGGTCATCTGGCCCTCTCTCAGCACCCCGCCGCGAAGAGGTCGAGGTAGGCGAAGAAGTCTTCGGCGTCGCAGTCGGCGTCGTTGTCGATGTCGCAGATGTCGGTGTTGCCGCTGGCGAAGGCGTCGAGGTAGAAGAAGAAGTCGTCAGAGTCGGCGTCGCCATCGGGGAAGCCGTAGGAGGGTTCGCGCGGATCGCTTGAGCCGGTGAGGTCGGCGGGGCAGGCGCGGGGCTCGCCGCGCAGGAGCATGAGCGGATAGTGTGTCCGCGTGCTGCCTGCAGCGAGCAGGTCGATGTCGCCATCGAGGTCGAAATCCTCGGCGAGGACGGTGTCGGTGTGTTCGGCGAGCGAGTAGCTTGCGACCGAAGTAAAATCGCCGGTTCCATCGTTCATGTGCACACGGACACCAGCGAGTGACGTCCACGAGAGGACAAGATCAAGCGCCCCATCACCGTTCAGATCCGCGGCGACAAGGCTTGCGTCGAAGTCGGCGTTGTCGTCGAAGAACTGCTCCGTGACTGACAGATTGCCCGCGCCGTCGTTGTCGAGAATCGTCAGGTAGGTGCGTCCTGGTGCTTGTGCGCCGTGCATTGCGGCGGCGTCGGGATCGCCGTCGCCGTCCCAATCCCCGACCTGGATGACCGGGACATTGCGCGGGACATCGATCGGCGTTTTCATCTCGAACACTCCCTGACCATCGTTGATCATTCGGTAGACCCTCCCGGTGTCGCCGAAGTCACTCGCCGAGGCGAGAAGATCGAGATCCCCGTCTCCATCGAGGTCCAGCGACAGGACCATGCCGAAGGATGCATCGGCATAGACGTTTGCCAGCAGGTAATCCCCGGCGGTGGTGAGCTGGCCCAATCCATCGCTCATCAGGATCAAGACACGCCGATCCACCGGTGCGGTGGGATTGTCCTCGTCCCTTGGCGTGATACCCCAGACTGCCACATCGGCGTGACCGTCATCGTTGAGATCTGCGCTGTGGACCGAGAAGGGTAGAAAATCGTCAAAGTCGATCACTGTATTTGCAAGAAATGATCCCGATCCATTGTTTGACTGGACCCATATCGCTCCAGGTTGATATGTTGTTCCACCGATTACGGTCACGGCGCTCACGACATCGAGATCATCGTCATCGTCGAGATCGACAAGGACAGTATCGAAGAGCTGGGGGCGATCGCCGCCGGGGAAGTCCGCCGCGAATGTGATCTCGAAGTGCCCGGTGCCGTCGTTGGTGAGGACGCGCATGTTCTCGTCGCCGCTGCCGGTGCCGACAAAGACCATGTCGAGGTCGCCATCGCCATCGAGATCGCCCGCCTCACCGCTTCGATAGTCCTGAAGATTGCCGGGGTTGAGAGTGATCGCCGATTCGAATGTCTGGAGGGTGCCGGCTCGGTCGTTGAGCTTGGTGTGCAAGGTCGCGGGACGGCCCTCCGGGAGTGAGACATGGTCCAGCCAGCCGTCGTCGTCGATATCACGCAAGAGCACGCCCCACGGGCCCCACTCGCTGGGCAGGACCTCCATGGGACCGAAGCTGGCGTCGCCATTATTGCGATGAATCACGGCGCCCTCGCCGTACCGGGTGGCGATGGCGGCGTCGAGATCCCCGTCGCCATCGATATCGCCGAAGTCCAGGCCCGTGTTGTACCAGATGCCGATGTTGATCGGGTCGAACGTGGAGTCGTAAGAGCCGACGTGCTCGAAGACGCCCGAGCCGTCGTTGCGCCAGATGTCCATGGTCGAGCTCCCGCTGCCCGAATCGACCGCTGCAAGGTCCAGATCACCGTCGCCGTCGAGGTCTTCGAGCGCGAGGGCGTAGGCGAGCGGGCTCGGCGTCACGACCGACTCGGGCGCGAGCTCGAACACGCCGTCGCCGTCATTGAGCAGGAACTTGATACTGCTGCGAGCGGGGATCGCCAGATCGAGATCCCCGTCGCCATCGATATCGCCAGCGGCGTGCCAGGGGCCGGGATACGGGAAGTTGCGGTTGCTGTCTGCACGCGGCGTGATGCCGCCGACCGGGACGCTCTGCGCCAGGACCAGGACACCGGTTCCATCGTTGAGCAGGATCGAGGCGTCGTCGGTGAAGAGATTGATGGTTGCCGCGTCGATGTCGCCATCGGAATCGAAGTCGCCGATGATGATCGCGCGGGGCTCGCCGCCGACGCCGACCTCGACGCGCTGACCAAACGTCCCGTCGCCAACGCCGGGAAAGATCGACACGGTATCCTCGTGCGCGTTGGCCACGACGGCGTCGAGGTTGGCGTCGCCATCCATGTCGGCGAGCTTGATCGCGGTGGGCTCGACCCCGGCCTCGTACCCAAATGCGGGTTCGAAAACACCAGTGCCCTTGTTGAGCAGGACCGTGAGATAGGAGTTTGGGAACTGGACCGAGCCGCCGACGCAGACGGCGTCCAGATCGCCGTCGCCGTCGAGATCGCCCAGGTCGAATGCCGGCGCAGCCCACCAGGGGCCATCGCCTACGAGGAGGTCTGCACGCTGGGCGGTGTAGGGGAAGAGAGGTTGCGGATCGATCGGGCGGGCCGGGGCTAGTTGTGCCAATCCGGACCCACAGATGATGAATAACGATGCTATGCAAGCCCAACGCCCGCCAATGACCCGTCGATTACGTACCACTTGACCCTCCGCAAGTGCAGACTACCGCATTACGACTGGCCGTACAAGACCGAAGATCATGGCGCTGACGCTCGACAATGGGCGAGAAGCATCACCAGCGACAAGCAATAGTACCTGCGATAGAAGCAGAGTGTCCATTCCGGCACACGCGCGCAGAACAACGCCCCGCAAAATGCGGGGCGCTCTATCGTTCTGCCATGGCGATTCAGACTACGCCTTCCACCCACTCTTAAACGCATTCAGCGCGTCCTTGAGCTTGCCCTCCAGCTCGCCGCCCTTGTCGAAGCTGCGCATCTGGTCCAGCTCGTCCCAGACGCCCTTGCCCGAGGTGTGCATGTACTCGATCATGGCGTCCTCGAACGCCGCGACGTCCGCGCGTTCGACGCTGTCGAGCAGGCCGCGCGTGCCGGCGAAGATCGAGATGACCTGGTCGGTAACGTGGGCGGGCTTGAACTGCGGCTGCTTGAGCAGCTCGACCATCGTGCCACCGCGGTCGAGCTTCGCCTGGGTCGCCTTATCAAGATCGGTCCCGAGCTGGGCGAATGCCTCGAGCTCGCGGAACGAGGCCAGGTCCAATCGCAGCGAGCCGGCGATCTGCTTCATCGCCTTGACCTGGGCGTTGCCGCCCACGCGCGAGACCGAGATGCCCACGTTGATCGCCGGGCGCACGCCCGCAAAGAACAGCTCGGGCTCGAGATAGATCTGTCCGTCGGTAATCGAGATCACGTTGGTGGGGATGTACGCGCTGACATCGCCCTCTTGGGTCTCGATCACCGGCAGCGCCGTCAGGCTGCCGGCGCCGTTGTCATCGGAGAGCTTGGTCGCCCGCTCCAGCAGGCGGCTGTGCAGATAGAACACGTCGCCCGGATACGCCTCGCGTCCCGGCGGGCGACGCAGCAGCAGCGACAACTGGCGATACGCCACGGCCTGCTTGGAAAGGTCGTCATAGATGCACAGGGCGTGCTTGGGCGTCTTGCCCTCCATGCCCTGCCACATGAAATATTCGCCCATCGTGCAGCCGGTGTACGGCGCGATGTACTGCATCGGCGCGGGCTCAGAGGCGCCGGCGTTCACCACGATCGTGTACTCCATCGCACCCTGCTCGCGCAGCGTCTCGACGACCCCGGCGACCGTCGATTCCTTCTGTCCGATCGCGACATAGATACACACAACCGCCTCGGGCGTGCCCCAGTACTGCTTCTGGTTGACGATCGCGTCCAGCGCCACGGCGGTCTTGCCCGTCTTGCGGTCGCCGATGATCAGCTCGCGCTGCCCGCGACCGATCGGGATCATCGAGTCCACGGCCTTGATGCCCGTCTGCAACGGCTCGTGCACCGGCTGGCGACCGGCGATCCCCGGCGCGATGATGTCCACCTTGCGGGTCTCGCTGGCCTGGATCGGCGGGCCGCCATCAATCGGACGCCCCAACGCGTCCACCACGCGTCCGAGCATCTCCACGCCGACGGGCACCTCCAGCAGCTTGCCGGTGCTCTTGACGACGTCGCCCTCTTTCACCGAGAGGTAATCGCCGTAGATGACCGCGCCGACCGTGTCGAGTTCCAGGTTCATCACCTGGCCCATGACCGAGCCCTCGGAGGTCTCAAACTCCAGCAGCTCGCCGGCCATCGCCTTGGCGAGCCCGTAGATCCGCGCGATCCCGTCGCCGACCTCGACGACGCGTCCGACCTCGCTGACCTCCAACTCGGCCTTGAACTGCTCGATTTCCTGCTTGATAACGCTGGCGATCTCGTCGGTCTTGATCTTCACGGCAATCCCTCGTGTTGTTGGCCCAACCCCGGCCCTCCCAGGCGGGGCACACAGGATAGCGCTCAGGCGGAGCGGATCCCAGCGGCCAGCCCCGCGAGAATCGCCGAACACCGCCCGAATCTGCTCGCTTGCCTGCCCCGCTGCCGCGAGAGCGTCGCAGATTCACCAGCCAGGGCACAAAGTGCACAGAGTCCAGGCCCACAAACGTCTCATGGGGTCCTGCTCTGCGCACTCCGCGCCAGATCCTGACTTGCTGCTGTTCGCTTTGCTGGTTTGCTGCTCTCTCCGTGGCTCAACACCCCGCCGCGAACAGGTCCAGATACCCAAAGAAGTCATCGGCGTCGATGTCGCCGTCACGGCTCGCCCCAAGATCAATTCCCGGGGCTCATTAGCAAGCACCGAAGGGGCGCCCACCAACGACAAAGCTGCCAGGCCGAGATCCTCATCTGCGCTGACAGCTCTCTTCAACGACCATCGCTTCGGTGCTCAAGGTGAGTTCTAGGCTCACGAGGCGCCGGTTATTCAATCGGGATCAACGCCCTCGGTTGCCCGCCCCTCAGGTGCGAGACGCTCGATAATCAACGGAATCGCGGGAGGAACGGCTTGACGCCCGTCGGCCGTCAGGGCTCCCCTCGCGACCTGCTCGGCACGAATCGTTGCGAGAAGGCCGCGATGGGTGGCCTTGACGACGTGGGTGTCCTCGACGCCCTCGAGCATCGCAGACTCGCGCGATACCACACCATCACCGACCTGCGCGAGTTTTCGATTGATCGCACTCCTCAGTTGCTCTGCCTGCCCACGCCCGAACAGCCGGCGGATGGTCGAAAGATCCTCTTCATCAAGTCCCTCGATGACCCCGGCAATGATCGTGATCTCCACGTCAGTCGGCAGTTGTCGTGCGTTCAGCTCCGCGAGATACTCTGAGCCCGGTCTCAGATCCTCGCCAGCCTGCCCCGACCCATCGCCGGTCGCATCGAAGAGCGGTCGCGGATCCCAGGAATCGGCCTTGCGCCAGCGGGCCCACTGCTCGCGCGCCTCCGCGAAACCGCGCAGCGGCGCCATGGCCGAGCCGAGGTGGGGCGTGCCCACCATGATGAGCCGCCCGACCGCCGGACGCGCTGCGTCACCCTCACGTGTCAACGCGTCGCGGCACACGAGCCCGCCCATCGAGTGTGCAACCAGATCGACATGCTCGATTCCCAGATCATGCAGACGCGTGAGCTCCGCGATGAACGCGTCGCCGGATGCGGCAATCGCCTGATCGTTGGGGTACTCAAAGCGTGCAACGTGGAGACCCCGCTCGTCGAGCGCCGGAGCGAGTTGCTTCCAGATCGACCCGGGCTCATCGAGCCCGTGAACAAGGAGCACGATCCGGGTCGGCGGCTGCTCGGGAATCGCCGACCAACCGTCCCTCTCACCGGCGAGTTCCGCATCGCCCAGCATGAACACGCCGTGGTCGGGCGTCAAAGATGGTGGGGGCTCCAAAGCCCTCGCCAGATCGTCACCGGCCTCCTCCACCGACTCGCCGACCGCTCGCCTGATCGCGTTCCCGACCTGTTCGGTCCGAGCGATCGCTGCCACAAAGCCAATCAGGCATGCAAGGGCGGCGACTCGGGCTATTCGCGTGGTCTTCATCGCTACTCCGGATGATACAGAGCGGTTGGGAGTCGGCCCGACGACATTTCACGATCGCCCCGGAGATAGGTTTACACTCGGACAGACCCCTCCTTTCTTACTCCCACGGTTGTCGCCGCCAGGGTGAATCGAGTCGGGAGCTCGCGGGCGCTACGGGCACCCCGCCACAAACAGGTCCAGATACCCAAAGAAGTCCTCGGCGTCGATGTCGCCATCGCCGTCGATATCCGCGCCGTCATCACCGTTTGCGAACAGATCGAGATACGCGAAGAAATCCTCGGCGTCTATATCGCCATCGCCGTCGATGTCGGCCGCGCAGCTGGACACGCCGTCGAGAAACAGCACCCACACCGCGCCGCGGTCCGGTCCCCCGTCGTCATCGTCGGGCGCCCCCACGGCCAGGTCGCCCACGCCGTCGCCGTCGAGATCACCGAGCGAGGCCATTGAGAAGCCGAAGGAATCGCCATTGCTCAATATGCCGGCAAAGCCGCCTTGTGTGTCGCTGATCTTCTGGTGGGACTTGACGGTTCCGTCGGTGTTGAGGAACAGTACCCACGCTGCGCCGCGGCCGGCGCCCCCATCGTCATCTCCGCTTGCCCCCACTGCCAAGTCACCCACGCCGTCACCGTCGAGATCGCCCAGCGAAGCTACCGAGCAGCCGAAGTAATCGTAGTTGTCCAGCCTCCCGGTGAAGCCGCCTTGGCTGACGCTGATCTTCTGCTGCGATTTGACCGTGCCGTCGGTGTTGAGGTACAGCACCCACGCCGCGCCGCGGGCTTCGCCCCCATCCTGGCCATCACGCAATGCGCCGACGGCCAGATCTACCACGCCGTCGCCATCTAAATCGCCCAGTGAGGCCACTGAGGAACCGAACATATCTTGCCAGTCCAGGATCCCAGTGAAGCCGCCTTCGGTGTCGCTGATCTTCTGGTGCGACTTGACCGTTCCGTCCGTGTTGAGGAACAACACCCACAGCGCGCCATGGTTGAAGCCCCCATCGTCATCGGCCGCTGTCCCTGCGGCCAAGTCGCCCACGCCGTCGCCGTCGAGATCGCCTAGCGGGGCCAATGAGCCACCAAGGCCATCCCACCTTTCCAGGAGCCCGGTGAACCCACCTTCGGTGTCGCTGATCTTCTGGTGCGACTTGACCGTGCCGTCGGTGTTGAGGAAAAGGATCCACACGGCGCCGCGCTCGGTGCCCCCGTCATCGTCCCAGACCGCCCCCGCGGCCAGGTCGATCACGCCGTCGCCGTCGAGATCACCGAGCGAGGCCACCGCGGAGCCGAAAATATCGTGATCATCCAGAACCCCGGTGAAGCCGCCCTCGGTGTCGCTGATCTTCTGGTGAGACTTGACCGTGCCGTCGGTGTGGAGAAACAGCACCCACACCGCCCCGCGGCTCGGGCCCCCGTCGTCATCCTGGACTGCCCCCACGGCCAGGTC
>CBDVAM010000055.1:0-21589 GCA_965371965.1 uncultured Phycisphaerales bacterium
GATGCTATCCAGAGCGGTTTTTCGCCGTCTGTATCGTTTGCATTGACATCTGCCTTCGCCGCCAACAGGGCGGTCACAACCTCGGTATGGCCGTCCTGAGAAGCCATATAGAGCGGGGTCACGCCAGTGCTATGTGCCGCATTGACATCAGCCATTGCTGCCAGCAAAGCGGTCACGATCTCTGTATGGCCTTGCAATGAAGCCACCCAGAGCGGGGTCACGCCGTCGCTCCCTGCCGCATCAGCATCGGCCTTCGCCGCCAGCAGGGCGGTCACAATCCCGGTATGGCCCGTTTGCGAAGCTACAAAGAGCGGGGTCACGCCATCGGTCTTGCGTGCCGCATTCGCATCGGCCTTCGCCGCCAGCAAGGCGGTCACAACCTCGGCATGGCCCTCCTGTGAAGCCATATAGAGCGGGGTCGCGCCATCGCGATGTGCCGCATTGACCTCGGCCTTCGCCGCCAGCAGGGCGGTCACAATCTCGGTATGGCCCTCCTGTGAAGCCACCCAGAGCGGGGTCACGCCATAGATGTTTTTCTCCTCAACCTCCGCCCCGGCTGCGAGAAGACGTTTGACCGCGGCCACATCGTTGTTCTCTACCGCTGTATGCAGATCCTTCTCGCGCTCGCCAGAGCATCCCACCACACACACGACAAACGCCATCAGCACCACTCGGACAGAACCGAAAAACAGGGGCATGTGAGTCACTCCAAAGAAAAGCTCTTTGCTCTTCCAAAGCAGCCAAGGCGACGATGTCAGGCCGATCCAGTATACCGCCCCGCCCAATAGGCGTGCCTTTGTGGCATGTTCAAGCCCTTCGCGCGAGCATGGTTCCAAGAAGCAGACGCCCCTCGCCAGGCGGGGCTTGCGGGGGCTGGCGCCGCGGCGCGGTGTGGGTGCTGTTCCTCGACGGCGTGTCCAACTGCGCGGCGGATATCGACGACGACGGCGACCTCGACGCCGAGGATTTCTTTGCGTACCTCGATCTGTTCGCTAACGGTGATGACGGCGCGGACATCGACGGCGACGGCGACATCGACGCCAAGGATTTCTTCGGGTACCTGGATCTGTTCGCGGCGGGGTGTTGAGACTGGGCCAGCCGGCGGCAGAAAACGGGAGTGGATGGGAATCGAACCCACCTGGGACCTGTCTCCAGGCCCCACAACGGGTTTGAAGCCCGCGGCCGCCACCAGGCGTGCTGTCACTCCCGCAAGATCATACGGGCCGAGATCCGGTTTGGTGGCGGGGGGCGAGCGAGTTTGCTCTGGGTGGGACCTCCAGCGGGTCTTTGTTAGAACCTATCCCAGAACCTCGATGAACCAGTTCACCACATAGACCACAGAGACTGAAATCCAAGGGGCATCTCTCTGTGCCCTCTGTGCCTCTGCGGTGATTCAGCGGTTTCGCGATAACCACCAGTAGGGCAAGAGTGAATCTCTCGACGTGGCCGGAACGGAACTGCCATAAGCGCGGCCTTCATCGCAGGACCTCCTCAGACCACGCCACCGGTCGCCCGCTCGATGGCGTGCAGGAGGGCGTCTTCTTGAGATGTCTCGATCGTGCGCAGGTCGAGCACGATCTCGCCTCGCTCGATTCTGGCGAAGACGCCGGGCTCGCCCGTGCGGAGGCGGCGTGAGAGTTCGTCCTCGCCGATCGACTCACCACAGAACGCGACGCCGACGCTCTCGATCACCTGCGCCGGGTTGGATCCCCCGCCGATGTAGGCATTGGTTTCGATGACTCGGGGCGATGCGATGCCCTTGATCTCCTTCAGACTCGAGCAGAGCGCCTCGCCCCTTGTCCTCAGTTCTTCAACCGATCGTGCGATCGCGCGAAACACCGGCAGCTCGCGCATCGCAAGATCCTGATCGCGGTGCTGTTGGAGTGTTACGCCCAGGCCCGCGAGCGTGAGCTTGTCCACGCGCAGGGCGCGCATCAGCGGGCTCTTCTCGATCCGTTCGATGAACTCGGCCCGTCCGACGATGATCCCCGCCTGCGGCCCGCCGAACAGCTTGTCACCGCTGAACATCACGAGATCCACGCCGGCGTTGATCGACGTCCGGGCGTCGGGTTCACTCTTGAGCACGTCCAGTGTGCTGGGGCGCAGCAGGCCCGAGCCGATGTCGTGGATCACCGCCAAGCCCTCGCGCTGCCCGACCGCAACGAGTTCTTCGAGCCCGACTTCGCGTGTAAACCCCTCGATCCGGAAGTTCGAGGCGTGCACGCGAAGGATCGCGCCCGTATTCCCATCGATCGCCCGCTCGAAGTCCTCGATCCGCACGCGGTTGGTCGTCCCGACCTCGCGCAATCTCGCCCCGCCGTTCTCGATCACCTCGGGCAGGCGGAAGCTCCCGCCGATCTCGACCAGTTCGCCTCGCGAGACGATGACGTGCTTGTCTCGTGCGAGCGTTGCGAGGGTGATCAGCAACGCCGCGGCACAGTTGTTCACGACCGTCGCGCTCTCAGCGCCCGTCAGTTCGCACAAGAGCCCGCGCACGACGGCGGCGCGTTTGCCGCGTGTGCCGCTATCGATGTCCAGTTCAACAGGAGTCGCCCCGCAGGCGACCGCTCGAATCGCGTCGCCGGCCCGCGCGCTCATTGGCGAGCGACCGAGCCCGGTATGGATGATGATGCCCGTGGCGTTGATCGCCGGGCGCAGCGGGGGCCTTGCGTCGTGATCGAGAGCCTGCTGGGCGAGCATCGCCAGGGCGTCGAGGTCGGTTGGGGCATCGGCCCCACCGAGCATCGCCCGCCTTGCCGTTTCGATTGTCTGGCGAGCCGCGCGAGTCGCGACCTCGCGTCCTGCGCGGGATTCATCGAGCCTTGCGAGCAGCTCGTGGACCGCCGGCAACGACCGCATCCGATCCTGCTGCTCGCGCGAGGGTGTGCCGGTCATGTGGCAACCTCCGCTTGGAGCTGTGCCCCGGCGATCCGCACGTCGCCCCGCCTGCGCGTGATGGCGCGCTTGTCCAGTGTTTCCAAGATCGGCACGGCGTACTTTCTTGATGTTCCCATCATCTCTCGAAACTGGCTGACACTCAGCTCGCCCGAGCCCGCGAGTGACTCGCTCAGGCGAGCGAGCATCGCGCGATAGTGGCGTTCGTGCAAGAATATGGCCCCGCCAAGATGAACGAGCGACCCCTCTCGCACGCACTCGGTCAGGATGCTCTTGACCTTGGCGGGCTTGGCTGAAAGGCTCGTGGCGATTGCACTCGGGTCCGGCGGCATCATCACCGCGTCGTCCAGGCAGGACAAGATAGCCTCTCGCAGCCGCTCGTCCTGTTCACTGAGAACCGGCGTGTGCGATGCGAGCGCGACGCGATCGCCCTCGTCGCGCAGCCTCTTGTCGCTGGCGAGGCGGGCAACGATTCCGCGAACGACCGGCTCGTCCAGGTACGCCAGGCGATGGATGACCGACTCCATCGGCACGAACGCGTTGTCCGACGCCTCATGCGACGATTCGATCGCCGCGACGACCCGGTTCTCGAGCGCTGCAACACGCTCGGCCTGCATCACGCGGTCGCCAACCTCTATCAAGCGTCCCGCCAGACGAAGAGCCTCAATGTGCCCGCGCGTCTCGAGAACAGCGAGCCCCGTGTCGCGCGCGATGTCGTGCTCATCGCACCGGCGCTCGCCCTGGAACCAGATCGAGAGAGCCACCCGGTCCTGGGGCGAGGCCTCGCGTATCTGGCGCAGCCACTCGATCCGCTCGCTGTCGCGTCTTCGGATGGGCCTGGCCGTCGGCTGGAGCACGCGCCCGCCGCCAAGGGTGACCATCGGGGACTCGGCGCGGATGACGAGCGCCTGCCCAAAGCTTGGGGCGACCGGTTCTGCGCACACGAGCTGCGCCAGGCCTCTCTGGCCGGGCTCTAGTCGCGTCGATTCCAGCAGGCGAACGCCTGCGATCACCTCGCCGGTCCCCAGATGCAGGCGTACGCGGGAGCGGTGGCGGATGGGCAGCGGGCTCTCTGCCAGCACGCGCAGTTCGACGCTCAGCAGGCGGCTCGCTCGCAACAGATCTGGTGTCGCCAGCTCGTGCCCGCGTGAGATTTCGCTGTGATGCACGTCGGCGAGGTTGATCGCCGCCCGCGAGCCGCGGGTCACACGATCGGGCGACTCGCCGTGAGACTGTACGCCGCGGACACGAACCCGCTTGCCCGTGGGGAGCCACTGGACCTCTTCACCGACGCCGAGCGAGCCCGACCAGACGGTGCCGGTGACAACGGTGCCCAGGCCCTCTTTCACGAACGCCCGGTCGATCGCCAGGCGGAACGGCCCGATGTCCTGGTCCTTCTTGACACTCATGGCGCAATCTCGAATCGTGTCGCGGAGCGCATCGATCCCCTGTCCCTTGGTCGCGCTCGTCTGCACGATCGGGGCGTGTTCAAGGAACGTGCCATCGACGAACTCCCGCACGTCCTGCTCGACCAGGTCCACCCAATCTTGTTCGACCAGGTCGCACTTGGTCAGGGCGATCAGCCCGTGTTCGACGCCCAGCAGTTCCAGGATCGCCATGTGCTCGCGGGTCTGGGGCATGATCGAATCGTCGGCGGCGATCACCAGCATCGCCAGATCGATCCCCGCGGCCCCCGCAAGCATGTTGCGGACAAACCGCTCGTGCCCGGGCACGTCCACGACCCCAACCCGCACGCCGTCGAGATCGAGGTGCGCAAAGCCGAGGTCGATCGTGATTCCCCTGGCCTTCTCCTCGGGCAGGCGGTCGGTATCGACCCCGGTCAGCGCGCGCACCAACGCCGTCTTCCCGTGGTCGATATGCCCGGCGGTCCCGAGAGTTACCCGCTCCATACCCCAGTTATACGGCTACCGGGGGCATGGGCGTCCCGCCCGCGCAAGATTGCGTCATTTGCGAGCCCGACACGCGAGCGAGTCTTACGAGACCTCAAGGCGAACATTCCCATGTTCAATAACCTTGCCGACGACCACCGCGAGCGAATCTCCCGCCTCGCGTGCCCGGCGCACGAACTCCTCCGCCGGCTTCGATGCGATGGCGACCAGCAGCCCGCCTGAGGTCTGCGGATCGAACAGCAACTCTGCGCGTGCCCCCCCAACCCCCTCGATCCGAGCCTCAGTTCCGATTGCCTCCCGATTCGTCGTGCTCGCCCCCGACCGATTCTCCTCGGTCGCCAGCTCTTCTGCCCCCGCCAATATCGGCAGTGTCCCCGCCTCGATCTCAAGCGTCACGCCACTGGCCGTCGCCATCTCCATCGCGTGACCCAGAAACCCGAACCCGGTGATGTCCGTCGCCGCCGAGGCCATGAGTTCGAGTGCCAGGCGAGAGGCGTCGGCGTTCAGGCGCACCATGCTCTGGATCGCGCTGCTCAGGGCATTCTCGGGGCACCGATCGTTGCACAGCGCCGTGGTGATGACCCCCGTCCCCAGGCCCTTGGTCAAGACCAAGACATCACCCACCTGCGCGCGCTCATTGGTGAGCATCTGTGCGGGATCGACAACCCCGGTCACGCTCATGCCGTACTTGATCTCGTGATCGCGGACCGAGTGCCCGCCGACGACGACCGCGCCCGCCTCCGTCGCCCGCTCGGCACCGCCGGCGAGAATCTGGTGCAAGAGCTCCGGATCGGCATCCTTGTCGGGAAACCCAACGATGTTCATGCACGTTGTCGGCGTCGCGCCCATGGCGTACAGGTCGCTCAGGGCGTTCGCCGCGGCGATCTGCCCGAACACAAAGGGGTCGTCCACCAGGGGTGCAAAGAAGTCCAGGGACTGCACGATCGCCAGATCGTCGCGCAGGCGATACACCCCGGCGTCAGAGAACGTCTGGGCACCGACGAGCAGGTTCGGATCGTCGTAGATGGGCAGGTCTCGCACAACCTGTGCGATCAGGCTCGCGCTGAGCTTGCCCGCTCACCCGGCGCAGTTGCTGTACGCGAGCAAGCGGCGTTGACGACCCGTGAGATCCTTCATCATGAGGCTCCGAGCGTCGCTCCCGCCCTCGTCCGGGCGAACTCGGACGCAGGGGGGCGCGGAGAAAATGACCCCAGCGGGATTCGAACCCGCGTTACCAGGATGAAAACCTGGCGTCCTAACCAGGCTAGACGATGGGGCCGGGTTCTCGGACGCAGGAGCGCCCGAGGAGCATCCACTGTAGCCCGCGCAGGCACTATCTGTCATGCACCGAAGCTCGGCGAAACCCCAATTCCACGCCCGCAGGGGGAATCTTCGAGCATCGGGAGGCTCTGAATCCGATAGTCGGGGTATGACCATGAATCCGTCCAAACGCCTCGGAGCGAGCCTCAGCATCATCATCGCCGGCGGCGTGCTCGGCCTCGTCGCCATCGCCAGCAGGCCCAGCGATATCCAGGCCGCCACCAAGGCGACCAGCACCCAGCCGCAGCGTGAGTCAGAGGCCCAGTCCGAGGCAACCCGGTCGCTCATGATCGATGGGCGTCCCGTCCTGGGCGAACTCCTGGGTGACAGCGAGCGGACGGTCATCCTCGGCGGAGACGGCGTCTCCTACCTCGATAAGGGCCCGGCGGGCGAGTTCCTTGAGTCGGTCACCGACCACGACTCCATGCATGCCAAACCCATTCAGCTCATGCTCGTCGATCTGCCCGAGAGCTGGTAGCATCGCGTGTGAGCGAATCGCCCCCATTTGACCCGCATCCCGCCATCACACCCATCGCCCTGCCCGGCGAAGGGGTCGATTGTGTCATTCTCTTCGGCGGGTCGTTCGATCCGGTGACCCTGGCGCATGTCCGGATGTCGTGCGAGGCGCGAGATGTCGCGGAGGCGGGGGCGTGGCTGGTTTTCGTGCCCGCCGCCAGGAGCCCGCACAAGGCCCATGGGCCGATCGCGAGTGACGCGGATCGGGTCGAGATGCTGCGTCTTGCTCTCGCGGATGTGGATCGGTGCGCGATCTGGACCGACGAGATTGATCGCGCCAAGGCCGGCGATGCGAGCTATTCGATCGACACGATTGAGCACGCACGGACGGTCTTGGGTGAGGGCGTGCGTCTGCGCCTGCTCATTGGGGCGGATCAGGCCTTGAGCTTCCATCGCTGGCGAGAATCTCGGCGGATCCTGGAGGTCGCGACGCCGGTGGTGATGCCGAGGGATGAGATGGCAACGCACGCGGATCTCGTCGCGGCGATGCGAAGAACTGGCGAGTGGTCGGGCGAGGAGTGCGAGCGGTGGGGGAGCTGGGTTGTCGAGATGGAGGAGATGGATGTCTCGGCGACGCGAGTGCGCGAGTTGCTGGGGGCAGGGAACTTCGACGACCTCGCGGGAGTCGTGGACGAGCGGGTGATCGCGTGTATCCGCGATCGGAACTGCTACGCCACTTCTTGAGAGCCCACGCGAGCATCAGTTTACACGTTCTCAGCCACGGAGTGGCGATGCGACCCTGGCGAGGGGCGCTAGCCCCTCGTGCGGTTCGCCGAGGATCGAAAGCCCCAGCGGGGCGCGCGAACCTGAGATTCGAGCGCCCCGCTGGGGCTACTGCCTTCTATCCGCAGCTTCGAGGGGCTAGCGCCCCTCGCTAGGTTCGCGCGCTGCTCCGCAGCGAAGATCCACTCCAAGAATCGGCCTACCTCACCAAACCCCGCAGCGCCTCCGCCTTATCCGTCTTCTCCCACGCAAACGTCTCAAACGCCTTCACGCCCCCCGGCGTTTCGAACTCGACTTGCCCCGGCTCGCGACCGAAATGCCCGTGGTATGCCGTGTGGCTGAAGATCGGCGCTGACAGGGCGAGCGACTCAATGATCCCTCGCGGCGTCAGGCGAAACACCTCGCGGATGGCACCGGCGATCTTCTCTTCGTCGACGGTCGAGGTGCCGAACGTGTTGAGGTGGACGCTGGTCGGCTCGACGACGCCGATGGCGTAGGAGAGCTGGACCTCGCATTCCTCGGCGAGCCCCGCCTCGACAATGTTCTTGGCGATGTAGCGGGCCATGTACGCCGCCGAGCGATCGACCTTGGTGGGGTCCTTGCCGCTGAACGCGCCGCCGCCGTGGCGTCCGCGCCCGCCGTAGGTATCGACGATGATCTTGCGTCCTGTGAGCCCGACGTCGCCGTGGGGGCCGCCGATCTCGAACTTGCCGGTGGGGTTGACGTGGACCTTGACCTGCTCGTTCCAGTACCTGCCGGCGACGGGCTTGAGCACATGCTCGATGATCTGCTCGTGCAGCTCGCCCTGGCGATCGTTCCACTGCGGCGTGTGCTGCGTGCTCAAGACGATCGTGTCCAGACGCGTCGGCGTGCGGGCGTCGGCATACTCGACGGTCACCTGGCTCTTGGCGTCGGGGCGCAGGCCCTCGATGACGCCCTCACGCCGCACCTGGGCGTGGCGCTCGACGAGCTGGTGGGCGATCTGGATCGGCAGCGGCATCAGCTCGGGCGTCTCGGTGCAGGCGAAGCCGAACATCATGCCCTGGTCGCCCGCGCCTTCCTCACCCTTGTCCCCGGCGTCCACGCCCATGGCGATATCCGGCGACTGGTTTTTGATTGAACTGAGAACCGCGCAGGAGATGTGGTCGAACGCCATGTCGCCCGAGGTGTAGCCGATGCGTTCGATGGTCGAGCGGACGATGTCGGGAATCTCGACGTAGGCCTGCGTGCGGACCTCGCCGGCGACGATCGCCATGCCCGTCGAGACCATCGTTTCAACCGCGACGCGTGACGTGGGGTCCTGGGCCAGCATGGCGTCGAGGATGGCGTCTGAGATCTGGTCGGCGACCTTGTCTGGGTGTCCCATCGAGACCGACTCAGAGGTGAACAGGAAGCTCATCGCGTGACTCCTTCGCGATCGTTTCGCGAGATCCTTCTGGCGACGGCATCCTGCCGACGCCCTTCGTTCGGCCCGTTCATCCGGATGATTGGATGAAGCAGTTCCGCCTATGGCCCACTGTATCATCAGCAGCGCGCGGTCTCCACTTCCCCTATCCTCAATCACGATGCCCCGGCAGGATGCCCCCTCTTCCAACGGACTGACCTACGCCGATTCGGGCGTGGATATCGACGCGGGTGATCGTGCCGCCAAGTTGATCGGTCGACACCTCCGCAGGACCCAGGGCCAGCGGGTGATCCCCAACCCCGGGGGCTTCGCGGGCCTGTTTCGCCTGGACTACAACGAGCAGCTCTTCAAGCGCAACTACAAGGACCCGGTGCTGGTCGCTTGCACCGACGGCGTGGGGACCAAGGTCAAGCTCGCCGCCCAGATGGGCGTGCACGACACGGTGGGCATCGATCTGGTTGCCATGAGCGTGAATGACATGCTGGTGCAGGGTGGCGAGCCGCTGCTGTTCCTGGACTATATCGGCGTGCACCGGGTGGACCCAGCCCAGATCGAGCGCCTCGTCAAGGGCGTGGCAGACGGGTGCGAGCAGGCGGGGTGTGCGCTGATCGGGGGCGAGACCGCGGAGATGCCCGATGTCTACGCCGAGGGCGATTATGACCTCGCGGGATTCGCCATCGGCGTCGTCGAGCTGGCCCGGGCGATCGATCCGGCGCGCGTCGAGCCCGGCGACGTCGTGCTGGGCCTTGCCTCCAGCGGCATCCACTCCAACGGCTATTCGCTCGTCCGCAAGATCATCCGGAGCAAGCGCCTCAAGCTAGACAAGGTCTACGCCGAACTCGACGACACCCGCACCCTCGGCGAGGTCCTGCTCGAGCCCACCCGCATCTACGCTCGCTCGATTGTCGGCCTCCAGCGGGCCTACAAGGTCAAGAAGGTCATCAGCGGCATGGCCCACATCACCGGCGGCGGGCTGGCGGCGAACCTCGCGAGGGTGCTTCCTCCGAGTGTCGATGCGGTGCTGACCCGCTCGTGGGAGGTTCCGGAGGTGTTCGGCTTCCTTCAGAAGCGAGGCGGGATCGACGCCGGCGAGATGGACCGGGTGTTCAATATGGGGATCGGGTATTGCCTGATCGTCCGCCCGACGTTCGCCGAGTCGATCGCGGCTCGCCTGAGACGCAAGGGCGAAACGGTCTTCACGATCGGGAAGATCGTGCGTGGCAAGGGGGCGGTTCGGTTGCGGTCCAGGTCAGAGTCAACCCGCACCCCCTCTTGAGTCGATCTATGCCATAGATTCCAACGATGCGGCAGTACGCCCTATCAAGATCCAACCAGGACTCACATGCCCCGAGATATTCCTGTCGGCAATGGAGAGCTGCTGGTCACGTTTGACCACCTCTATCGCGTCCGCGACGTGTACTACCCGCATGTGGGGGCTCCCAACCACACCGCCGGGCATATCCAGCGGCTGGGGGTGTGGGCCGACGGGACGTTCGTGTGGATGGAGGACGCGGAGTGGAAGCGTGAGCTGCGGTACAAGTCCGACTCGCTGGTGACCGATGTCCGCCTGACGCACAAGGGCCTGGGGCTGGAGCTGACGTTCAACGACGTGGTGGACTTTGAGGTGCCGGTGCTGTTGCGCAAGGTGACGGCTAAGGACCTGACCGGCAAGGCCCGCGAGATCCGCCTGTTTTTTCACATCGATTTCTCGATCGACGGCACGCCGGTGGGCGACACCGCCTGCTACGACCCCGCGACGGCGGGCGTGCTCATCTACAAGGAGCGGACGTACTTCCTGTTCAACGCGTGCGACCAGACCAAGTGCGGCATCGACCAATGGTCGATCGGTACCAAGCGGGTGGGGGGCGCAGAGGGGACGTGGCGAGACGCCGAGGACGGGCTGCTCGGGCGCAACGCCATCAGCCAGGGCTCGGTGGATGCGACGGTGGGGATCCACCTCCAGCTTCCGGCCAATGGCGAGGCGGTCGCCCACACATGGATTGCCTGCGGGCAGCGTCACGGGGATGTCGAGGCGCTGAACCGGCGGATCATGGAAGAGGGCTGCGAGCACGCGATGGCCCGCACCGAGGTGTACTGGCGCCTGTGGTGCCGGAAGGAGAATCTGGACACCTCGTGCCTGCCCGAGCCGGTCAGCGATCTGTTCTATCGCAGCCAGTTGATCGTGCGGACGCAGATAGACAAGGGCGGGGCGATTCTGGCGGCCAACGACAGCGACATCACCCACTTCGCCGGCGATCACTACTCGTACTGCTGGATGCGCGACGGCGCGCTGGTGGCACACTCGCTGATCGAGACCGGCCAGAGCGAGTTGAGCCGCAGGTTTTTTCGATTCGCCAGCGAGTGCATCTCGAAGAAGCACTATTTCCTGCATAAATACACGCCGACGGGGGCGCTTGCGAGCAGTTGGCATCCGTGGGTGCTCGACGGGCAGAAGGTGCTGCCGATCCAGCAGGACGAGACGGCCCTGGTGCTGTGGGCGTTGCGCCGACACTATGAGCGGTTCCTGGACGTCGAGTTCATCAAGCCGTTGTACGAGAAACTCGTGACCCGCCCGGCGGACTGGATGCTCTCCTACCGCGATCACAACGGCCTGCCGCTGCCGTCGTGGGATCTGTGGGAGGAGCGTCGGGGCATCCACACGTTCACGGTGGCGGCGACAGTGGGGGCGCTAGAGGCCGCGGCGGCGTTCGCGCGGGACTTCGGCGAGCCCGACCGGGCCGCTCGATACCAGGAAGGCGCAGACCGCATGCGCGGGGCGATCAACCGCCATCTGTATCACTCTGAGCTGGGGCGGTTTGCGCGCCTGGCCCAGCCGCTGGAAGACGGGTCGTATCGCCTGGACATGACCCACGACTCGGCGAACTACGCGCTGTTCGCGTTCGGGTGTTTCGACGCCAGGGACACGCGGGTCGTCGAGGAGATGCGGGCCTTGTTCGACCGGCTGTGGATCAAGACCGACGTGGGCGGCTGCGCCCGATACGAGCGCGACTACTACCACCAGATCGAGCGCGAGGACATCGAGCGGATCCCGGGCAACCCATGGATCATCTGCACGCTCTGGCACGCCCAGCATCGCATCGAGATCGCCGACACGATCGAGGACCTCCGCGAGGCGGTTCATTTGCTGGAGTGGGTGGTGGCGCGGGCCGAGGCCTCGGGCGTGCTCGCCGAGCAGTTCGACCCGCGCACCGGCGAGCCGATCAGCGTGAGCCCGCTCACTTGGAGCCACGCGGCGTTCGTGACCACGTGCATGTCATACTTGCGCAGGCACGAGCAACTGCTGCGCGAGGATTCGGCACGAATCGACCAGCACCCGGCTTAGGTCTGGGGGCACCGCGCCGGGCCCGCCATGGTGTGCTTCAGGCGTTAGAGCGTGCCCGAGAGCAGGCTCATCGCGATCGCGTCGTCGTCGTCGTCGGGTTGATCGGGACCCAGGGCCTTGATCCGGTCCTTGGCGTCGCCGATCCAGTCGATCTTGATCCCGAAGTTCTCGCCGACCTTGACCGCGTCGCCGCCGCCGATTGAGCGGTTGTTGACGAGCAGGTCCAGCGATTCCTCGGCGCTCTTGGGGAGCTCGAGGATCGACCCTGGTGCGAGTTGGAGCACCTCGTGGAGCTTCATCCGGCGCTCGCCCAGGCGGACGATCAGGGGAACTTCCAGCTTCAGGATTGCGTCGATGTCGCTTGCCATGAATCCTCGGGGCGCGCACGGATCTCGATCCACCTGACGCAACTCACGTGCCGGGATCAGTCTGTGTATCGGCCGACGATGAGGGTGACGTTGTGTCCGCCGAAGCCGAAGGTGTTGTTCATGGCATATCGGACGGGGCGTTCGCGTGCCTCGTGGGCGACAAGATCGATGTCGAAGCCCTCCTCGGGGTGATCGAGGTTGATCGTGGGAGGGATGACACCCGTCCTGACGGCGTTGATGCAGGCGAGCATCTCGATCGCACCGGAGGCGCCCAGGGCGTGCCCGTGCATGGACTTGGTCGAACTCATGAGCAGCTTGCCTGCGGCGCTCTTGCGGGCGTGGTCCCCGAAGACGCCGATGACCGCCGCGATCTCGGCGTCGTCACCGATCGAGGTGGATGTCCCGTGGGCGTTGATATAGTCGATATCGTCTGTGTTCAGCCCGGCGTCCCGGAGGGCTTTCTTCATGGAGCTCGACGCTCCGCGTCCCTGGGCGTCGGGCGCGGTGATATGGGCGGCGTCCGAGCTGTTGCCGTAGCCCATGAGCTCGGCGTAGATCTTCGCCCCCCGGGCCTTGGCATGCTCGAGGGTCTCGATGGTAAAGAAGCCGGCACCCTCGGCGAGCACGAACCCGTCGCGCAGCTTGTCGAATGGGCGGCTTGCCTTCTCGGGCTCATCGTTGCGAGAACTGAGTGCCCGCATCGTGGCGAACGCGCCGATGCACAGCGGGGTGACCGCGGCCTCGCACCCGCCGACAACCATGACATCCGCCTCGCCCCTGCGAAGGTAGTTCATCGCGTCGCCGAAGGCGTGCCCGGAGCTCGCGCACGCGGTCGCGTGGGCGGAGCTTGGTCCTCGCAGGCCATAGCGGATCGAGACGTTGCCGGCGGTTGCGTTGACCATGAGCCTGGGGACGGTGTGCGGGCTGATCCGATCGGGTCCGCGCTCGATCAGGACCTTGAGCATCTCTTCGATCGTGCCGATCCCGCCGATCCCCGAGCCGACGATGACGCCGCAACGTTCGGAGTTCTCGCGATCGAAGTCGATGCCCGAGTCCTCGACGGCCTGCGCAGCCGCGGAAAGCCCCAGCAGCGTGCAGCGATCGTATCGGCGAAGGTCTCTTCGATCGAAGCCGCCCTGGTCACAAGGATCCCAGCCCTTGACCTGACCGGCGATGGTCACCCGCCAGTTGTGGTGCCCGAAGCGTTCGAATACATCGCCTTCGATCGTGCTGATGCCGGACCGGCCCTCGCGCATCGCCTCCCAAGTCGACAATGCATCGGGTCCGATGTTGGTCACCGTGCCGATACCCGTAATGACCAGGCGGGATGTGGATGAGTCGGGCATATGGATGAGCGAACTCAGCCCGCCGAGCCGTTGTTCTTCGAGATGAACTCGACGGCGTTCCCGACGGTCTTGATCTGCTCGGCGTCCTCATCGGAGATCGAGGTGTTGAACGCATCCTCGAAATCCATCATGAGCTCGACCTGATCCAGGCTGTCGGCCTTGAGGTCCTCGTCGAATCGCGTCTCACGCGATACTTCTGCGCCATCGGCACCCATCTGCTTGCAGACAATATCGATGACCTTTGCCTCGATCTCCGATTCGGTCACGCTTGATCCTCCCTGCGTCCCCCAGCGAGGGGAGAACGCGATTGCTGGTCTGGCGAGATTGACAACGATCGTAGCCGTCTATTCAGCATACGCCAAGCCCGACAACCCGGTAAGGCGCGGCTCGGGCCGATTCTGCCGTGAGCAACGGTCGTCCGTCGGGATCGGCCCTCTTGCGGGCGTGATTCGTGCCCTTGATCTGCATTCCCGGGCAGTCACCGCCGATCCGGATCTAGGCCGGACGAGAGGCTGCGAGGCGGCCCCCTGCGGGGGTTTTTACCTAGTCAGCGTCGCGTCCCCCACAGAGAGGGAGATGAGCGATGTCCGAGATGCCCGCTGAGCCCGAAGCGTTCGCCGAGGTCGTCGTCGATCTGGTTCGCCAGTTGCAGCCCAGTGCCGAGATCCAGCTCGTTGGCCCGCGAGAACTGCTGGTCGATGGCAGACGAATGGACCTGGAGAACCTGTTCCGGATGGTGCGCCAGGATCCCGAGCGTGGCAGCGAGATCGCCGGGCACTACCTCGAGCAGATGTTTACCAGTGACACGATGCAGATCGAACAGATGCCATGGGAACTCGCGCGGGACCGGATCATGCCCCGCATCCAGCCCGAGAGCATCTTCGATCACCTCAATCGCGAGCTCGTCGCCCATGTGCCCTTCGTCAACGGCACGGTCATCGTCTTTGTCATCGACCTGCCGCACCTCACCGTCAGCGTCACCTCCGAGCAGGTGATCCGCTGGAAGCTGCAGGTGGAGGATCTCGAGCCGATCGCGCGGACGAATCTCGAACGCTACCAGCCCAGCCTGCACGTCCGCATCGTCGAATCCAAGGACGGCGGGACCGCGGCCATCGTCTCCGAGCAGGACGGCTACGACGCCGCGAGGCTCCTGCTCACAGGCCTGTTCAGCCGTCTGGCCCCGCAGTTCGGCGGCGACTTTCTGGTCGCCGCTCCCAGCCGCGACATGTTCGTCGCGCTGAGCCGCGAGCCGGGCGACTTCGTCGAGCGTCTTCGCAAGCGGGTGGATTCGGACTACCGGCGTCTGCCGTACCCGATCACGTCCGAGCTGTTCTATGTGACCCAGGATGGGGTGGCGGGGACGGTTCGCGACTCGGCGGCGTAGGCGAGGGGACTTTGTCCTCATCAGAGCCGCGAGCGCAAGCTCGCGCTGGACCGCCCGTCACCCAGCCGCGCTGGCCTACCAGCGAGCACTCCTACCACCCACGTACAACAGCCGTATAGTTCCTTATGATCCGCCTGCCCATAGTCGGCCCCCTCCGCGTGTGTCGCTTCTTGCGATCGATCCACACGCAACCCCCTGGCAATAAGAGAATCGCGTGACCGGGTTTTTCGCGTGGCTGCGTCCATCGTCCCTGTCCACCATGGGCAGGGAGGGCTGGTACGAGGCGTTGGGCGGGGTCTTTCTTCTCTGCATCAGTGTTGTTATCTCGCAGATCAGCACGCTGCTGCTGGCCCTGGCTGTCGCGGCGGTCACCATCTCGCTCTGGGTCTTGGGGTCGGCCTTTCGACCGAAGATGATCCACGGCGGCATCGTGGCACAGCGCGAGCATGTGATCCGCAGCGACCGATGGCGCAGGGTGTGCAAGGTGCTGGCGGTTGTGCTCGCCGTGTTGAGTGTTTCGGTTGTGGGCGTCTCGGCGTGGCAGCAAGCCCAGGTAAGTGCCCGTGCACAGCGCGAGCAGCAAGAAGAGACGACCAACATCGACGAGACGACGACGCGTACCGAGGAGATAACCAAGCGCACCGAGGACAAGGTTGATGAGCTGAGCGAGCAACAGCGCGAGCTTGCGAAGATGATGGGCGTCCTCGATCAACGCCTCAAGAACGCCGGCGAGAACGCGACCCTCTCCGACGCCGATCTCGCGCTGCTGGAAGAAGCCAAAGAATACGGCGATGCCAAGACGCGGGCCCGGGCGGCGATCATCGCCCGCGACTTCGACGAGGCCGACAAGCTCATCGCACAGATCGAGAGCAAGGCCATCCAGGAAGCGTTCGACGTGCTCACGCTCAAGGGCGACCGCCGGTACTACGCGGGCGAGTTCGACGGGGCCATCGAGCCGTATGAGAAGGCCCTTGTGCTCAGGCCCGACGACATCACCGCCCGCAACAACGCCGCGCTTGCGCATACATTCGCACGCCTGGGAAGCATTGAGAACCACCAGTTGCGGGCGATCGAGATCCTGAAGGGATCACTGGATCTCATGGCGAAGGGCTCGCCCGACTGGGCGATGACGCAGAACAACTTGGGCCTTGCGTATCAGAACCTACCCACGGGCGACCGGTCGGCGAACCTGGGCAAGGCGATCGAGGCGTACGAGGGCGCGCTGGAGGTCTACACACGCCAGGCCCATCCCGCAAAGTGGGCGCTGATGCAGAACAACCTGGGCGCTGCGTATATAGACCTTCCCACGGGCGATCACTCGGCGAGTATTGAGCGTGCGATTGCGGCGTACGAGGCTGCGTTGGAGGTCAGTACGCGCGAGGCCGACCCCGTGAACTGGGCGAGGACGCAGAACAACCTGGGCAATGCGTATGGGGGTCTGCCGACGGGCGATCGTGGCGCGAACCTCAAGAAGGCGATCGCGGCGTACGAATCGGCGCTGGAAGTCAGAACGCGCGAGGCTGACCCCGTGAACTGGGCGATGACGCAGTACAACCTGGGGATCGTGTATCGGATCCTGCCGGCGGGCGATCGGGGCGAGAACCTGCAGAAGGCGATCGCGGCGTACGAATCGGCGTTGGAGGTCTTCACGCTCGAGGCCGACCCTGTGAAATGGGCGATGACGCAGTACAACCTGGCGATTGCGCTGGCGTCGCTCGGCGAGGAGGCGGAGCAGGACCGTTGCGGCTTGCTCCGCCGGGCGATCTCGGCGGGCAAGGGTGCGCTGACCGTCCGCACGCCGGAGGCGTTTCCGCGAGAGCACGCGAGCACGACGAAGAACCTTGGGATTGATCGCAGGGCGTACGAAGCCGCGGGGTGTGCGGACGCGGTGCCCTTCGACGACATCGCCCCGGCGGAGTGAGGCACCCAACCTCGCTCGCGCTTCGGGCTCGTTCGCCGTGCGCCCCGTCGGTCTCTCGTCGGCATCGCCTTCGGCGATCGGCGGCAAGATGCCGCCGCCCCTCTCTCGCTCTCTCGCCCTCCCCTCATTCGCTCATTCTCTCATTCCCTCATTCCCTCATTCCCTTTCTCGCTCTCTCTCTCGCTCTCTCCCTCAATCGCTCCCCCCCTCCTCCTACCCTCACCCATGATCCTCCTTATTGACAACTACGACAGCTTCACCTGGAACCTCGTCCACCGTCTCGGCGAGGTCGATCCCACGCTCCGCATCGATGAGGACCTCATCGTCAAACGCCACGACGAGATCACGCCAGACCAGGCCGCGGCTCTGGACGATGGGCGAGGGCCCAGCCACGTCGTTATCTCGCCCGGGCCGTGTACGCCCAAGGAAGCCGGCATCTCCGGCGCAATCATCGAACGCTTCGAGGGGCTCGTCCCCGTCCTCGGCGTCTGCCTGGGCCATCAGTGCATCGGCGACCTCCACGCCATGCGCGTCGTCCAGCACCACACGCCCATGCACGGCAAGACCTCCATGATCTCCCACGATGGCGAGGGTGTGTTCGGCGGGCTCGACAATCCGTTCGAGGCGATGCGGTATCACTCGCTGGTGATCGAGGCCTCGTCGATGCCCGAGCCGCCAGTGCCCGGTCAGGACGGCTGGGTGCTCAGCGCCTGGTGCACCGATGAGCTTGACGGTGCGCCGGTCAAGGTCGTGATGGGGCTTCGCAAGGTCTGGGGCGACGCCAGCAAGGCCCCGGTCGTCGGCGTGCAGTTCCACCCCGAGAGTTTCATGACCAGCGCCGGCCATCGCCTGCTTGCCAACTTTCTGCGGATGGGAAGCCGCCCGCGACAGCCCGTCGACGTCGCGAGCTTCGAGCAAGCCCCAACTCCCAGCGCTCGCTAGCCAATCATCTCTCCCCCGACCCCCGACCCCAGACCCTCGACCCCAGACCCCAGACCCTCACCTACGATTCCCCATGATCCAACCCTCGCCGACGACCAAGATCGAACCGACCCTCGCCCGCGGCGTGCTCGCAGAGCTCGGGCCCGTCGTCGCCGGGCACCACCACAACCTCGTCATCGAGTTTCCCAACACCAACTACCGCCTCAAACTGGACGCCAGCCAGATGATCGTCGGCGACATCGGCAAACGCATCCTCGGCACCATCCACGCCACCGCTCGGCGGATCGATATCGTGGATTCGGGCGGCTGTTATGTCGAGCCGGTCTACGGCTCGCCCAGGCGGATCCAGGGTCGGATCATCGCGATCGAGGGCGACGCGATCGTCGTGGACGCGGGAATGCCGATCTATTGCACGCCCAGCGAGCGCGGGCAGACCGCCGAGGGCTTTGAGGTCGGCCAGTTCGTGGCCTTCGGCGTGCTGGCGGGCACCAAGTTCCAGCAGCACAAGGGCTGACTCCCCACAAATCGGCACCACAGGCCCGCCAGCCCCATTTCCTTGGTCCCAGGGGCACTCTCTGGTACACTGGCGAGCACCATCAGCCCATCGGAGGCCCGACGTGATCCAACCGAACCGCTCGCCGGCACTGAGCGATCTGATTTCCTACCTCGACGCCCTGACAGAGCGGGCGACGGTCGAGGGGCTGGGTATCAAGCTGCGCGGGCTCGAGCTGACCTTCGAGGACATCGAGCCGTGGGTGTGTTATGGCGAGGACGGCTATCAGCGGAATCTCATCAAGTCCGGCGACCACTACCAGGCCTTCGCGCTGTGCTGGAAGAGCGGGCAGCGATCCAGCATCCACGACCACGCGAACTCGACCTGCGGCGTCAAGGTCATGTGCGGCACCGCGACCGAGACCATCTTCGAGAAGACCAGGTGCGGGCTGGTCTGTCCGATTTCGAGCCAGCAGATGTCCGCCGGCGAGGTCTGCGTGAGCCAGGACGCCGACATCCACCAGATTTCCAACTATGAGCCCGAGGGAACGTGTCTGGTGACGCTGCATATCTACACGCCGGGGCTGGAGTGGGTGGATACCTACTCGATGGAGAGCGCCGAGATCACGCGCCTGGAGTGCCCGGTGAAGGCGTATCAGCCGTGAGGTGAGCATGCCGGCGCTGCTGTTCGTCATTTGGTGTCCGTGAGTCGAGGAATGTTCAGGAGAAGAGCCATGATCCTTGCTCTCAGTCGTTGCTGTCGTTGCGTTGCCTCTTGGCGGACGGCTCCACTCGCTGTGTTGGCGCTGGCCGTCCTCGCGAACACATCCACGGCTTGGGCCCAGCCGTCGGCGTGGCGGCTGGATCCGATCGGCGGATGGGGCGGGCCGGTGAACCACATCCAGGTCGAGGGTGACATCGCCTACATCGGCTCCGGCCAGCGATTTGTTGTTCTCGACATCTCCGATGAGTCCAACCCTGTCGAGATCGGCTCGATCAATCTCATCATGGCGGTGCATAGCTTCGAAGTACGCGACGGTTATGCGTATATTGCGACAACGTACCTACCGTATCGCTTTTGTGTCGTCGATGTCTCAGACCCAACAGATCTACGTCTGGTGTGGTACACAAGAAGTATAGAGGATAGAGGAAACCTCGACCAACCCCGCGACGTCAATCTCTACCAGAATATCGCGTATGTGCGTGATAACGGTGGTTCGCTCTTCGCATATGACATCGCCAACCCGGAGGCGCCGGTGCGTCTTGGTCCTGACTATGGGA
The DNA here is from genome assembly GCA_965371965.1 of uncultured Phycisphaerales bacterium. GTDB lineage: Bacteria > Planctomycetota > Phycisphaerae > Phycisphaerales > UBA1924 > S146-42. Next base: position 19,847 of record CBDVAM010000055.1, read on the forward strand.
TTGTACTCCCTCGAGGATATCCCGGTGAGCTCGTCATCGTTGGAGACCTGATGTATGTAGTGGAGAGGGTTGACAGCAAGTTTAGCATTTACGACCTCTCGGATGATCCCCAGAACCCAAGCTTTGTTGGGGGCTTTCCCGGTCGCTTCCGAGGCGTAGCCATCGAGGGTAACTATGCTTATGTGGCGACTCGGCCCAGGGATGGTGACGAGCTTTCTTTCGTCAGAATGCTCGACGTGAGCGACCCGGAAGATCCGACAGAAGTGGGAGTATTTGTCATTGAATGCTCGTCTTGCGGAAATATCGAGGGAATCATGGATATTGCTGTGCACAAGAGCATCGTGTGGGTGGCAAACACGGAGGAAGACTATCTTGTCATCGACTTCGCCACAGACCCGGCAAACCCGACGTTGCTGGCCCACGTTGAGCTTGGGGACCAGGCGCGCGGAATTCAGTTAGCATCAGACAGGGCGTACTTGCTCGACTGGGGCGAAGGTTTGGTCTTTGCCGACACGAGCGACCCCTCGAACATACATCGCCTCGGAAGCTACCACTCCCCGGCCTTCTTGAGCCGACTCGTCAAGGTAGGAGATCTACTCTACGTCTCGGACGCGCATCATGGATTTACGGTGGTCGATGTTTCCAATCCGCGCGCACCGCGTGCACTCGGCGTCTATAAGACACCGTTCTCTACGGGAGTCTGGCACCGACCAAACCTCGGCATCGCCTACCACGAAGATCATATCTATCTCGCAACCGGCCATAACCCCCGTAATGTCAACGAGGTGGGCTCTCTCGAGGTCATCGATGTAAGCGACCCGGAGAACCCTGCCTTTCTTGGTGATTTCAAACTGCCCCGAACGTATTCTGCGAGAGGCCTTGCGCTCTCGACTGATCTGCTCCCCAAAAGGATTATTGCTCACCTCGGTAACAAGCCGCTCAACGGCACGGCCTATCTCACCAACTACGATGTCACCGATCCATCTGCGATCGTGGAGATCGGATCCATTGCGACTGCGAATTTTCCAGCGGATATGGTTCTGCGCCGAAATGCACAGAGTGATGGACACCCGATTACGCTCACGCACAACAGTGATGGTCAACCCTGGATTATCGATCAGACAGATCCAACCCGTCCGGTGGTCGACTCGGAGTATGATCTTCACCTTGGCGGTTGGCTACAAGGGGGAGGCATAGATGAGCAAGATGGCTTTTTGTATATCGCCGACGCCGATACCGATCCGGGCATCCAAGGCTTCTACATCGTGGACGCCACCGATCCAACAGACCCTTTCCGAATCGGGCTTCACCGGGGGCGACGCACCGCGATTTCAGTGCAGGGACCGCGTGCGTATGTTGCCGGCAAGCCCCCATATGCGTCGCTGGAGGTCTTTGATGTGGGCGAGCTGCCGCCGTCGCGGTTGATGCACAGCGAGAGGCTTACGAGCTACACAGAGATGCTTGCGGAAGAGCCGTATGTCTATGCCCTCGGTGCCTTGAACGGCAGCCGCTCGAACGTCGCCCCCGGCCTCACCATCATCGAAACAGCCTGCGCGGCGGATTACACCGGCTCAGCTGATCCGAATCACGAGGAGTACGGCGTGCCCAACGGGGCGGTTGATACCGATGACTTCTTTTACTTCCTCGACCAATTCCAGGCGGGCAACACCGACGTCGCCGACCTGACGGGCTCGGGCGACCCGAACGATCAGGACTACGGCGTGCCGGACGGCGCCATCGACA
>CBDVAM010000056.1:0-21454 GCA_965371965.1 uncultured Phycisphaerales bacterium
GGGGGCGGGCGGGGGGCGGGCGGCGCCCCCCCCCGCCGCCCCCCCCCCCCCCCCCCCCGGCGGGGGGCGTTGGGGCGCCGCGGGTTCTGTCGGGGCGTATCGGGCGGGGTATGCGTTGACGGTGGAGCGGGCCGGGCGGATGAAGGATGGGGCGGTTGTGATGCACCCGGGGCCGATGAATCGGGGGGTGGAGATTGATAGTGAGGTCGCCGATGGAGCGCGGAGTTTGATTACGCGGCAGGTTGCCAATGGGGTTGCGGTGCGGATGGCGGTGATTGAGAGGGCGCTGGGGTAGGGGAAGAGACGAAGAGACAGAGAGACGGAGAGACGGAGAGACGAAGTGGGGAAGCGGGGAGATGGGTTAGTGAGAGGGTGATACGGGGACTTGGGCCTGGGAGGATCTCGCGTTGGGAAAGCGCAAACGTGAGACGCGATGTCCCGCGTGTGGGTATGACCTCGACGGGTTGGCTGCAGGATTGTGCCCGGAGTGTGGGGTGGAGTTTGAGTGGCCGCTCCAAGAGGCGCGCCGCGTTCCCTGGGGTGTTTTGGGGGCGTTGAGCGGGCTCGTAGTTTGGTTTGTCATTTTGGTCGGGATTCTCCTAGTCGTAGCCATCGTTGAGATAACGGGGCATGGCAATACGGGTGGGTGGGTCATAGCGCCGTTTGTCCTCGCCGTTGGGCTTGCCATGTTCATGTTGTGGGCGCGGCGGGACTGGTACGCGTCGCTCGGCGAGTTCCAGAGAGCAGTTATCGCGTTGGCGTGCTGGATCGGGCCTCCGCTCCTGCCACTGGCGGTAGCGATTGTCGTCAGCGTCTTCCAGTGAACCGGAGGGCGTGGCCCCCCCGGCATTATTGTGGGGGCGGGACACGAGAGCTATTGGGAATCGGGCTTGAAGGCTCGGTTGACTTCGGTGGGGACGGGTGCGTTGGTGGCGTCGCGCCAAGCCTTGAGTTGGGCGTGCAGTGTTGCGGTGAGCGTTGGGTTGTTCTCGGCGAGATCGACGGTCTCGGTAGGGGTGGTGAGGTTGTACAACTCAAGGGTACCGGTCTCGAAGACCTCGATGAGTTTGAAGTTTCCCAGCCGTATGACGCCGGCGGGCGCGGTGCGCCAGGGCATGTCCATGCCTCGATAGGCCTCGAGATAGGCCGGGAAGTGCCAGAAGATTGGGCGTTCGTCGAGCGGCTCGCCTCGCAGCAGCAGTGGTTTGAGGCTGACGCCATCGAGGGCGCGATCATGCGCGATGCCCGCGAGGTCGAGGAGTGTGGGCGTGAGGTCGGTACCGATGACCGGTGATGCATCCTCGCGCGACCCGATGTGTCCTGCCCAGGAGATGATGAGCGGGACGCGGATGCCGCCCTCGTAGAGCATGCCCTTGGAGCCGCGCAGGGGCGTGTGGTCGGCGTATGCGCCGTGCCCGCCGTTGTCTGAGAAGAAGACGACGATGGTTCGCTCGCGGAGGTCGAACTCGTCGAGCGTGTCGAGGACGCGTCCGATGTTCGTGTCGAGATTCTCGACCATCGCGCCGTAGGCGGGCTTCAAGCCGGGGAGTTCGCGCTTGCGCTCGCGCTGCTCGGCGAGCAAATCGGCGGGCGCCTGGATGGGCGTGTGCACTGCGAAGTGGGAGAGGTAGAGAAAGAATGGGCGATTCTCGTTCGTTTCGATGAACCCGATGGCCTCGTCGGTCAGGCGGTCGGTGAGATACTCGCCCTCAGGGCCGTCGGGTAGCGTGGGGATGCGATAGGGGCTGTGGTATGTGGGCGGGTGCCCCTTGGCGTCGCCGGCGAGGTTGATATCAAAGCCCTGGGTGCGCGGATCTTCGCCCAGGTGCCACTTGCCGATGCTCGCGGTGGCGTAGCCGGCGGCTTGCAGGACCTCGGCGAGGGTGACGTGCTCGTCTGCGAGAACCGTCGTGTTCTCGATCGGGATGAGCTTGCGGTTCTGGGCCTTGCCGCGGGCGGATGAGCCGACGGTGTAGATCCCGTGTCGGGGCGTGTACAGGCCGGTGAGCAGGCTGGCGCGGCTGGGGGCGCAGTTGGGAGCGTTGGCGTAGGCGTCGGTGAAACGCACGCCCTGCGCGACGAGGGCGTCGATCCGCGGCGTGCGGTGGAGTTCGCTGCCATAGCAGGCGAGGTCCTTGTAGCCCAGGTCATCGGCGACGATGAGGACGATGTTGGGGGGCTGGGCGTTTGCGGGCGTGAGCGCAAGGCCCAGCGAGGCACAGAGTACTAGGAAGGTCCGCATTATCCGAGCCTAGCAGAGTCTGGCCTCGGCGCGTGAGTGATTCCGGCCTGGTGTCGTTTGAAAGGAGGGCCATGGTCATTGGCTCGAAACTCAACAAGGAGCCAGAACATGCGCAATCACAGAAACGTTTGGAAGTTGGTCGGCGGGGTCTCGGCTGTCGCGGTGCTCGCGGGCACTGCATCGGGAGACATCATCACGATCACCAACGCCATGGCCCAGCCGGCCACGCTGTCGGATCTCTACGCCTGGGATGAAGATGGAAACCAGCATGTGATTCTCCAGGCGGGCTTTGGGACAGAGGAGTCTGCTGACGATATCGAGCTGGGCGTGGGCGAGGGGCGGGTCTTTTCGGTGAACTTCACCGTCGAGAAGCTCTTTGTTTCGCACAAGATCGGGAACAACTCTGAGACCGAGTGGGAACTCGCCAACACCAGCATCGTGGGGATGTCCGCGTCGATGTCCAACGGTTCGGACGACTCGTGGCTGCACGTCTCGCCGCTGGATGAGGTGGGGATAGGATTTGTGCCGCCAGTCGGATTGGTGATGGCGTTTGAGGGTGGGTTCAGCACCATGGCGCCCGGCTGGTTCGTGGGCACGAGCGTTGACCTTCAGAGCGGCGTGATCTCCGACGGGTTCACAGGCCTCGCGACGGTCGCGCTGAGTGGCGTGCGGGTCGAGGTGACCCCGGCGCCGGCTTCCATGGCGTTGCTGGCCCTCGCGGGAGTGGTCGCTTCGCGCCGCAGACGGTAAGTACACACGCACAACGGCCCTACTCAAAGCATGTCACCGGCGCACGTTCTCGCTAGTTTCCTGTAGCGAATCGTGCGCCGGTACGCCCTTGGGCGAAGATTGCGTCAAGACCGGCCAGCGCTGAGCGTCGGACGGAGTCTGGAGCTTGGCCGAGCTGAAACTCGATCGTGAGGATTGGGATTTCGCGGTCGATGCCCATGTAGGAGCCGAGCGAGCCGGGGGTGGGGTAGCCCATCGTTGGAACGACGCCCCAGTGCAGGGCGTGGGGCTTGGCGGCGCTTGCGAAGGTCTCGGCGAGGGCGCTGGCGGGGCCGTCGTAGTTCACAAATGGCGTGTACACCCTCGATGAGGAGTGGAAGACGAGGACGAGGTCGGGGTCGAACTCGAGCATGTCGTCGTGGATGGCGGCGGATTCGGGTTCGCTGAGGGGGCGATGGCCGCGAGTGGTGGAGGGGCTGAAGTTGCTGGCGGGCCAGTTGCGGTTGAGATCGACGCCGCGGGCGTTGGTTCTGCGGTCGGCGGCGGTGCCGTCGGGGTTCATGTCGGCGACGATGCGGAGAGTGATGCGTCGATCAGGCCGGAACTCGCGGGCGATGTCGTCGATGGCGAGTTGTCCTTCGGGCTCGTCGCCGTGGATTCCGGCGATGAGGTAGACGCGTGTGGGGCCGGTGCCGAGGGTCGTGGCCTGGATGGGTCTGGCCTCGCGGCTGTGGGCGATGGTCTGCCAGGAGGCGTCGAGCGAGGCGGGCTCAGGGCTCGGGCTGGTCTGGGTGGCGGCGAGGGGGTGCCAATCCTGGTAGGGATCCTGGGCGCACGCGGACAGGAGTGTTGCGATCAAGATGGTGGCGAGCGATCGGATCATGGCTGGGTCATCGGCTGGAAAGACTCTCTGCGTGTACAGGCGAGCGGGCTCTACGATTGGGCCATGGATGAGTGGCAGGAAGATCCCGAGGGGCCGAGCGAGGCTGATCTGGAGCGGTTCGGCGATGAGTTTCGTACATGCCCGGAGTGCAGCTCTTTGGTCTACGACCAGAGCGATATCTGCCAGGCGTGCGGGTACGCGTTCCGGCGGGATGAGACGGGGGTGCCCAAGTGGGTGGTCGCAGTGATCTTGGTGGTGCTGGCGGCGTTTGTGCTGGTGGTTGTGCTGTGAGTTGGGGCGTGATGAGTTGGTAGTCAATGCTGCCTCATCGCCTGCGGCGATTGCGGGTGGGACGCCCGCCACCCCTGTTCTTTGATGTTGGCGGGTGATTTGTATCGCCTGCGGCGATCGGCGGCAGGATGCCACCGCCCCGCTCTGGGAACGGTTCGAACGCGGTCGGGTTTTGGACGTATGGTTTTGGGTTGTCGGCGGGCCTTTGGTGTGCCGATGAACGCTTGATGCAGCGAGGAATCGCCAACACGGATCTGTCGGCGGATCTCAGGGCTCACATGGTGGCAATTAGAGCCAAGGCCATGGAGTATGGGCTGGATTTTTTCGAGGTGGTGTTCGAGGTCCTGGACTTCGACACGATGAACCAGATCGCGGCGTTCGGGGGTTTTCCGGTCCGATATCCGCACTGGCGTTGGGGGATGGAGTACGAGAAGATCTCCAAGCGCGACGCGTACGGGCTGGGTCGCATCTACGAGATGGTGATCAACAACGACCCGTGCTACGCGTATCTCCAGGAATCCAACAGCGTGCTGGACCAGAAGCTGGTGATGGCGCATGTGTACGGGCACGCGGATTTCTTCAAGAACAACCTGTGGTTCTCCAGGACCGATCGCAAGATGATGAACGAGATGGCGAACCACGCGATGCGGGTGCGTCGGCACGCCGATCGTGTGGGATTGGAAAAGGTCGAGCGGTTCATCGACGACTGCATGACGATCGAGCACCTGATCGATCCGCACTCGGTATTCGTGAAGCGTGAGCATGGGCGGGCGCATGTGGAACCTGCCAAGGACGGGTTCGAGCCCGACAAGCTGCCGGCGAAGGACTACATGGACCCGTTCATCAATCCGCAGGAGGAGATGGACCGCCAGAGGGCCGCGCATGAGGCGGAGGCGGAGGCGAGCGAGGCGGTGCCGAGCGAGCCGACGCGGGACGTGCTGCTGTTCTTGATGCGGCACGCGCCGCTGGAGGAGTGGCAGCAGGACATTCTGTCGCTGATCCGCGATGAGGCGTACTACTTCGCGCCCCAGGCGATGACCAAGGTGATGAACGAGGGCTGGGCGACGTACTGGCACAGCAAGCTGATGACCGAACACTTCGTGCAGGCGGCAGAGATTATCGACTACGCCGAGCAGCACTCGGGCGTTGTGTACATGGCCCCCGGCGGGTTCAACCCGTACAAGATCGGCGTGGAGATGTTCAAGGACATCGAGAGGCGGTGGGACAAGGGCCAGCACGGCCCGGCGTGGGAGGACCTGGACTCTATCGGGGCCAAGAAGGCGTTCGATGACAAGAGCATGAAGGGGCGGGAGAAGATCTTCGAGATCCGGCGGATCTACAACGACGTGAACTTTATTGATGAGTTCATGACGCCGGAGTTTGTCGAGCGGCTCAAGATGTACCACTATCGGAGGGATCCCGGGACGGGCGAGCTTCGGATCGTGACGCGGGATTTTCAGAGGATCAAGCAGACGCTGCTGTATCAGATCACGAACATGGGCCAGCCGTTCATCTATGTTGCGGACGCGAACTATCGCAATCGGGGGGAGCTGTACCTGGCGCACAAGTGGTCGGGGGTGGAGATCGAGGTGGGCAAGGCTTTAGAGGTGTTGAAGGCGCTGCGCCGGCTGTGGGGGCGGCCGGTGCATCTGCAGGCGCAGGTGAACGACGAGGTGTGGCTGTTCAGCGTGGATGATCCGGCGGAGGAGGCGGCGAGAGAGAAGGTTGATGAGGAGATGACGCCGCCGGCGCATCTTGTGGTGTAAGAGGAGTTGCGTATCGCTGCGCGATGACCGGCAGGGATGCCGGTCCTGCCGGGGAGTATCGCCTGCGGCGATCGGTGGCGGGATGCCGCTGTTCCGTGTGGTGCAATTGCCAGATTCATCCAGTTATCCGCTTGGCATACCCGTAAGCACGGGCAGCCCGCCTTCTCATCCGAGCCGCCTCATGAGCTGATCAGAACGGCTGAAAGTAATGTCACTCGGTACGCGAATGCGTTTCCGACGACAGCAAGAATTAGTAAAGGAACAATCCACCGCATGCCGAGCCTCCGTCCGCCTAGCCTGATAAGGAAGAGAGCATGAACCAACATCAGGCCAAATGACCCCACTGTGCTTAGCAACCAGATACCTGCATCGGTAGTGATTGCTGACAATATATTAATATCATGCGAGCGGTACACAGACCGTTGGATCGCCACCAGGACAAAGGAAGCCAGGGGCGGCAACAAAGACGTCGCTAACAAAGCGATGTGCGTTATCGGTGCCCAAGTGTCCCAAGCTCGGGCACCAGAACGCGGACGGCCGCACTCGGGGCACACGACGATTTCCTCTAGGCCTGCCAGTGAATAATCGCAGAACCTGCATGATCCGCGTTTCGTTCGGCGTCGAATCCCGAACACAACGACGGCAACGATAGCTCCGGCCACAAGAGCCGCTGGCTGGAGACGTATGGGCTCGATGCCCAACGCCTCTATGAGCTGCATTCCTATTGGCAATGGCATATCCATGATCCAATGGTACGTCGGGAGCCCAGGCTTGCGCCGGGGCCTCTACTCGTCCTCGGCGTTGTTGATTTCTTCGATCAGGTCGGCGTGTTCTTCAAGTCGGTCGGGATAGAGCAGGGCGAGGTGGCGGTCGGTGAGGACGCCGGCGGCGTGGGCGTGGCGGACGAGTTGGGTGCGCATGGGGATCGAGTCTTCGAGAAGGAAAATCTCGTCGAGGAGCTTCCAGGCCGTGTTTGGGTTGCCCGAGGCGAGAGCCGCGGCGTGCAGGACTGCGGCCCGGTAGCGGAATCGACGCAGGCGCGAGTCGCGGAGGTTTGCCCGCGAGTCATCGTTGATGATGATGCTGACGACCATGCTCGTCTTGCCGGCGAGTTCGTGGTCTCGTCGGAGGGCTGCGAGGGGGTCGTCGAGCAGGCGGCCGGTGATGTCGTAGCGCCCCTGGTCGATGAGCAGGTCGTCGACCATGAACTCGACTTTCTTGATGGTGTCGAAGCCGCCATCCTGGGCGAGCACGCGGTCGATCCAGGCGAGGGTTGCGCCCGGGTCTGCGACGATGTCGTTGAGCGTGAGCCAGTCCTTGAGCAGGTCCCAGCCTGGCGAATGCTCGAGGGCGGCTTGGGTGCGGTCGCGGATATCGGTGAAGCGGGCGAGGGCGGGCTCGTGGGCCTGGACGAGTTCGGCGATATCGCCGGCCATGAAGGAACGGCGGACACCGCGCTGGCCGGGCTCAAACTCAAGCATGTTGTCCCAAAGCCAGGCGTAGTGCCCGGTGGCGTCGTCGTGCTCGCCGGCGATGAAGAGGGCGTAGGCGAGCTTCTTCCTGGCGTCGATATTCGGCTTGCCTCGCCAGTTGGTCTTGCCCACCTGCTCGCGGAGCAGGTCGATGGTGCTCACACCCTCGCGGACGTGGTCGAGCCACTCGATCATCTGGGAGGCGGTCTTGTAGCCCACGACGCGGTCGGCCTCCTCGCCGTCCTTAAACGCGATGATGGTGGGCAGAGCGAACGCTCGGAGTTCCTCGGCGAGGTCGGGGTGCTCGTCGACGTCGAACTGGATGGCGATGGCGTGCTCTTCGAGATAGCTGACAAGCCCCGCGTCGATCCAGGTTGTGCGGTCCATGTTTTTGCAGGGGCCGCACCATTGCGCGGTGGCGTCGACGATGAGGAGGCGCTGGTCTGCGGCCTTGTCGAGGGCAGTGGTGAAATCGAGGTCCTGGAAGATGGGGGGTGAGGCCCAAGCGGGAAGGGCGAGGAGCGTCAGGGTGGTCAGGAGTGAGATGCGCATGAGATGCTCCGGGTGGGTCCTTGAGTTGTAGGGGCTTGCGGGATATGGGTTCGACGTGGGTGGAGCGGTATCGCCTTGGGCGATTGCGGGCGGGACGCCCGCCACCCCAGGTCTCATCTGTATCGCCTGGGGCGATAGGCGGCAGGATTCCACCGCCCCGTTGGGGAAATGGGGCATGGACGGATGGCGGGGTGGATGAGCGTACCCTGAGCGTGATGAGTGGATTGCTGCTGGTGATATCGGGGCCGAGCGGGGCGGGGAAGACGACCATTGCGCGCGAGGTGGAGAGGGCGTTCGATGACGCTGTTTTCAGCGTGAGCGTGACGACGCGGGCGAAGGCGCCCGAGGACCGCGAGGGGGTGGATTACCACTTCGTGGATGAGGCGGAGTTTGACCGGATGGTAGAGGCCGGCGAGTTGCTGGAGTGGGCGGGGGTGTTTGAAGCGCGGTATGGGACGCCGAGGCGGGCGGTGGAGGAGACGCTGGCGCGCGGGGGGTTGATGATTTTGGAGATCGACGTGCGCGGCGGCGAGCAGGTGAAGGAGAAGGTGGAGGGGATGTTCGGGGTGTTTGTGCTGCCGCCGAGCCCGGAGGAGCTGTTGCAGCGGCTGCGGTCGCGACAGCGTGAGGACGAGGAGACGATCCAGAAGCGGTTCCGCGAGGCGACGCGCGAGATCGAGGAGGCCAAGGGTGGGGAGGTGTACGACGAGTTCGTGGTGAACGATGATCTTGAGGGGGCGGTGGCGCGGACAGTGGGGTTGGTGAGGGAGCGGAGATCGCGGGGTGTGGCGGGGGGCTAGGGCCTTGCGGCCATCTGGGGATGGGACTTCACCACAGAGACACGGAGGCACGGAGAGGAGGAGCCGATCTTGTGCTTTGTGTCGCTGCACGATGGGCGGCGGGGATGGCGGTCCCACCAAGAAGAGCCCAGGCTTGCGCCAGGGCCTCCTTTGGCTACTCGATGATGTCGCCGACGCCTTGGAGGTTGAGCAGGTCGGCGATGTGTTTGGCGATGTCGGTGTTGTCGATGACGCCGCTGAAGCGATGGGCACCGGTGCCCTCGGCGAAGACGGGGACCCATTCGAGCGAGTGGCCGCCGGTGGACCAGCGGATGTCGAGGTTGCTGCCTGAGCCGCCGGCGACGGTGAGGCCGGCGGTCTCGTGGTCGGCGGTGACGATGACGAGGGTGTCGTCGCGGGCGCGGACGAACTCGAGGATGGGTTCGAGGGCGTCGTCGAGCTCGAGCACGCCGGTGATGACTCTGCCGGCGTCGTGGGCGTGGGCGCCCTTGTCCGAGTCGCTGGATTCGACGATGAGCAGGAAGCCGTCGGGGTCCTTGGCGAGGCGCTGAAGTGCGGGGGTCACGATATCGACCAGGGGCGGGCCGAAGGTCTGGTTGGTGTCGTCGCGCGCGGGGTAGAGGATGATGACGGGCTGGTCGTCGGGAAAGAGCGGGGTTGGCGGATTGAGGTCCATGCGCCGCCCGCCCTGGGAAGCGAACTGCGGGATGGCGGACCACGCGGGGCGCTGCTCTCTGGAGAGTCGGCGTCCGTCGTTGAGGATGTAGTCCGGGTCGCCGCCGACGATGAGCGCGGCGTCGGATTGGACCATCTGGGCCATGATGGCGACGGAGTGGCTCCGGCTGGGCACATGGGCGAGGAAGCAGGCGGGGGTGGCGTCGAAGACGTAGGTGTTGGTGATGACGCCGACAGAGAGGCCCTGGTCGGCGGCGGCCTCTGCGATGGTGGTGCGGCGCTCGCCGTCGGGCGTCATTCCGATCGCGCCGTTGTCGGCTTTGAGGCCGGTGGCCATGGAGGTTGCGCTGGCGGCGGAGTCGGTGATCATCGCGTCGGCGGCGTGGTGTTTCATGAGGCCGGTGATGGGCATGGACTCCATGCGGAGTCCGGCGTCGGTGCCGTGGCGGAACTGGGAGGCGGCGGCGATGTGGGAGGTGCCCATGCCGTCGCCGATGATGAGGATGATGTTGCGGGGGGAGTCGGTGGGAAGGGCTTGGCGGGGACCGGCGTCGGGCTGGCTGGCCGCGACGCAGAGGCTCGCAGCGAGGGATAAGAGGGGGAATCCCATGGTCTGCTCCTTCGTGATACGGGAACTGTAGTCTGGGTGCGGGCGGGGGGGATCAGGGTGATCGGAGAGGCGGGGTTGGCACAACGGGCGTTTGGCGCGCAATTAGAACGCCCGGCTCACCACTGGCCGGGCATCCATTGGTCAGGTCGTATCGAGTCGGATCATCGTCGTCGTCGGACTCCGATCACGCCGAGGCCCGCGAGGGCGAGGGCGGAACCAGAGGGCAGGGGGATGCTCGCTGGGGCGAAGTCGAGCTCGCCCCAGTTGTCGACCGTACCGACTCCGTTTGGATCGTTGCTTGTTGCGAAGGAAAACCGGGTCCGGTAGATCGTGTCCGGGTCGAATGTGAAGGCCTGCGAGCCAGCCGTATTCGAAGCATCGCGAGAAAAGTCAAGATCCCAGCTATTCGTTGAGATGTTCCAGGAATCAACCTGGATGAAGGCAGCACTCGATCCGGTGGTCCGAGCGTCCCAGCTGAGTTGGGCGGTCAGGGCTGCGCTGACGTCAAAGAACTGAAAGGCGAGTGCGTACCCGATGACTTGGAAGCCGAAGTTGTCCGGTGCCGTAGTGCTCGCCTCAACCCGGAACAGGGTGGGTGAAGTCTGCGATTCCGCGTGAGCGTATCCCTGCGTCGCAACGTAGCTCACGCCAAGTCCGACTGTGTCGAAGCCGCTTCGATCAACTGACTGGTAACCGTTGCGGGTGAAATCATTCGCGACCGCCCGTGCATAGCCATAGGTACCGACACCGGTACCTAGGGGCGACTGGACCAGCGTCACGCCATCGGCGTGGGCGAGCCCCGCTGCGAGGAGGGTGCCGCCGAAGAGGCAGGCGGTGATTCCTTGTCGTGCGTTAGACATCAATCCTCCTCAGGCGAGAAACAGACCCGCCAGGGCTCTCTCCATCGAATCCTCGTCGTCGTCGGACGCCGACCAGGCCGAGGCCGGCGAGGGCGAGGGTGGCGGCGGAGGGCAGGGGGATGCTGGCTGGTGCGAAGTCGAACTCGCCCCAGTTGTCGTGTGTCCCACCGCCACCGATGTTGGAGTTGACAGCGAACCATGTTCGATAGATTATGTTGGCGTCAAAGATGATCGACTGAGAGCCTGCCGAACGCGAGACGTTTCGATTCTGGACGCTATTCCAGCCGTTATCCGCGACGTTCCAAGACTGGACATTGAAAATCGCCCCAAACGAACCCGTCGTTCGGGCATCCCAGTTGATCTGCGCAGTCAAGGCCGTGCTGACCTCGAAGTACTGGAACGCAACGCCATACCCCCCGGCGGCATAGGAAGCGTTTATGCTGCCTTGGACGCGAAGCAGGGTCGGCGATGTCTGGGCTTCTGCGTGGGCGAAGGTTACGGTTGCGCTGTAACTCACACCCAGCCCAGCGTTGTCGGCTCCGTACGCGTCGACCCTGCCGCCGGCTCGGCTGTACGCGAGCGCCCTTGCGTTGCCATATATGCCGCTCGAAGGCGACTGGACCAGCGTCACGCCGTCGGCGTGGGCGAGCCCGGCGGCGAGCAGGGTGCCGCCGAAGAGGCAGGCTTTGGCCACGCGGCACTGGCTGGACACTGGATTCCCCTCTCTCTTGTTCTCTGTTTGGACCTGAACGAACCGCCCACCCACGATCTTCATGCGTCGGCGGCATCTCCCTGAGACAGGAGATGTGCGAATCTCCTGCAATCTGGGGAAACCTTTGGTGTCCGGGGCGTGACCGCTCAGAGAGAAGGTTGCTCGGGCGGTAGGGATTCGGTAGGATGTGGCGGGATGAAAGATACGCCCGGAACAGTTACGCGAGCGGTCAACGCGTCGGGCGATGACGCGGCGTTGGAACGTGTGTACAGCGAGTTGCGGACGCTGGCCTCGCGGATGTTGCGCGAGGATGGGGCGCTGGGAAGGCGGCCCGAGCACACGGTCACGAGCCTGGTGCATGAGATGTGGCTGCGGCTGGATGGAGCCGAGCGCTGGGAGAATCGGGCGCATTTCTTTGGCTCGGCGGCGCGTGCGGCTCGGCGGGCGCTCGTGGACGCCGCGAGACGGCGGCGGGCGAAGAAACGCGATGGTGGGCACGAGGCGCTCAATGGCTCGGAGGCGTCGACTCGGGATGCCAACGGAACCGTGCTCGATCACGTCCTCGTGCTCGATGAGGCGCTAGGGAAGTTGGCGCGGATCGATGAGCGGGCCGCGCGGGTTGCGGAGATGAAGCTGTTCGGCGACCTTGAGAGCCGGAGTATCGCTGGGGTGCTGGGCGTGACGACCCGGACTGTGGATCGGGACTGGGTGTTCGCGAGGGCGTGGCTGGCGGAGTTTCTGGGCGAAGACTGACGATTGGTGGGATCACTGGCGAGGTCGGTGTCCGGGTCAGGCCGGCACTGCGCATGGGTTCTTTGATGCTGTGGATCGATCTTGAAGATCCCGAGGCCTTGGAGCGGGCCCGACGGAGCCGGGCGCTGTTCGAGCAACTCCTCGAACTCGCAGATGCGGATCGCTCGAGGCTGATCAGCGAGTGTGAAGACCGTGAGCTGGCGGTTCTGGCCGAGCGTTTGGTGTTGGGCCTGGAGAAGAGCGCGGCGCCCGTGCCTGTGATCTCGTTCGGGGCGTTGGAGACGCCGCGCCTTGAGGTGGGGCGGATGCTGGGGCGTGCGCGGATCGAGGGGGTGCTGCGGGAGGGGGTGAATAGCCACGTCTACCGGGGCGAGCATGTGGAGACGGGGCGGAAGCTGGCGGTCAAGGTTGTTGGCTCTCCGATCGTGGCGGGGACAGTCGGGGCGCGCGCGGCGCGCCTGCTGGCGAGGCTGGATCATCCGGGGATCGTTCCGGTGCGGGACGCCGGCGAGATCGCGAGCAGCGGGGGGATGGCCCACGCGTATCTGGTGATGCCGCTTATTGAAGGGCGGACGCTCGGGGCGTGGTGGAGCGAGCGAACGCGGGGTCCCGGCGAGGCGGCACGGATGATCGCGGAGATCACCGATGCAGTGCGGCACGCGCACGCGAACCTGATCGTGCACCGGGATCTCAAGCCGAGCAACGTGCTCGTGGACGAGGAGGGGCGGGCGAGGGTGCTGGATTTCGGGATCGCGGCGGTGACGACCGACGCGTTGGCGGCACCCGGGGGCACTCCGGCGTACATGGCGCCCGAGCAGTTCGACGGGGTGGTCGATGTGAGGGTGGACGTGTACGCGTTGGGCGCGATGCTGCACGAGCTGGTCCTCGGCGTGCCTCCGGTCGACGTGGCGGGGATGGAGTGGGACAAGGCCGCGGCTGTGAAGCGCGAGGCTGGTGAGTTGCCCGCTCGCGTGGACGGCGTTGGGCGCGAGCTTGCGGCGGTGATCGCAAAGTCAGTGGCGACGGACCCGGAGGCGAGGTACCAATCGGGCGGGGAGTTGGCGGCGGATCTGAGACGGGCTGTGGAGGGTCGACCGGTTGTGGCGGTCCCTGCGACCGCGAGGCGCCGGGCGGTGCTCTGCGTTCGCCGGAGCCCTGTTCTCTTTGGGCTCGGGCTTGTCGCTGTGTTGCTATTGATCGGCGGAGTCGGCGGTGTGTGGCGCAAGAGCGTCGAGGCCGAGCGAAGCCGCGGGGTGGCCAGCGAGAGATTCGACCTGTTGCGGGAGTTCACCGGCTGGGTGGTCGAGGATCTGGACGGCATGCTCGCGTCAATGGCGGGCTCGACGGCGGCTCGTGCGGCCATTGTCGATCGGGCGATCGAGTCTTTGGATGCGCTGCGGATCGGGGCGGAGGAGAATCCGGCGCTGCGCTTTGAGGTCGCGATGGCGCGATATCGGTTGGCACGAACGCTGGGGGATCCGCTCAGGCGACAACTCTATCGGCAGGATGATGCCTGGGAGCAGTGTGCCCTCGCGGGCGAACTTCTGGTGCCGCTCGTCGATGGGGGCGGCTACGAGGCGACCCTGCTCTATGCCCGGGTGCGCGGGCTGCAATACTTGGTCGGGGTAATGCAAGGGCGTGAAGCGCGGTGGACGATTCTGCGAGAGGGGATCGGCACGAGCCAGCGGGCGATCGGTCTCTCGTCGGGCGGATTCGAGGCGCTCGCGCTGCTGGCCAAGCTCCGGGCACTTCGGGTGCGCATGCTGGTCAACAACGATGAGCTGGACGACGTGCGTCGGCTCCTGCACGATTGTCTGGGCGCCATCGAGGACGCGGAGCGCGCGCTCCTGGCGGAGTCACAGGGCTTGGACGATCTCGCGTGGTCGTGCTACTACGCGGCGATCACATGCCATGAACTCGATGAGCCCGGCTCGCTCGACTTGGCCCGTCGGGCTGAGCAGTTGATGATCGAGGTTGAGCGGGAGGCCGGTACACCGACGAATGTCGGGTACGCGATGATGGTAACAGGGGACATTTTGTGCGACTCCGGCTCGATGGAGCTCGGGCTCGAGCACCTCAGGAAAACGCTGGCGATTCTGGACGAGGAAGCCGCGTCGTACCCGTACGACATGGGACCAACTCGTTCCGCGGAGATCTGTCAGATCGAGATCGCCGACCATCTGCTGGACGCGGCGGAGGCGAGCGAGGGGGAGCGCCGGGCCCGTTTCGCGCGAGATGGGCTGGCGTCGGTCGGCGATGCGCTGCGCCGGTATGAGGCGCGCCGGTCGCGCGGCTGGGTCTCAGAGACGGACATGAGCTACGGCGAGGAGTATCGAGAGATTCAGACGCGCCTGGCGCGGCTGGCGGGCGAGGCGCCCCAACCCTGATCTGGTTGGCGGTTCCCTGGGTGAACGGGAAGGGGATTCACCACGGAGAGGATTCACCACGGAGACACGGAGTGGGGAATGGCTTGGCTTTGAAGGGGCAAGAGGGGGAACTAGGAGGTGGTGTCGATGTCCAGGAGTATCGCTTGGGGCGATCGGATGTGGTTGTGAGAGGGCTGCTTTGTCTTGGCGGTCTTGATGAGGAAGAGGCTACTGGCAGCCGGCGCTGAAGATGTCGAGGTATGCTGCGAAGTCGTCGGCGTCGCAATCGTTGTCCTGGTCGAGGTCGCAGGTGTCGAGGTCGGCGTTTGCGAAGGCGTCGAGGAGGAAGAAGAAGTCGTCGGCATCGGCGTCGCCGTCACGGACGCCATAGGTGGGGTCGTTGGGATCGGACGTGCCGGTGAAGTCTGCCGGGCAGGGTTGGTGGCGCCCGAAGACGATGTAGGCTTCGCCGGCGTATTCGAGTTCGTGCGGGCTTGCGACCGGCGCGGCGACGAAGAAATCCTTGATTCCGTCGCTGTTGATATCCCCTGCGGACCCGACGAACTCGCCGGTCGCCGAGTCAGGTCTGAATCCCAGGAGGCGGAATCCTCGCTCGCCGTCGAGGAGTTCACTGCCCCCACCTTCGACCTTCCCGGCGTTGCCAAAGACCACAGCCGCGGAGCCGACGTAGTCGTTGTGGGTGCGTACGCCGATCAGGAGATCGTCGATCCCGTCGCCGTTGACATCGGGAATGAGCTTGGATTCTCCGACGAGGTCTGGACCATCGAGCACGAGCGCGTCGTGATCTTCGAGATCGAAGAGATCGGTGATCGGATCAAAGCCTCCGTCGCGCCCGTACACGACGAAGACCCGATCGAGGTCCTCGTCTGTGACGGAGAAGTCGCGAATGGAGTCCGCGTTGAGGTCGCCGGCATTGCTGACGGACGTCCCACACTCACCCATCCACATCCGATGAAAGCCGTCGAATCTGGATACTCCGATGCCATCGGGATCGGCGATGTCGACGTTAGGCTGGAACCCGTCGGATCGGCCATAGATCACATAGGCCGAGCCGACGTAGTGAGGGATAGAAGTTTGCGGTGCGCCGACCAGCAGGTCGTCGATAGCGTCGTTGTTGATGTCACCGGACATATCAATGCCGGCTCCGAGTCCTTGTTCCTTCGTGGCGCCCGCCACCGAGAAGCCGTTTGTGCCGTCTAGATCATCGACGGTGAAGGAGCGCGGAAACGTGTCTTGAGAGCCGAAAATGACATGAACCCGCGAGTCTTTGTAGCTGAATGGAAAGCCATAGTGCTCTCCAATGGCGAGATCTGAGATGCCATCGGCGTTCAGGTCTCCTCCTCCGGCGAGTTGTTTTCCCAGACTCGCATCGGGTGTCGTCCCCAGGAGTTGAAACCCATTCGTCCCATCGAGTTCGGTGACCGAGAGCGTGGCTGGAAAGCCGTCACAGTTTCCGAAGATGACGTACACCGCGCCCTCATAGTCGGCGCCGAGAGAGGAGGCGGAGATAGCCATGTCGTCGATGCCGTCGGCATTGAAATCACCGACACCTGCGATTCTGGCGCCGGCGTGGGCGTAGGTCGGGGGGCCCTCGATCTTGAAGCCTCGGACGCCGTCCAGCGATTCAAGATCCAGGAGGGGGTCGAACGGCTCGTCGGGCCCTCTTCCGAAGATGACGTACGCGGCTCCGGCCTCGAACACATTGTCGACGAAGGCCTGTGGAACACCGATCGCAAAGTCGTCCATGCCGTCGGCGTTCATGTCTCCAATCGAGGACGCGCCGTACGCGAGATAGGCCTGTGCGTACGTCCCCTGCACCACAAACCCCAGCGACCCATCCCCCCCGTTCTCCGGTAGAAGCTGCGAGAGCTCGAAGACCGCGGGGAAGGGGTCGTGGAGTTGGGCTGTGGCGGCGCCGGCGAGGATGGCGAGCAGCATGGTTACGGGGACTGGGCGCATGGATGGTCTCCGGTAGAGCGGGCTCGGTCGAGATCATCGGAGCTTGGACCATCGGTACGGGAGAATTGGGGATCATCGACCCTTGAGCGAAGGAGAAAAAGACTCGCCCGCATGCGCAGGCTTTTCTGAGCAGGTGAGTGGATATTGGGGATGGGCCTCGTCCTAAGGCCTAGCAACCATCTACGAACTGATCGAGGTATCCGAAGAAGTCCTCGCCATCGCAATCGCCATCGGCGTCGATGTCGCAGACCGTGAGGTCGCCGCCGGCGAAGGCGTCGAGGTATGCAAAGAAGTCGTCGGCGTCGATGTCGCCGTCGCCATCGAGGTCGGCGGGGCAGTCGGGGATGACCCACAATGGATCTGCGCTATCGGAGCCAGATGCCGCGCCTCGAAACCCGTGATTCTCTGGCGGTGAGAGATCCTGAATGACCTGGCCCGTGCCCTCATCGAAGGCCCAGAATCCAACAAGGCCGGTGGGAACCGCTGCCGGGGTCGATGCAAAGACGAGTTGGGCCTGCTCTGCGCTCAAGGCGACATTCCACATCGCCGGTTCGTCGATCAGGCCTGGCAGGAACCAGGTCGGCGGTTCTTCGCCACCCGGCGGCGGGCCGATGTAGCCGTGCGTGCATCCAATGGTGAGGTCTTGGAAGTTATCAATCGAGGGAACGCCGGTCTGGTCGCACGTCGCCCGCTCCAGGCCGTCAACGTACATGGCAAAGGCGCCGGAGGCCGCGCGGGTTGCCATGACGTGATGCCATTGGTCGTTGGCGATGAACATGTCACCGTTGATCGAGCATGTTGGTGAGACATCGTTCGAGAAGCAGGCGTGCGGGTAGCAGAAGTTGTTCATGGAGAGGTCTTCGACCATCAGATTGAGGTCGCCTGCGCGGGTGACGTACATCTGCCAGGAGAGATCCCAGGAGTTGTCGTCTTCGCCTCGCGCGATGATGGCGGAGTTGTGCCCAGGAGCTGGGAGTTTGACCCAGGCCGCGACGGTGAAGACCTCGGTGGGAAACGACGGATCGTAAGGAATGGTGACGCGATCGTCAGAGCCGTCGAAGTCGAGCGAGGCACCGCTTTGCGCATTCGCGGTACCCGTCAGCCAGAAAAGACAGAATGCGAAACTGCCTATGGGAGACGCGGCGCGACTGGCGACTCGGCTCAATGACATGGTTATCTCCTGTCGTTTCTGGCAGCATCGGAGGGAGCGGGGTCAGCGACGCAAACGAGCCTGGATGCCTGGGATGGGAGCGCGATTTCCACGCTAGCACGGAAAGTTTGCCCATCTTCGACTCTCGGCGGAACAGCACAACCCGAGTGAATCCGTTGAGGCACAGGGCACGTTGTACTTCGGCGAGCCGACGAGCGGCGTGGATACCCATGTCATCAAGGGCGTGGAGGTGCTGCTCGGGCAGTTGGACGGAACGGGGAACCCGCGCCGAGGATCGATTCGCGGATCCGGCGCAAGGACCCGTGCGCGAGCGCGTCGTTGATGCGCATCGGGGGAAGGCCCAGTCGCTTGCGGAAGACCGTGCTCATGTGGGCGGCGTCGGCGAAGCCGGTCTGCTTGGCGAGACGCCAGTAGTTGCCGCGATGCTCGGCGAGTTGTTCGAGCGCGCTGGCCAGGCGGAGACACTCGACGCACTCGTGCACCGTGATCCCCGTCACCCGGTGGAAGACGCGGGCGAAATGGAACGGTGAGGCGTGCGCGGCACGGGCGATGTCGGCGAGGAGGATCGGTTCGCGGTGATGGGCGACCAGGAACTCGATCGCCCGATGCACGAGTTGTGCGTGGGCGCGCCGGGTGGAGGGTCGCTGGCGATGGGCCTGGACCTGCGACGCCGTTGCGAGCACGCGGGAGACGAGATCCATCGCCGCCTCTTCGATCACGATCGAATCTTCCGGCATTGAATCGTTCAGGCGGTTGAGCAGTGCGCGGTGCAGCGCCCGGCACGCGGGCGGGCAGGGGAGTTGCGGCACGCGGAACGGGCGGAGGGGGTCCTCGGGATCGAATACGTCGCGGTTGGCGTGATGTGAGATGGCGTCGTGGGGGAACTCGATCCAGGTCGACGCGGCTCCTTGATCTTCGAGCCGGGTGCGGGTGTATTCGTGGGAGCCGTTGAAGAGCATGACCTGCGAGGGGTTGGCGATGACCGATTCGTGGCCGCCCAGGCGGATGCGCGTGGGCACGAGGTTGAACGTGATCTTGGGAGTGGGGTAGGTGCGGTTGGGCTCGTTCCAGCGGGGGTGGCGCGGGCCCATGTCGAACCGCCCGATGCGGACGACGCCGACGTGGAAGATCGGGTCAGATACCACGGCCTCTGAGTTTGGGTCCAGGGCAAACACTAGGTTGATACGCCCCGCACCAAGCCTCAGTTGCAGAGGCTCTGGCGGATGGCGTCCGATCGGGAGTCCTATTCGCAACCGAGTGCGAAACGGTCGAGGAACTCGAAGAAGTCATCCGCGTCGATGACGCCGTCGGGCTGGCCGCCCGGCCCGCCGGTGAGGTCTGCGCCCGGGTCGCCGGCGGCGAAGAGGTCGAGGTAAGCGAAGAAGTCTTCGGCGTCGAGGTCGCCATCGGGTCCGCCGTTGGGCGATCCGGTCAGGTCGGCGAGACAGGTGACGAAGACGTCAACGCGGTCAGAGTAGTACTCGGCGACGGCGCGCCGATTGGCGCCCAGGCCCGAACTGTCGATGGCGGAGAACTGTCCTTGCACCTGGCCCGCATTAAGAATCGTGTAGCGCTCTGCGAGGAGAGACGGGCCTTGTCCAGTCCACTCGATCACGAGTTCGCCATCCAGCGAGGCCGTGCGAGCAACTGTGTACACGTCCTGGTTGTCTGACCCGCCCGGTCCGATGAGGTCTGCCTCCAATGACGCCGTGGATTCCAGTGTCAGGTTGGCCATGCCAGCGACTCCGGCAAAGGTGCTCCACAGAATCACGTCGCCGTGAGCATGGAGCGAGACGCCGGACAGGTCGGCGCCGTCTTGCAGGAAGGTCCTGCGAACGGTGGAGGTGGCGTGCAGGACACCGTCACCGATGAAGGTTGCGCCGGGGACGACCCAGGTTTCGCCGTCGAGCTCGAGCGTGCCGGTTACCGTGCTGGTGCTGACGCTGGAAAAGCTGATGCGGTCCTGGGCCTCGTTGCCGAATGTTTGGAGGCGGGAGACGCCGGTGGAAACAAGCTCGCCGCCGAGATTGAGGTCCTTTGCGCGGAGCCGCCCGGAGTTGAGTGTGATGGAGCCGGTCTTGCCGCCATCGGACCTGACGAAGAGCGGGAAGTTCATTTCCAGCACCTCGCGGACGCCGTTGCCGTCGCCGATGAACGCGGAGCCCGTGAAGTGCTGCGAGTTGTTGGACGTCGGCGCGGTCAGAGATATGTCACCCGTCTCGGCCCGAACAACACCGCTGCCCGGTTGGCTCTGGCCATCCAGAATGAGGACATCGAAGAACAGGGTGCCGCCATCGGCGATGATCTCGCCATCGTTGTAGACCGTCGCGTCGATGGTACCGCGGCCTGCGATCAGTCCGGAGTTCATCAGTGCCCACCCGGCGAGCTCGCCCTGATCCAGGAGGATGTCGCCGTCGCTGTGCCAGTTGTTGGCCGCGCCGACCGAGATATGCAGGAGTCCTTCGAGGTTGATCGTGCCCGAGAATAGCGGCGAGTTGCCGATATCGATCTGCTCGACCTCGAGCACGAGGGCCGAATCGGCGGCGATATCGACGACCTTGTCGCCGGCGCCGTCGAGGTCGAACTGGCCACCGACGCCGAGTGAGATGGTTGAGGTGCCGCCGATGACACTGAGCGTGCTGTTGGGTTGCGAGAGCCACATGTCGCCCCCGTGGGACGTCATCTGCCATGAGTCGAAGACCAAGATCGAGGCTGGGACGGACAGCCTGCCGTCAGCGCTGATCGTGCCCTGGCCGCGCAGCGCGACGAGTGGCGAGTCGATGACCGCCTTCCCGAACACGTTGATCTGTCCGCCTAAGTCCACCGCGGGAGACTCGATCCGCGCGAGACCCTGGGCACCCCCACCCTGGAGGTGTATGAGCGAGGTTGGCCCGGCCGCAAACGCGTTGTCGCTTTTGAACGTCGTGACTTCGTCGGAAGTGGCCACTGAAATCGCGCCCGCGAGGGATCCTTGATACGGAAGCTGGTTGTGCAGTGTCTGTCCATCCCAGACCGCCAGCACGCCGCCGGGGTGGGTCCAATCGAGCTTCGAGGTGCTGGAATCGGTCCTGCTGAGGACGAGATGCGTTTCTTCGCTGGAGTCGTCCAGCGCCCAGATGATGCCGTCATTGAGCACGAGGTCTCCGGTCGTGCTGTTCATTTCGAGCGTTCCGCTGCCCAGGATAAATGCTCCTTGGCCTAACGTGACGCTCCGGTCGATCTGAACGACCGAGTCGATCATGAATAACTCGGCACCATCGAGGACGGTCAGGTTGTCCACGTCCAGGTCTCGCAACGAGGGCGAGTTACGAACGAAGAGATCCGTACTGAAACCTGAGATATGCGCATCACCATCGATGAAGATGCTCTTCTCGTTTCCGAAGATGTCTGCCGAGCCGAACATCGTGAGCGAGCCGAGCGAGATATTCTGATCCAGGGTCACCAAGACTTGGAGCCCAAGGGTGGCCGAATCGAGAATCGAGTTCGGGAACTGGCCCTGCGGCCCGTTCCAGCGAGCGGCGTTACTCCAGTCTCCGTCGGTGTTTGAACCCCAGGTGAAGACATCCGCCGAGGCGGCCATGCCGGCGGCCCC
>CBDVAM010000057.1:0-21108 GCA_965371965.1 uncultured Phycisphaerales bacterium
GAACACGACCACAATGGAGCCCCTGGCGCAAGCCTGGGCTCGCACTCCAACCACCAAACAACGTACGTCTCTGCCCAGACCCCAGACCCCAGACCCCAGACCCAATCCGTGACCTTCACGGATTCTCTTTACACCACCCGCACCATCACCTACCCCGCCGACTTCACCCCAATCACCCAGCTCGAATCCGCACGCCTGGGCATCGTCACCGCCGAGATGCGTCGCGTCGCCGAGCGCGAGCCCCATCTCACGCCCGAGCAGGTCCGCGACGAGATCGGCGCGGGTCGCATGGTCATCCCAGCCAACCGCACCCACCTCAAGCACAAGCTCGATCCCATGGCCATCGGGCGAGCGTCCAGAACGAAGATCAACGCCAACATGGGGGCGAGCCCGGTTTCCTCGGGCACCGAGGAGGAGCTCGAGAAGCTCGACTGGTCCGTCCGTTGGGGGGCCGACACCGCCATGGATCTGAGCACCGGCGGCGACCTCGACGCCTGCCGCACCGCCTTCTGCGAGCACTCCACCATCCCCATCGGCACCGTGCCGATCTATTCGATGATCATCGGGCGCAAGCTCGAGGACCTGGATGAAGAGATCGTCATGGAGACGCTGCGCAAGCAGGCCGCGCAGGGTGTGGACTACTTCACGATCCATGCCGGCGTTCGCAGAGCCCACCTCAAGTACGTCAAGAACCGTCTCATCGGCATCGTCAGCCGCGGCGGGAGCCTGCTCGCCAAGTGGATGCTCGATAACGGGCGCGACAACCTGATGTACGACATGTGGGACGAAATCTGCGATCTCTGCCGCGAGCACGACATCACCTTCAGCATCGGCGATGGCCTCCGCCCCGGCGGGCTCGCCGACGCCACCGATGATGCCCAACTCGCAGAACTCGAGACCATGGGCGAGCTGACCGAGCGGGCCTGGGCTCGCGGCGTGCAGGTCATGATCGAGGGCCCCGGGCACGTCCCGTTCGACCAGATCGAGTTCAACGCCAAGCTCCAGCGACGCCTCTGCCACGGGGCGCCGTTCTACGTCCTCGGCCCGCTGGTCACCGACGTCTTCCCCGGCTACGACCACATCACCAGCTGCATCGGCGCCACGGCGATCGCCTACCACGGGGCCTCGATGCTCTGCTACGTCACGCCCAAGGAGCACCTGGGGCTGCCCAAGAAGGACGATGTGAAGCAGGGCTGTATCGCGTACAAGATCGCGGCACACGCCGCGGATGTCGCGCTGGGGATTCCCAGCGCCCGCGACTGGGACGATGACCTCACCCGCGCCCGCGCTGCGCTCAACTGGGAGAAGCACTTCGAGCTCAGCTTCGACACCGACACCGCCCGCGCCTTCCACGATGAGGACCTCGACGTCGACACCGACTTCTGCGCGATGTGCGGACACGACTGGTGCAGCGTGCGCATCTCCATGGAGATCCAGGAGTTCGCCAGCGGCAACGCCGAGGGCTTCGAGCGAGGCAAGGCCGTGCGTTCGGCGGCCCTCACCCCCGAGCAACAACAGATCCTCGAGACCCGCGGCGTGCTCGCCCCTGATGAGATCCACAAGCTGGCGAGCAAGACCAAGGAGGCGATGTCCACCACAGGCCCGACCGTGAGGGAGGGCGCTGCGGACAAGGCCGCGTGCCACAGCGATTATGTGGATGCGGACGAGGCTCATCGAGTGCAACAGGAGAAAGAGGTCGTGCAGGTTGATGTGCGGCCGGCGCTGGGGATCGGGAAAGAGGATCGGGTGATTTGAAGTTTCGAGACCTGATAAAGCGACTCGAAGCCGACGGCTGGTATCACGTCCGTACGAGTGGGAGCCATCTCCACTACCGCCATCGGGCGAAACCCGGTACAATCACCGTGCCTGGCGGCGGCAAGGCGAGCCGCGATGTCGCGCCCGGCACGCTGCGGTCGATCCTGCGTCAGGCCGGGCTCGAAGGAGGTACAAGTGGCTGACGGGTTGTTGTATACCGTGGTCATCGAGCGTGCCGATGATGGCTCGTTCAGCGTCTGGGTGCCCGATCTGCCTGGCTGCGTCTCGACTGGAGACTCGCGCGAGGAGGCTCTCGCCATGATTCGCGAGGCCATCCGGGGGCATCTTGAGGTTCTGCGGGATCACGGCGATATGGTGCCGGTGCCGCGGTCGACGGCGACGGTTGTAGACGCGGCGTGAGCATGGCGCCACACGTGGGTGCCTCTCAGACGCGAGGGTTGGATATTCGCGTGATCGAGTTGCGCGGATCACTCGTTCGCGTCATCTCCCGCCGAATCTGGATATACGCGGATGCATCATCGGGCGTGAGCAGGCGGATCAGGGGCACCGTCATGGATGATTGTTGACCCGTGCCACAGACCCTTGGCTCCGCAAGGGGGGGCTCCGTCTCTCCGCTCAAGGGCTGGCTTGCCAATCGAACTGTGCCGCAGTGAGATTCATCAGACTCGCTCCCTAGGGATGTCGGCGTGAGACACTTGCGGCGGAGAGCCAGAAGAACTATTCTCCCCAGCTGATCGCCGCAAGCACCCTTCTCGGGAGTGGAACATGGAGAGGACCGTCAAGGGCGTCTTCATCGCCATAGTCGTCATTGTCGCCCTGTACGTCGGGTTTGGCAGGACCAATGAGGAATCCGTTGAGGCCCGCCAGGCGCTCTCTGAGCGGTGTGTTCAGTTGGCGGCGTACGCACGATGGGACGAGTACATCGAGGGGCTCATCGACGCCCACCACAAGCTGGCGTTCAATCGCAACTACATTGTCGGGGAGAAGGCCAGCGAAGACTCGTTCGATGAGGCGAGCTATATGGTCGATGCGCTCGAGCGCATGGCGGCCCAGGCGGATATCGACGGGATGGACAAGATCGCCGAGCAGCTGCGGGGATTGAGAAGCGAGTTGCTCGGAATCTCAGAAGATTGAGGCCATGAGAACCGGGGCTCAATACTCTCGACCTCAGAGCACCCAGACACGCACGAAGTGCCAAATGTGGTAAGAGAAGTAGAGCCCGAATCCAGACCATGAGAGGCAGAGGATGATCCGTTCGCGGGCCGGTGACAGCTGGCGGCGGGCGTGCCAGAGCAGGAGTAGCAACGCCGCAAGCCCCACGGTCGCCACCAAACACCACAGTCCGAACTGGCCCCAATCCGCCCAGCTCACGATCGGTTGGACCGGCCAACTCGTGATGTTCGTCGGTGTGTTGAGGTTGAATGTCAATGGACCTGATTGTGGTTGGATGAACCGCATCCCCCCTGGAGTGCTCTGCGCAAAGCTGAGTTGCTGCTGGATCTGTCGGCCCTGCCGATAAGCGTTCATTCCGCCTGCCAGAGTTATCCACACGGACACCAATAAGAGCAGCCATCCCATCGATCGACGGGCTCGCGATCCCGCGAGTCCAAGCTCGATGTTGGAGCCACATTCGGGGCACGTCACCTCGCGGCTGCTGCGAAGGTTGTATCCACAGCGCGGACAGGGAGCATCCCGGTCCGCGAGGTACTGGCGCAAGAGTGGATCAGTCATTCTCTCAGAATACCGCACCTCACGAGTGCCGCAAGGCCGAAGCTCACAATGCGTGAGCACGCATCGCTCATCTCACGGGCGTCTCGCGTCCCCGCAGCGCCCGCGCCAGAATCCCCTTCGCTTCCGTCTCTACAGCGCCCTCTGGATCTGACATTACCCGTTCCACGATCCGCAGGGCGTCCGCCTGGGTCTCGCCTAACGCCACCAACCCCGCGACCGCCTCGCGCGCCTCGGGGCTCAGACGCGTGCCCAATCCCTTGTATTCCACGCTCGCCCGGCTCAACCCCGCACGCTCTACCTCACTCAACAGCGACCCAACCTTCTCACTCAGTTCCAGCACAATGGTCTCGGCGAGCTTCTTGCCCACCTCCGGCAGCCTGATCAGCGCCCGGGTGTCGCGCTCCGCGATGGACCGCGCGATCTGCTCGGGCTCGATCACCATCGCCCGCAACGCCCGCTTCGGCCCGAGCCCCTTCACCGTCGTCAGCAACTCGAACAGCCGGCGGTGCTCTCGCGTCGCGAACCCGATCAGGCGTGGCACGAACGATGACCCCTGCCCGACTCCCTCCAGGTACTGCATGGTGAACAGTTTCACGGGCTCGCCGGCCCGCAGGCTCTCGATCAGGTACGCCGGGGTCAGGATCTCGTAGGTGATCCCCTCGATCGAGACTTCTACCGATGAGACCCCGACCGCCACCAGCATGCCCTCGATCCGTGAGATCATGGTGCGAGGGTATCAGGTCGGGGGCTTGAGAGAGGCAATAGGCAATGGGGAGGCAATCGGCAATCGGCAATGGGGAGGAGGGGTAGGGGGGGAGTGAGTGGCGACGTCTTGCCGAATGCCGAATGCCGAATGCCGAATGCCGAACGCCCATTTCCCCTCCACTGGCGCTCTCGCGCGGATCTTGCCGATAGGCCGACATGGTGTCACCAGGGAGGGTGCTGATCATCGCGTCGACTCGCAGTGCCGAGGCTGTCCAGGCCGCGTTGGCGGTGATCGAGCCGGTGCCGCAGATTCTCGGTGCCATCGTCGATCGCAAGCCTCCCAAGGGCCTGGCCAAGCTCGCCTCGCTCACCGAACTCGACGCGGCCCGCCTGCGACAGTTCAAGGGCAGGATCGACTGTGCCATCGTCAGCCTGCCGCTGGAACATCGCCAGATCCGCACCCAGATCATGGCCCTGCTGCGCGAGGGTGAGATCCCCGTCATTGAGATGCCGGCGGTCGAGGATCTTCTCGCCTCGGCGACGATCCCCGAGCAGCCCAATACACCCCATGCTCGTGCCCGCCAGGTCGATCTGGCTTCTCTCATCCAGCGCGAGCCCCACCAGATCGACCGTGAAGCAGTGGGCGATGCGATCCGCGCCCGGCGAGTCATCATCACCGGCGCCGGCGGGTCCATCGGCTCAGAACTCGTCCACGCCTGCTGCACATACGAGCCCGAGCTCATCGTGCTGCTGGAACGCTCCGAGAACGCGCTGTTCGAGATTGATCGCCAGGTCGAGCGTCGCTACCCCGCGATCCCCCGGCGCGCGATGCTGCACGACGTCACCGACGAGCCCGCCACGCGCAGGCTGCTCCGAGAGATCCGCCCGCACGCGGTCTACCACGCCGCGGCCCACAAGCATGTCCCGCTGATGGAAGAGCACCCCGCCGACGCGGTCCGCAACAACGTCTTCGGTACGCGTTCGATCGCCGACGCCTCGCTCGAGGCCGGCGTCGAGCGGTTTGTCCTGATCAGCTCGGATAAAGCGGTGCGACCGAGTTCGATCATGGGCGCGACCAAGCGGCTTGCCGAGCTCTACGTCCAGTCGATGCAAGAGCAGGCGACGATCCACTCTCGCGACACCCGCTTTGCCATGGTCCGCTTCGGCAATGTCCTGGGATCCGCCGGCAGCGTCATCCCCATCTGGAGCGCTCAGCTCGCCGAGGGCGGCCCGATCACTGTCACCGATCCGCGCATGACGCGCTACTTCATGACAATCCCCGAGGCCGCGATGCTCGTCCTCCAGGCGTCGGCCCTGGCGTGCTCCGGCCCGGCTCCGGTCTATGTCCTGGACATGGGTGAGCCGGTCAAGATCCTCGACCTGGCCAAGCGCTTCGTTGAGGCCCATGGCCATGAGCCATGGCTCGCCCCGCCCGGCTCGACCGCCCACGCGATCATGCCGACGGCGAGTTCACCCGACGGGTCAATCCCCATCGTCTTCACCGGAATCCGTCCCGGCGAGAAGCTCCACGAGGCTCTGGCCTACGACAGCGAGCACCTCGCCCAGACCGACCACCCGGGTATCAACGCCTGGGGCGGAGGAACCGACTGTCCGAGAATCGACGCCGACACCATGATCGCCGACCTGCGTGCGGCGTGCTCGCTGGGAGATCGCTCGATCATCCTCAGCGCGATCCGGCGCCATGTGCCCCTGGCAACGCCCCAGCCCGCCCTCAAGGCAGGCTGAGGGCACCGCGACCGCGGGTCCACCCTCACAGAATCCAAGGAGCATCGAGATGGACGAGGTTGAGCTGAAGTTGGCGCTTCGTGTCGATTGCCGCCCCCCACTGGATCGCGGTGTCCAGAGGGTCGATACTTGCGTCCCGATGGGAGACCGCGAACGCATCTTGAAGCAGACCGCCGACGTGCGAGATCGCGCCGAGGAACTGCTCGATGGACTGCTCGAGGCCAAGAGCCGCATCCGCTCGGCCCCGCCCCTGGTCGGCAGCTCCGATCCCTACGCCCAGGTCACCGGGCAGAGCGCGATCGACCGCGCGATCAACTCGACGCGCAAGATGGTCGAGACCCTCCGGCGAGCGTTCGACGACGCCGCCAGCGACCTCACCGAAGAGGACGCCCATCTGCTCGTCGAAGCCGAGGACGCGGCGTAGGGGAAGTGGCAGAGGGGCCAAGTGGCTGAGTGGCGAAGTGTGGTGGGACCGGCTTCCAGCCGGTCGCGGGCGGTGCGCTTCAGCGGGGCGGTGGCGTCCCGCCGCCGATCGCGCAGCGATGCGAACTCATCATGCGTGTCATAGATAGCGCGCCGATAGATGCCCACGCATGCACCGCATGGCCTGGGAGAGTCCGGCCCAACCAACAGGGCTGCACAAACAGATCCAGGTAAGCAAAGAAGTCCTCGGCGTCGATATCGCCGTCACCATCGATGTCTGCAACGCACTTGGGCACGCCATCAAGAAACAGAATCCACACCGCACCACAGTTCGGGCACCCGTCGTCATCCTGATGACTACGGATGTCCCGGCGTGCTTCCGGTTCTTGAGCGAGACGCGCGCTGCCCTGGTGTCTGAACGGCGCGCTCGCTCCTTGCCCACGGCGGAGCGTGTTCTCTTTCGCTGCCGACCGAGTGATTAGCGCCGGCGGCGGGCTCCGACCAATGCGCCCAAGCCCAACAGCGCGAGCGAGGTCGGCGCGGGCACGGCAAACTCGGCGCTGAGGAACGAAGCGCCCCTCATGCCGGGAACGCTGATGGTTCCGAGCAAGGTTCCATCCTTCGCGTATTGGCTAAGGCTCTCTGAGCCCCTTTCGCTGACCCAAAGCGTATCCGTGGACGGCTCGAGGGCCAGGGACCAGTCCAGGCTGGGAACGGTGTTGAACTGGCCGATCAATGATCCGCCGAGCGTGTAATGAAAGATGCCAGCACTCCGGTCGGCCGAAAGCCAAAGCGTATCATCGCTGGGATCGTAGGTGATACCGGCTTTCGCCAGTCCGTCGTCGGCGCGGCTGTCGAACAGGAATACGCCGTTGTCCCAGTCGCGATTGTACCGCCACACTTCGCCGGTGAACGATATGCCATAGTTGAACTCATTGCCGTCGGTCCCGCCGTCGCTCATGATGTTTCCCTGCATCAGCGGGTACTGCGTGCCGGTCGGCGTGCCGTCCAACATGTACTCTCCACCGATTTCGCCGAGGGCGTACCCGGTCGTGCGGATCGTGTCCACTACGGCGATCGGAAAAGCGCGGATGGCTGGACTGGCCGGGAAGGTGTTGACGATGGATCCGCCTCTCACTTCAAGGATTCTTCGGCCATCTCCGTCGGACATGTACAATGAGTCGGTTTGGGCCACGGCTGATGCCGCGATGCAGGCGACGCTGCCGACGGCATACACTTTGATCTTGTTGAACCTGTTCATTTCTTTCCCCTCTTCCGGGCGCACGAATCAGCGCTTGACGATTCGGCCAAGCTGACATACAGCCCAACCAAGCGTCAAATCTCTCTGCCAAGGGGTGAGCCTAACGGTTCGGATCGCGGTGATCAAGGATTTTTCTTGATTCGACCCAGCAAATTCCCAGCCTCGCAAGACGTCCGATAACCGCTGCATCACGCATCAGCGGGGCGGTGGCGTCCCGCCGCCGATCGCGCAGCGATACCTGGACCCTGGAATATCCTCACGACACGCCCATGCACGCGGTGCGCCATCGATAGATCGGAATCGCCTCCGGCGATCGGCGGCAAGATGCCACCGCCCCGCGTGTCAAACCGCCCCGCGTGTCAATAGGAACGGTGATCTGCGCCATCGCGTACCCTCACCCCATGCACGACACCACCCTGCCCATCCAACGCCTCGACACGCGCGCCATCCTCCCCGAGGCCAAGACAGACGGCGCCGCCGGGCTCGATCTCGCGGCGTGCCTCGATGAGCCCATCACCCTCGCGCCCGCCGAGATCAAACTCATTCCCACCGCCATCGCAATCGCCATCCCGACTGGGCACGAGGGACAGGTCCGCCCCCGCTCGGGCCTCGCCTGCAAGCACGGCGTCACCGTCATCAACGCCCCCGGCACCATCGACAGCGATTACCGAGGCGAGGTCAAGGTCGGCCTGATCAACCTGGGCACGCAGCCGTTCACCATCGAGCACGCGATGCGCATCGCCCAGCTCGTGGTCGCGCCGGTGTCCAGTTGCCGGGTCGAGGCCGTCGAATCCCTGGATGAGACGGCAAGAGCCGCCGGCGGCTTCGGTTCGACAGGGGTGTAGGAGGGAGCACTGGTTGCCAGCCGTTCTCACTTTGTTTGGATGCGTGGGCCTGCGTGCGGCTGCGCATCCATTACATCCATGATGACGACGGTCGCATATGTGCGTGCGATAGCTCGCGCAAGAACCGCAAGACTCGCATAGCACCGGATCAGCCTTGGAGGGACGCCTCACACCCGGCCCCATGGTCCGATATTGTTGACAGCCCAGAGCTAGGATCGCATTGGCAGTAAAAGCACTAGCAAAAAACTCCGGTATTCCTGGCTTTTCTGTTTTCTCAATCCGCTCGGCGATATATGCTGCTTGGACAAACGTACCGGCCATTGGAGTTGGCCATCATTGAACCGCTCGTTTGACGGCGAGGGTGAAGGAGATAGAGATGCGACGAGTGTTTGTTCCCGTAGCTGCTGTCGGTGTCCTTTGCGTTGCCGCGAGCGCGCAACAGATCGTCGATCCAAACCTGATCACTTTGCAGCATGACTTTGAGGGCTTTGGTGCCCCACCCCCCGGCCCGTTCACCTTGGGCAACGCGACATTCAGCGAAGCCAGCACAGGTTCCGGCGGACCCGGCTGGCGTGTTCTCGGTGGCTTCTTTAACGGCAGCGACACCCTGACCGACAACGCCGCGATCTCGGACATCACCATCGACTTCGACACGCCCATGGCTCGCGCCGGCCTGCTCGTCGGTATTGGCCCGGCGACCTTCGACGTCGAGTTCTTTAGCCCCGGCGGTGGGCTGCTCGGGACCGTGACCGGCACGGTTGTTGACGTCACAGAGAGTTTCTTCGCGGGTTGGGGTGATGCCGGCGGCATTGGCAGCATCCGCATCACCGAGCCCTCGGGCGAAAACGGCCGCGTTGGCGGTATCGACGATGTGCGATACGATATCATTCCGGCCCCGGCCACCCTTTCGCTGCTTGGCCTCGCGGGCTTCGCTGGGCTGCGTCGGCGTCGCTGACGAGCCAGATCCAATGCAACTCGCACGCTCCACGGTCTCGTGGAGCGTTTTTTTTGTCCGGTGGACGTCGCAATGCGGCGTGCCCAGCGGTGTTGGCTCCTGCTGCGCCCGCCCCCGGCGGGCGAGCCGCATATGGCGTGTGGGAGATGTGTTCTCGGATACTCCGCGCGGGTGGCACATCCTGCCGCTGATTTTCTCCGCGGGGCGGTGGCATCCTGCCGCCGATCGCGCAGCGATGCGAACCCACCAAAGTCGCCCGTCCGATCACACGCTCATTGCCACCATCGCCACGTCAACTCCAATCCCCGCAACCCCCGCGACGATCATCCAAGGCACAACCGCAGGCCGCCCCAGCGCCAGCGTGTCGGCGATGATCCACGCACTCCCGCACTCAGGACAGATGTCGCCGGACTCGGGTGTCTTCGGGTATTCACAGCGTGCGCACACGAGGTCGTCGCCGATGCGGAAGCGCAGGCCGCCCCACACGAGGGCAAATGCGAACGGCAAACTCATCCAGACCGTCGTCGATCCCGGAAAGTCGATCAGAACCGAGAGGAAGAGCGAACACGCCATGATGCCACCCATCGTCATCGCGAAATGCACAGCGATCGATCCGGGGTGGTCCAACGACTTCGTAAGTCGTTTCGAGGACCGGCCCAGTTGACGCTGGATGGAATGATCGACCCAATCGCGTGCGAAGCGGAAATGGACAACGTTCGCCGCGACCAAGATCGCCGCCATCCACACCATGAATCCCAGAATCTTGCCTCCGGCGAGAATCCGTGCGCCCTCTTCGAGCACTATCGCCGCCAGGAGTCCCGGAAGGAGTCCGAAGCCAAGACGGACTTGGTTCTCGACGAGCCGGCGAACCTTGAGTTCGCGGATCAGGCCATCCGTCTCGGCGCTCCGCTCTGATCCTCTTTCCGGCTGGTCCCCTGACATCGCCATACTCACTTGATCAATGCCACCATAGTCAGATCAATCCCGATCGCGATCGCACCCGCGACAATCATCCAAGGCACAACCGCAGGCCGCCCCAACGCCAGCGTGTCGGCGATGACCCACGCACTCCCGCACTCAGGACAGATGTCGTCGGACTCGGGCGTCTTGTTGTAGTCGCAGCGAGCGCAGACGAGGTCGTCGCCGGTGCGCCATCGCAGGCCGCCCCAGATCAGCGCGAAGGCGAAACCCGAACTCATCAAGAGCATGGTCGGTCCAAGGTCACCCATCAAGATGGAGAAGAACAGCATGTAGGCGATGAAGCCGCCCATCATCGACGCGAAGAGCACAGCGCTCGATCCGGGCTTGTCCAACCACTTCTTCAAGCGCTTCGAGGAACGGCGCAGCTGACGCCGGGTGGATTGCTCGGTCCATCCACGCACGAACCGCAGACACACTGCGCTCACCACGATCCCGATCGCCGCCATCCACAGAATAAATCCGAAGCTCTTGCCTCCGGCGAGGATCCGGACACCCTCCTCCAGCATCATCGCCGTTGGAAATCCGGCGATCATTCCGATGCTGAGTCGCGTCTGGTTCTCCACAAGCCGACGGACCTTGAGTTCGTGGAGCAGGTCTTCGGGCTGGGTGTCGGTCTCGTCCACCGAACCAGCATACCGGGAAGTCCAACCCGATCGAACTGGGCTCCCCTGGCGTTGCCGAAGCGCCACGCCTGCTGTTACGGGCAACCCGCCGAGAACAGATCCAGATACCCGAAGAAATCGTCGGCATCCAGATCGCCGTCGCCGTCGATGTCCGCGCCGAGATCGCCCGCGGCGAACAGGTCCAGATACGCGAAGAAGTCGTCGGCGTCCGCGTCGCCGTCGCCGTCGAGATCGGCCGGGCACCCAGCGCCGCCCTCGAACTGCAGCCCGACGTAGCTGCCGGCAAACTGGAAGGAGGCCTGGACCGTGTCGATATCGATCGTCTGAACCTGCCTGTCCTGGCTGTGCGCGCCCCACAGAACATCGTTCTCGTCGAAGGTCAGGTCGTTGTACCACTTGCGGATGCCATCGTTCTCGAGATTGCCCAGATGCTCGGCAGCGCCGGTCGCCAGGTCGATGCGAAACAGGCTGGTCTCGCCGATATCGGTGCCGTACGCGACGCCCATTCCGTTGATCGCGAAGGTTGTCAGTTGGTCGAGGCTCGGTCCGGTGATGTTGGCGATGAGCGTCCCCAGGCCCGTCGCCCGATCGAGCGTGTACAGCGCGTTGTCGCGCGAGCCGTACAGCACATCGGTCGTCGGGTCGACCGTCACGTTGCGGAAGTTCCAGTTGAAGCGGGTCTCACCGACGACCGTGCCCGCACCTGTCAGCGGATCGATCCGGAACAGGCGATCGGAGTCGGCATCGTTGTAGCCGTCGATCGAGTACAGGTCGCCCGCGGCGTCAATCGCGAGCCCGCCGAAGAGCGCTTCGTGACCGGTTACGGTGTCGCTTGTCAGCACCGATCCCGTTTGCGAATCGAGCGTGACCAGTCTCGGAGAGGTCGGGCTCGTGAGCGCGTAGAGCGTCTGGTCGGCGTGCGCGACGGCGATGGGCAAGCCAGCGACCAACATCAAGGTACAACGAGTCTTCATCTCTTCTCCTCCGGTTATAGGTCGTAGGGCCTCCTCAAGCCCGGGTTGACTCATCATAACCCCGTTTCGCCGCGAGGTCGCAGAATCTGCGTGACCTCGGTGGCCTCGACCGGTTCGCGATGAACGGAATGAACACAATCCCCCAGTGCATGAAGGCCCAAGTCAGGTGCCACACCCTCCCGGCAGCCCCGTCACGCACTCAGTGCCACCACTACCAGGTCGATTCCAATCACGGTTGCTCCCGCAATGATCATCCACGGCACCGTTCTCACTCGTCCCAAGTTGAGGGCGTCGGGGTTAGTCCAGGCGTTGCCGCACTCCGGGCAGATGTCCTTGGATTCGGGCGTCTTGGGATACTCGCAGCGTGCGCATACGAGTTCGTCGCCGTCTCGCCAGCGAAGGCCTGCCCAACCAAGCGCAAACGCGACCGAGGGTGCCATCGCAGTGCGCATGGATGGCCAATCGCGAGAAATCACAATCTCGACCGCCAGGGTGCAGATCGCCAGTATGCAGTAGCCCACACTCCAGTAGGTCGGAGATCGCGCCCACCAGCGTTCGAAGTGTCCCTGGAACCACCTGCGTGGGGCAAAGGCAAGAACGAGCCCACCGAGCATTAGGGAGAAGCTTGCTATGAGGCTGAGCGGTGAGGGTCGGGCTTCGCCATGAATCGCGACGGTCGTTCCGGCGCGAAGCAACTCTACAGTAACTGGACCAAGGACGAAGCCAATCGCCAGGCGGTGCTCGATGTAACGAAGACGGCCGATGGCAAGCGATTCGACGCGGCCATCGTGGTTTCGCAAGCGTGTTGGGCTCTTGCGCGAGATTCCGGCGCTCCGTATGAACTGACTTGGGCGCTTCCTTGAGCTGCTTGATACTCAGCGAAACCTTCTTGGTCTCAGGATCGACGCCGAGGACCTTGACCTGCACGACCTCGTCGGGCTTCAGCACATCCGACGGATGATCCACCCGCTTCCAGTCGAGCTCCGAGCCCCTCGACGCCGGGCGCGACCTCGACGCACGCACCTCAACCGACTACGGGCAGCCCTCAGCGAACAGGTCGAGAAAGGCAAAGTAGTCGTCCGCATCGATCACGCCGCTGCCGTCTATATCCGCGCGGTCATCGCCGGCGACGAACAGATCCAGGAACGCGAAATAGTCCTCGGCGTCTGTGTCGCCGTCGCCATCGATGTCGCCGGGGCACGCGTGAGTGTCGATGTAGTTGGGGCGCAAGCGAACGTCAAAGACATACGCCGAGCCGGAGCTGACGCCAAGGTCGTCGTCGGACGGAGCGCCGAGAACCGCAATCCCCGCGTGCATAGCGGCCGCCGCGCCAAACTGGTCTCCCTCAGCGCCATCATCCGGAACGAACTTGTCAACTTGGGCACCCGTCGTGACGTCGAACAGATAGGCGGCGCCGGCGCGATGGCCGTTCTGCGTGTCGCGCCGAGCCGAGATGAGGGCGATCCGTCCCTCGATCGCCACAGCGAATCCAAACTGCTCCTGCTGCGCAGCATCGAATGGCATGAGCTTGAAGAGCTGGTTCTGTGTCGTCGCGTCGAAGACGTACGCGGAACCGGTCGAAGTCCCGCGGTCGTCATCGCTATCCGATCCGACGACGATGATGTTCCCGCTGACCGCGACGTCGTTGCCGAATCCTGAAAACTCATCTCCGTCGTCGGCCAGGAGCTTGCCGATCTGCTCGCCGGTGCCGATATCAAACACGTAGACCGAACCGGACGTGGTGCCGAGGTCGTCGTCGCGCCGGGTGCCTATGTAGGCAATCTGCCCATTCAGGGCGACGGCACCACCGAACTCGTCGTTATCCTCGCCATCTTCGGCGAAGAGCTTGCCGATCTGCTCGCCCGTGCCGATATCAAACAGATAGGCCGACCCCGAGCCCGTGCCATTGCCGGAATCCGCAAAGGCGCCGATGAGCACCACACCATCGCCGATGGCGACGTCGGTGCCGAACCACGAGTGTGCTGCGCCGTCATCGGGAAGGAGCTTGGCAATCTGCTCACCCGTGCCGACATCAAAGACATACGCAGCGCCCGAGTTCTCACCGTTGTCGCTGGTCAGGGGGACCCCGACGATAGCGATCTGTTCATTCAAGGCGACGCTGGAACCAAACATGCTCGTTCGCACCCCGTCATCGGGTGTTAACAAGGCCAGTTGTTGGCCCGTCGTCACGTCGAAGAGATATGCCAGAGTGGTGCGCGGCGTGTCGTCGTCGGAGTTGTGCAGCCCGATGATGGCAGTGTCGCCGTAGATTGCCACCGTGGCACCGAAATCGCCCCGCGTCACGCCGTCGCTGGGCAGGAGCTTGAAGAGCTGATCGCCGAGATCGGCACGGGCCGGCAGGCCTAGCGCGGCGGCGAACAGGGCACACACTAGTCGCATGGCGTTCTCCTTCACCAACAGCCAGCGCATTATACGACAACCAGGGGATCCACCACACATTTCTCGCGCTGAGATCCTGTGATGTCCAACAGCACGGGGCCGAGGACGGGTCGGTGGCGCATCTTACAGCTTCAGATTCCCAAGCCCCTCGCCCAAGAATCCCGCCGAGTCCTTCAACCCGCCGTCGACCTTGGGATTGTCCTTCTTGGACTTCTCGCGAAGCCTGCGGAACTCGGGCGTCTCCTTGAGGATCTCGGCCGGGTCGCGGTCATCGCGCTCGGGGCGTCCGCGTCCCTTGCCGCGTCCGCCTGGGCCACCCCGACCGCCGCCGCCGGCGGGTGCCTTGGGCGCTTCCTTGAGCTGCTTGATGCTCAGCGAGATCTTCTTCGACTCGGGATCGACGCCGAGAACCTTGACCTGAATCACCTCGTCGGGCTTGAGCACGTCCGACGGATGATTGATCCGCTTCCAGTCGAGCTCGGAGATATGCACCAGCCCCTCGACGCCGGGCGCGACCTCGACGAACGCGCCGAAATCCGCGAGATTCTTCACCCGCCCTGTCAGCGTCGCGCCCTCGACGACCTCGCTGGCCGCTGCCTCGAACGGGTCGGCCTGCAACTGCTTGATGCCCAGCGCGATCCGCTTCTCATCCCAATCGAGCTTGAGGATCTGCACCTGGACGCTTTGGCCCTCTTTGATGTGCTGCTGGATCGACTTCTCGCTTGCGTGGACGCGATCATGGCTGAGATCGGACACATGCACGAGCCCATCGACCCCGCCGATATCGACGAACGCGCCGAAGGCCATGATCTTGCGGACGGTGCCCTTGATGGTCTGGCCGACCTCAAGAGTCTCACGCAGCTTCTTGGCCCGCTCCTCGCGTTCTTCCTTCAGCAGGTTTCGCCGGCTGAGCACGATGTTGCCCTTGCCGCGACGGTCCACGCGATCGACCTGGCAGACCATCTTCTCGCCGATGAACACCGACAGGTCCGTGATATGGTCGAGGCTGACCTGGCTGGCGGGCATGAACGCGCGATGCCCGGAGACCTCGAGCTCGATCCCGCCCTTGACCACGCCGCTGACGCGGGCCTCGATCGTCTGGCCCTTCTCGAGCATCTCCCAGTCGGCCTTCTGCACCGTGCCCGGCAGGACGCAGTGGTACAGGCTCTGCATCGGGTCGAACCGCTCGATGACGACCTCCATCGTGTCGTCCTTCTTGGGCAGCTCCTCGGCGGGCTTGTCCTTGAACTGCGTCCCCTCGATGAGCCCGAGCTCCTTGGGGCCAAACTCCAGGAACACGTCGCGCGTCTTCGCGTTCACGCTCACGATCACGCCCGTGCGATGCTCGCGCCCGCCCTCGACCTTGCGCGGCCCTCGGATCATCGGTCGCTTGCCACGAGGCTTGCCCGCCGGTGCCGCATCCATCGCCGCATCCATCGCGGCGTTCATCTGCGCCGACTCGTTCTCACTGGGCGCCGGCGCGTCGCTCGCGCTGGGCACAGCGGGCTTGTCGCCCTCGCTCGCGGCTTGATCGGCGGACGCCGGTGCGGCGTTCGCCTGGGGCGTGGTTGGCTGTGAGGGCGGTGACTGGGGCGCACTTGACTCGGGCGTAGCCGGTTGTGGCGCAGCCGATTCGGGCGTAGCCGGTTGTGGCGTAGCCGGTTGTGGCGCAGCCGAAGGAGTCTCAGACGCTTGCGGTGCAGCAGTGTTCTCGCCGCCCGGCGGCGCTCTCTCGCCGGCTGGTGTCGTCGTCTGATTCTGCGCCATGTCGGTCGGTTCGCTCATCGGTTCTTCTCGGACGTGTCCTGCGCCCCAACGCGGGGCGAACTCATAGTGTACCTGATCTCACGCCGAGACCAAGGGTCTTGGCCAATCACATGAACTCTCTCACCGCCGCCACAATCCGCTCGGCGGTCCGCACATTCACAAGCCCCGCGTCCGCGTTGATCGGCGGGCTCGTGCCCGTCCGCACCGCGTGCATAAACGCCTCGAGCTCGGCGACGATCGGCTCCTCGTCGTCGATCTCCAGAGGCTCGATATTTACCAGATCGTCCCATTTCAGGCTCGTCAGATCCTCGCCCCGGCGAAGCTGCTCGGTCACCTCACGCATCTGGATCTCGTTGGCGATCCGCCGGATGATCGTGCCCTTCTTCTTCGCAAAGTCGATCTTGATGTACGCGTTCTCGCCGGTGATCCGCGTCACCCGCTCGGTCTTGAGCGCCAGACGGCTGGCCGTGATATTCGCGACGACCTTCCCATGGGGCAGATCCCACAGCAGGCGGGCATTACAGATATCCTCGTGCGGCGTCACCACCGCGACCCCCGAGGCCTGGATCTCATCGGGCTCGCGACCGTCCAGCAGCCACAATACGACGTCAAGATCATGGATCATCATGTCCATGACCACGCCGATATCCACGCTGCGAAACGTCATCGGGCTCACCCGGTGCACCTCGATAAACCTCGGCACCACCCGCTGGCCCGTCTCGGTCGCACGCTGCATCGCCCGCATCACCGGGTTGAACCGCTCGATGTGCCCAACCATCAAGACCGCACCGCTCCGCTCGGCGGTGTCCTTGAGCTCCTGAGCCTCGCTCACATCCAACGCCAGCGGCTTCTCGATCAGGCACGCCACGCCATGTTCCAGGAACTTCTTCGCAACGCGCATGTGCGAGCTGGTCGGTGTCGCGATGCTCACCGCGTCGACACCCGCCTCGATCAGGTCTCCCTCGCTCGCAAACGCCCGGCACGCATGACGCTCGCCGATCTCGCCCGCCCGATCGTGATCGGCGTCCACCACGCCCACCATCTCACACCTGGGGTTGTCGGCATACACGCGCGCATGGTGCTGGCCCATCCGCCCGACGCCGACAGCACCGCAGCGGAGCACGCGATTCTCCAATGATGCGGTCATTGCTCTGTGTTCCGGTCTGAGAGGATTGAAAAGAGGGGACTAGGAAGCGGCTTCGTCGATCGCAGCCGCGATCGCGTCCTTATTCGTGAGACCCACGAACTTCTTGGCGATCTCACCGCCCTTGAACACGATCACCGTCGGGATCGCACTGACGTACTTCGCCGCCATGTTCCGGTTCGTGTCGATATCCATCTTCCCCACCCGGACACGCCCCTGATACTCATCGGCGATCTCGTCGATCGCCGGGGCGATCATCCTGCACGGCATGCACCACTCGGCCCAGAAATCCACGACCACCGGCGCCTCAGACTGCAGCACATCCGCATCGAAGTTGTCGTCGGTGAACTCCAGAACATTCTCGCTCGCCATACCGCGATCCTCGCTTTGCCGATAAGGCCCCATCATGGGACGATTCCTCAAGGCCCAATCCTAGCCCGCATCTTGGCCCGCCGGGCCGCTCTCGATCCGAGCAATCCCGCGGCGATCCCCGCCCGGATCGCCCCGCCATGCTCGCCCACATCGTGGACCCGCAGGAGCCTGGCCCCCGCGATCACATGCATCAGGCTCATCGCCAGCGTGCCCGCCAGCCGCTCGCCTGCGTCACTCTCGCCCCCGCCGGTCTGTACCCTGCCCACGAAGCTCTTGCGGCTCAATCCGCTCAGCACCGGATATCCCAGATCCGCCAGCTCACCCGTCCGCCGGATCAGCTCCAGATTCTGCTCGACACTCTTGCCAAACCCCAGCCCCGGATCCAGGACGATCGCGTCGTGCACCACACCCGCCTCCATCGCCGCCTGCGCACGCTCCTCAAGAAACTCGCGCACCTGCGCAACCACATCGCCCTCCATCGGTGGACACTCGTACCGGTCGGAGTACGAGTCCTCGCTCGCCGGGCGCACCCGGTGCATCAGGATCAGCCCTGCCCCACGCGACCCCACTAGTTCCAGCATCGCCGGATCATCCCGTCCCGCGCTCACGTCGTTGACCACGTCCGCCCCGCGATCCAACGCCGCCGCCGCAACCTCGCTCCGTGTTGTATCGATGCTGATCGGGATTCGTCCCAATGCGCCCCCCGCGCTCCGGATGGCGAGGATGATCGGGACGACTCGCTCGATCTGTTCGTCTACCGAGACCGCCGCCGACCCGGGGCGCGTGCTCTCACCCCCGATATCGAGCATCGCCGCACCCTCGCGCACGAACCCGTCGGCGCGCTCGACCGCGCTCGACACATCCCCAACCCGCGAGCGGCGAAAGAAACTATCCGGCGTCGCGTTGAGAATCGCCATGAGGCGAGGCTCTGTGAGGTCCAGCGATTTGTCCCGACCCATGCGCCACATCCACAGATGATTCGCACGCCCGAGCCCGCACGCAGCCGCAGCCATCCGATCACAAAGAAAAAAGCCCGTCTTTCGACGGGCCCTTGAAAACCACCAGTTTGTCATTCGCCGATCAGAATCGCGGCCCGCCGCCTCCTTCGCCGCCCATCTCGTCGGCCATCTGCTCCTGGATCGTCGAGATCAGGTCGATGATCCCCTGCGGCACGTGCAGCCGCCCGTGCAACCCGCCAGAGCCGGTCGCCAACGACACCCCGATCGGGGCCAGATCGTCGGGAATCTCAAACTGCGGAACGCCGGGACCCATCATCGCCGCCATCGCCATGAGCTGCTTGCCCAGCGTTCCGACATCGATGAATCCCTGGATGACGCTGCCCTCGGGTTGGCGAGCGATCGCCGCACGAAGCTTGTTGCCACTGGCGAGGCCGTTGCCCTCGCTCGCAGTCTTGATCGCCTTGGCCATCAACTGGTCATTGAGCGACATGGTCGTGATCATCCCGCCATCGACGGCCGCGTAATACCCGTTCGGCCCGCCGTTGGGTCCGAACATCATGCCGAAAGCCATGTTCATCTGCTGGGCAGCAGGATTCTCCGGGTCCGGCGTCATCTTCATGGACCAGGTATCCACGCTCGTGCCCGCGATCTCCTTCACGCCCACATCCAGCGTCGTGTTGAACGTGATCCCGCCCTGGTTCATGCCGTCCATCTCGGGGAGCATCTGGCGGGTCATATCAAGCAGCTTCTGCGAGTCGCTGCTCGCCTTGAACTCCATCATTTTGTGGAAGATGCCGCCCATGATCAGCGCCTGTGGCTCGCCCATCACGAACGCCGAGCCATCGAGCAGGTCCATCATCTCGCCGGTCTTCATGATCCCGCCGAACGGGTTCGCCCCCCCGGGCTGCAATGCCATCGCCGCCTCGCTCATCTCCGCCATCCACGACTTCAACTGCGGCGAGGAGAAGTCCATGGCCCATGCGAAGATGAACGGCATGTCCGGCACGCGGTCCAGAAGGGCCGACGCGTTGCCGCCCCCGCCAGCCATCGCCGCCAGCTCCGATCCCTCGCGAAACTGCGCGCTGGCGTCCAGGCTCACGCCGTCGGCGTCCACATTGATCCCGAGCACCGCGGCCTGCCCGTCCTCGGTCAGCGACGATGCCAGCCCGTCGATCATGTCGACCATCTGGCCCATACCCGCGCCCTGCTCGCCCATCAACCCCTGGATCATGGCGAAGCTGTCGCGCATCTCGCCCATCTTCTGCTCGATCGCCGGGCTGAACGCCTTGATATCCAGCGCGACAAACAGGTCCGAGCCCTCAATGACGCTCTGGCCCGCCGCGCCGACGTGCGCGCTGTGCCCGGCGAGCATGCCCCGGATCTCTCCCAGCCCATTCAGGCTGGCGCTCTCGGGCGCGATCGCGCAGAAGCCACCGCCCAGATTCGTCGCAAAGACCACGTCGCCACCCATCGCCAGCTCTGTGATCGCGTCCCCGGCGTTGCCCGAGAATGCCCCGACCATCTCGTCATAGCTGTCTACCGGCAGGACCGCGAACATCGTCGGCTGCGGGCCGGTCACATCCACAAACCCGTCCTCGCCGGGCATGATGACAAGCGCCGCCGACCCCTGAGCATTCAGCCCGGCCGTCGCCAGAAGCATCTCAGCCATCTCCAGCGGACCACCAAGATCGCGAATATCGAACATCTCGGCGATCCCCGAAAGGTCGCCGTGAAAGCCCGAGAGGCTCTGGATGCCGATGATCGCGGCCGCATTTGCGGGGACCCGGTCCAGCGCCGCCGGCAGGTCGCCAAGCGCGGGTATCGCAAAGATCGCACAGGGAATCATCAGTGTCGCCATTCGCATGAGTTGTCTTCCTTTTCGTTCGAACGCCCCAATCCAGGGAGGGCATATAAACCACGGAGAAATCCCCATGGCAGAGCCACGGGTCGCTCTCTTCTTCGGAACCCCATCATCTGGTTTTCAGCAATACCGCACGACGCAAAGAAATAGGGGTTTCCCCAGGCGACAGGGCCGCTTCAGGTCCGCCATGCCGCAGCCTCACCGCTGGGTATCGACGGGCGTCTCATCCTCCACGTCCTCGGCGTCATCTTCCTCTTTCCGCCGATCGGGGTCATCCTTTTCGAGAATGAGAGTCGCTCCGCAACTCTCGCAGGTAGTAGCATCTTGGTCATTGGGGTGATCACATGTCTGGCTCGGATCTACCGGACTGGGGGCCTGGCAGATGATCTTGCGGCCGATCCATCGGGCCACGATGGCGGCCCCCAGAGCAACGCTCTGCTTCGGGTGCACCTTGCGGAGCACTTTCTCGGCCCCGAAGAGCTCCTCCATGGACTGCTGCACCAGCGGTACTGCGCTCGAGTTTCCCGCCATAAGCACATGGTCGACCTGTTCCGGTGTCTGGTTGGCGTTTTCCAGAGCCTTCCT
>CBDVAM010000058.1:0-21007 GCA_965371965.1 uncultured Phycisphaerales bacterium
CGCGATGGAATCGATACGGTCACGAACGTCGAGAATCTCCGGTTCGCCGATGGCGACGTGGCGATCGAAGATGCCCTGACTCCTGTTGATGATACGGATACACCCGCACCGACGGACGAAGCGCCTCCCGAGCCGACGGACGAAACTCCTCCCGCGCCAACGGACGAGACTCCACCCGCACCGACGGACGAAACTCCACCGGCTCCAACGGACGAAACTCCTCCGGCACCAACGGACGAATCACCTCCCGCGCCGACTGACGAGACTCCTCCGGCTCCAACGGACGAAACACCGCCCGCACCGACTGACGAAGCTCCTCCCGCGCCAACGGACGAGACTCCTCCCGCGCCAACGGACGAAACTCCTCCGGCTCCAACGGACGAGATTCCTCCCGCGCCAACGGACGA
Source organism: uncultured Phycisphaerales bacterium (assembly GCA_965371965.1). Taxonomy (GTDB): domain Bacteria; phylum Planctomycetota; class Phycisphaerae; order Phycisphaerales; family UBA1924; genus S146-42. Next base: position 408 of record CBDVAM010000058.1, read on the forward strand.
AACTCCTCCTTCGCCGATTGACGAGGCAGTTCCCGAGCCGACCGGCGAAGCACCACCGCCACCGTCGAACGAGGCAGTTCCTGAGCCGATCGGCGAGGCAATACCAGCACCGAGTGACGACACGACACCCGCGCCAACGGATCAGCCGGTACCGGATCCTGCGAGCGCAACAACTCCCGCACCCACGGATCAGCCAACACCAGAACCTACGGGCGAGGGCGAGTTCGCGGTTGCGCCCCTGGACAACGATGGACCGACGCTCGCAGGAGCCGCATCAGGTTCCTCGGAGCCCACAGTGCCTGCCACGCCGTCCCCATCGCCAGAATCCTCAGTCCCCGATGCAACGGAGCCCTCTCTTTCTGAGCCGCCACCACTTGATTCACAACCTGGCGTGCCCACTGTCCCCCAGCCCGCCGCCACAGAGCCGATCGCGGTCACAACGCGAACCCCATCACCCACTGCGGCAGATCCCAACGACGCCGAGCCGGATGCTTCCACAACCCAACCAACTCGCGAGCCGCCCGCTGAGATCGAATGGGGCGATGATGAACCGCTCGGCGTGATCGACCCCGCCGAGACCGTGAACGACGGCCTCGCGGATATCGAAAGCCAGGTCCGCGCAATCGGCGAACTCGGCCTGGGTGCCACCGACACCCTCCATCCGCAACTGCCCGACGACTTTGTCGAACTCGCCGAGATTCCTCAGACCCTCGAAGCACCCGCCCAGGCAACTGATCTGGAGCCGGGCGACGCGGTCGTCATCTACGGTGCGACGCCCGAGGCAGCCGCCAGCCGCCGCGAAGACCTCGACGCCGATCTGTCTCAGCGCGGCATTCCAGATGCGGCGGCGATGGCCGGCACCGGCGTCACACCACAGGACGCCATCGCCGCCACAGAGTCAGCCCGCGGGCTGATGGCAATGCTCTGGGCGCTGGTCCGCGGCGCAGGATCCTCTGGCAACGAAGACAAGGCCGGCGATCACAGGAAGCACAAGGACTGATCGACTAGCAAGAAGGTGAACGGATGCTCAAGAACTCACACATCCCCGACGATGCCAACGAGCTCATCAAGGAGCTCGAGCAGAGCACGCCCGAATCGGTCAAGAGCCTGCGGGCCCACGCACGCATCTCTGTCCGCGTGCAGGTGACGGTCCAACCCGCGAGCCAGAGCGAACGCGATGGCGTCCGCCTGCAAGGCGTCACCGGCGATGTCTCATCCGGCGGCACGCAGATCCTCCTGTCCCGCCCGCTGCGCATCGGCGATCTGTACCAACTGACCTTTGACCGAACCGAACTCGACATCCCGCCGGCCTTTGCGATCTGTCTGCGTGCCCGCATGGTGCGATCCGATGCGTTCGAAGCCGGGCTCAAGTTTCTCAGCCCCGTTGAGCTGCCCTCGGCGAGCCCGAGCACGCCCGTCGCATCCGTGATCTAGAGGAAACCACCAGACGCCTTCGAAAGACCCGATGACCGCAACGCTCCAAACCCACGCCGACGCGCTCAGGCCTGAGCACGCCCAGGCCGACGAGGTTCAACAGGAAGAGTTGTTCGCGGCGATCGCCTCGGCACACGCGTCGGAGACCGACGAACGCCGGCGACCCCAGGCCATCCTCGACGCGATCTGCGAGGCCATCGGCGCTACCACCGCGCATCTCTCGATCTCGCTGGGTTCAGACGAGCGCCTGCTTCGCGCGCATGGAACCGTCGGCGACGCCTGGGATCAGACGGCGCGAGCCGCCGCACTCGAAGTCCACGCCGACGCCACACCGCGTGCGCGGATCTATGGGCGGTCCAAGCAGCATCCGGAGCTGGTCCTGCTGGCCGCGCCTCTGGCCGTTGGCGGGCATGGTCCATTCGGTGGAATCGCAGTGGTTCGCTCGCTCGAGAGCGTGGGCGACGCCGATCGCCTGCTGCTGCTGCTCCGTGCCGCGGCGGCTCATGCCAGCCTGGCGCTGACGACGGTCGCGCCCACCCGCCATCCGGGCGCCGAGTTAGAGGACTTCGCGCGTGTGTTCGCGCGAGCGCCGGAATATAGCAGCACGCACGAGTTCGCCTACGCGGTGACCAACGCGCTGCGGACCCGCCTGGATTGCGAGCAGACCGCTCTGGGGCTTGTCAAACGCGGGCGCATCAAGGTCATATGCATCTCCGGCCTCGATCATGTCAAGCAGCGAAGCCCCGGCGCACATCGGATCGAGCAGGCGATGGGCGAGACCGCCGACGCGGCGACGCCGCTGGTCGCACAATCGAACGATCAATGGGGAGATTCCGGTTCGACGCCCGACGCCGCGCTCCACAAGCAATGGCGTGCAGACGCCGCGGGCGCATCGGTCGCGACGATCCCGCTGATGAGCGGCGAGACCGTTGTTGCGGTGCTTGCCTTGCGTCGGTCCGAGGACCGCCCGTTCTCTCAAGACGACCTCGCCGCCGGCGCGCGCCTGGTCACGCCGCTGGCGGCGGCCCTTCCGCTCATCGCGGAGGCAACCCGATCGTTGCGATCTCGCGCCGCACGTCAGGTGCGCCACACGCTCCATTGGGCGACCCGCGCTGGCTCATGGGGGCGCAAGGCGATGCTCCTGCTTGCCCTCGCGTTCGGGGTCTGGTTCGCCGCCGGCAGTTCCACCTACCGCGTGACGAGCCCCGCGACGGTCATCGCCATGCGAGAGCACGCCATCGCCACGCCGTTCGCAGGAATGATCGCAGAGGTCATGGTGCGCCCCGGCGACCGCGTCGAGCGTGCCCAGCCGATCGCCCGCATGGACACCCGCGACATGGAGTTTGAGCGCCGAGAGACCCTCGCCCAGTTGCAGCAGCTCGATCGACGCCTCAAGGACGCGACCGCCCAGCGTGACATGGCCACCGCGTCGCAGGTCGCCGCCGAACGCGTCGTTCTTGAGTCCAGGCTGGCAACGCTCGACAACCGCCTCGCCCAGGCGGTGATGCTCTCGCCGAGTGCCGGGGTCGTCGTCGGATCCGAGACGCGCCAGCTCGCCGGCGCACATGTCTCCGCCGGCGAGCCGCTGTTCGTCATCGCCGACGAATCCTCGATGATCATCGAGCTGCGAGTCCCCGAGGGACGCATGACCCATGTCAAACCAGGAGCCCCTATCCGCTTTGCCAGCAATGCCAGGCCCGAACTCTCGGGCGCCTCGGCGATCGATCGCATTGCACCCACCGCAGACGATGATGGACGGGCCCGCGCCTTCTCGGCCCACGCCGCCATCCCGCCCGGTCAGCCCTGGCTGCGTCCCGGCATGGAGGGCGTCGCCCAGATCGACGGAGGCACCCGCCGAAACTGGTGGATCGCGCTGCACGGCGTGCTCGATACCGCCCGGCTGAGGTTTTGGATCGACTGATGATTCAGGACACTCCAAACCAGAAGACAGAGCCGACCATCGCAGATCGCCTGCGCGGCGTGGTGGTCTCGCGGCGCGCTGAGCTCGACGTCAGCCGGCACGTCTTTCGCGACGGCCCGGCCTACGTCTTACGCGACCCCGTCAGCTTCAGCACCACTCGCCTTGACCCCTCAGATTACCGCGTGTTCAACGCGATCCGTGACGACAAGACCCTCGGCGAGATCTTCGACGAACTCATCAAGCAAGAGCAACTCGACCGCGCTGACGAGAGCCGGTTCTACGAGTTCATCCTCGACCTCCACCAACGCACCCTCTTGTCGCTGCCGGTCAACAACGCCGACGCCCTCTATCAGCGCTTCGAGCGTCGAAGGCGCGCCGATCGCAGATCCAAGGCCCTGGGGTTCCTGTTCTTGAGGGTGCCGCTGATCAACCCCGACCGTTTCCTCGGCGCCACCATGCCGTTCGCCCGCTGGCTGTTCACCAGGCCCGCGCTGATCGCCTGGGCGGTGCTGTGCCTCTCGGCGCTCGTCGTTGCCATCGCCAGGTGGAATGACCTCGTCTCGCCCGCGATCAGCACGCTTACCGGCGACAACCTCCCGATGCTCTGGGTCACCCTCATCGCCCTGAAGGGATTTCACGAGTTCGGGCACGCCTACGCCTGCAAGGCCTTCGGCGGGCACGTCCCCGAGATCGGCGTGTTCATGATCCTCTTCACCCCCGTCGCCTATGTCGACGCGACCGACTCATGGTCCTTCCCCAGCACACGCCGGCGTGCGATCGTCTCGCTCGGCGGCATGTACTTCGAATCCATCATCGGCGCAATCGCCGTCTTCGTCTGGGCGTTCACCGACCCATCTGCGCTCAACGCGCTCGCCTACCAGATAATCCTCCTCTCGACGGTCGTGACCGCCGCGTTCAACCTCAACCCACTCATGCGCTACGACGCGTACTACCTTGTGAGCGATCTCACGGGGATTCCGAACCTGCGAGCCCGCTCGCAAGCCGCCCTCGCCAGCTTCATCAAACGCTGGATTCTCGGTCTTCACCTCCAGCCAGATGCGCCCAAGGCGTCGCCCGCCCTCGCCGTGTTCGGGATCGCCCAACTGAGCTACAAGGCGCTCATCCTTGTCACCATCTCAGCGATTCTCGTGCTCAAGTTCGGACCCGTCGGCATCGCCATGTCCGGCCTGTTCCTGCTCGTCGCGATCGGACGCCCCTTCATGAGAATGCTGCGGTACCTGATGAGCGCAGAGGAGCTGGCACCCGTCCGCCCCCGCGCCCTCGTGACCGCGGCGGCGCTCCTTCTCTTCGCCATTGTCGGCCTCGGCGCGATCCCCCTGAACGCACCCATAGGCGTCGTCGGCGTCGTCTCGTACGAGAACTCCCGCGCCATCAGATCGCCGGCACGAGCCACGATCCATTCGATCCATGCCAGAGCCGGTGAGTCTGTCCATGCAGATGATCCGCTGTTCATCCTGGAGAGCCCTGACCTCATCGCAGAGCGCGACGAACTCACCGCGCAGCTCGCGGTCGCTCGTGCATCGTTGATGGCGGCCTCGACCGACACCCCGGGCGCCTATTCCGACGCCGATGACGCGCTCACCCACCTGTCAGACAGAATCGCCAAGCTCGACGCCGACCTGCTCTCCCTGCGCATCGACGCGCCCACCTCGGCTCGAGTGACCGCAGTCGCCCACCCCCGCACGGGCGTTATCGTTGCGCCCGGCGACGAACTGATACGAATCGGATCCGGTGCGCTGGAGGCAAGGTTCTACCTCAGCGCCGCCGAACGCGACGCGACCATGCCAAGGGTCGGCCAACCCATCGAATGCCGGGTCGCGGCGTCGCCCGATCGCCCTTTCCTCGGCACGATCTCGCACATCGATGCCGCGGGCTCACGAGAGATCGCAAACGCCGAGACCCAGCTTCCCGTCGATCCCGCGACCGGACTCACGATTGAGCCCTATTTCGAGATGCGCGTTCGCCTGGAGAGCGCCGATATCCCCACCGGCGGCACTGTACACGCCCAGCTGCCGGCCCAGCGCCGCACCATCGTCCAGATTGTCCATAGACGCGTATCCGGATTCTTCAACCACGCCAGGGTCGCCAGCGCCACCAACTGATACGGAGACATTCCATGTTTCTCAAGCGTGCATCCATGATCTCAGCGACGACCGTCTTCCTGTGCGTCGCCTCCGGTCTCTCGCAGACCCCAGCTACAGCCGATCCAGAAATCGGCGCGCCATCATCCAGCACTATCCCCCCCCGAATCCTCCGCTCTTCGCCGCAGACGATTCCCGGCGTGACGCGCCCCATCCGCGAGGTTACCCTCGCCGCGCCCTTTGACACCATGCTGACAAGGCTGCATGTGCGTGAGGGCGACCAGGTTCGCGCGGGCCAGCTCATCGCGACCATGGACGATCGCGTCGCGCGTGCATCGGTCACGTTGGCCGCCCAGGCCGCCGCCCAGACCGCGTCCATCGCCCGGGCGAGCGCCGCCGCCAAGCACGCACAACTCAGGCTCGACCGCACGCTCGCCGCAGCGCGAGGCGGGGGCACCAACCAGACCGAGGTCGAGAACGCCCAGGCCGAACTCGCGATCGCCCAGGCCGAGCTGCGTCAGGCCGAAGAGGCCCGCCAGGCCGCGGCCCTCCGCCTCGAACTCGCCCAGGCCCACCTCGCCGAACGCGAGATCCGTGCCCCGTTCACCGGCACCATCCTCCAGACGCACACCGAGGACGGCACGACCCTGCGCGTCGGCGACGCCATCGCAGAACTCGCCGATCTGACCCGCCAGCGCGTCGATCTCTTCCTCGCGCCGTACGCCGCGCAGAACGTCGATGTCGGAAGCCACTATGCCTTGTCCATCGGCCCAAATCAGGGCGTCACGGTCTCCGCCGAGGCTCGATTCATCGAGCCCCGCGTCGATCCGGCATCGGGAACCATCCGCGTCGCGTTCGAGATCAACGAAACCAAAGCGATGCCCCCACCCGGCCTGCTCGCCCGCCCGGCACTCCCGATCGTGCTGGCAAATGAGCCCGACTGAATCGCAGGCGGGAGCCAATATACAACGCAAGCCGCGGAGCGAATCCTGGTCTCGAATCAGAACGCGTTCGCCTCGAGGTCCACCTTGTTGTTGCCGGACATGCTGTAGAACCGATCGCCCCACAGTCGCAAGCGAACGGTCTCGCGCAGTGTCGTGGTCTCTACATGGGTATCGACAAAGACAAAGTTCGCCGACTCGCCCGGATGGTGCCGACCGACCGCATTGAGTCTGGTCCGCCGATTCACGATCACATGCTCGTCCAGCTCATGGCGCATCAGAATGTCGTTGCGAGAGGGATAGATAAACCGCGGCTCCGAGCCATCGTTGGGCTCCTCGAACACATGCACCCCCGACTGGATACCAAGAAACGGCGGCACGGGCCGGTGGCTCTTGATCTGCCCGCTCTCGCTTGTCGCCAGCGAGGTCCAGCGGTTGCCGTTATCAAAGAACTCGGTCGCCAGGATGGTCTTGGCTGCACCAAGCGACGACCCATCGACCTCCGTCGCACGCACAAGCCGGCTGCGCCTCGGAGTCTCGGCCCGCAGCTTGTTTCGCGGAAATATCGCCGAGTTGCCCGTGTACGCCGTCCGCGCCGACTGTCGATCCTGGGGGATGCTCGCCGCCGACGGCGCGTCCAGGTCGTTGACCTGCCCCGGCTCCCAGTCGCGATGCTTCGATCCAGGGCTGGTGCGCGGGGCCCCGCCGTTGAGCACCGTCGGACACCGAAACGACGCCTCGGGCAGCCCGGCGTTGCCCTTCAGCCCGTCGTACAGCGCGAACGACCAGTGGATGTACCCGTTGCGCCGGTTGGGATGCTCTTTCACTTGATCCTCGACGCGCCACTCGCCAGAATCCTCGTCAGCGCCGTACACATACGAAAGCGGAAACGTCTCGTGCTGGCCGGTATAGGCCGCAACAGCGCTGCCCACCGATTTCAGGTTGTTGGCGCAGAACGTCTGGCGAGCGGCGGCCCTGGCCCCCGAGATCGTCGGCAGCAACAGGGCCATCAGCACGGCGATGATCGAGATCACCGCGAGAATCTCGATCAGCGTCATGCCCCGTCGTACGGGCGCTCTGCGAGGAACACCGTCGCCATCAAAGATCACGGCAGACGATCCTCGAACCAATCTCCATTGACCAACTGCTAGCTGCATGTCCGGTCCCCTTGCAACCCGCGTCCTAGAGCCGATCTTGCCCCGACCAGCTCGCCCTCGCGAGCCGACGACTCTGGCCACTCGTTGCCGTCGCCGATCCATCTCGCTCTCAACTCATCGGCAAGATCCGCGACCGATCGAGAAATCACCGCGTGCCCTCGCTCATATCTAAGCTCGCTCAACGCATCGCCGGCCAGGGCCTCAAAGAGCTCGGCGTCCCGCACAGGCATCTGTACCCGCCAATCCCGCAGGCCCGCAGTCGGCGCCATCCACGACCGATTGGGCGACCCTCCGGCTTCGACGCCCGCCCGCCCGACATGGAACCTCGCCATCTCCTGCGACGCCGGCACGCCCAGCGCCGAACAAAGTTCCGCGCATTGCCCCTCGGGGTCGCCGACGAGGGACTCGTACCGAACCTCGTGATAGAGCCCCGAGGGCAGCTCCCGCCCCGCGCGCGCTCCAAGCAGAACATGCCAACGCCACCACAGCGCCGTCGTCCCGACGGGGTTCACCTGCCACATCGCCAGGGCACCGGCCGCCTTGGAAGCCTTGGGCCAGCTCAACATCGACAAACACACGTCGCGCCCGTCGCGGATCAGATGAACAACCTGCGTCTCGGGACAGATCGCGTGCAGGCCGCCAATATCGCGGATATACCCGCCCGTGGACTTGTCCCCGGCGAGCGCCTTGCCGCGCCCCCGCCGATACAACTGGTAGACATGGGAAACAAACGACTCGTAGCTGATGGGTCGTTCTAGGAGCTTGTCGAGATCCGCCCGATCCAGGCCCATGCGCGCAAACCGTGCCTCCTCGCAGAGATGATCCAACAGCTCCGCTGTCATCTCGCCCCGACGCGACAGGCCCAGACTTCGTTTGCGATAACGCGTGATCCAGTGGGTCTCATGGGCCATGGCGATCATCGGGTGGGCGTCGAGCATCCGCTCGAGCATCGTCGTGCCCGATCTCGGGCACCCGACGACGCAGACAAACGGGCATGATCCAACCCGCGCGACCGCGACCGTGCCGTTGCGAGTCGGCTTCGAGTGTTCGCGCCGCACCGAGCCAGGAACTCCCGCCGGGGGTGAGCCGATCCGCTCTGCCAGCTTTCCAACGACCGATGGCCACGCCGGGCGGAGCGCATACAGGCACGCCAGCCGCAAGCGCGTCGCATCGCAGTAGGCTCCCAGGCGTGCGATCGTTGATTGATCCGCCTGATACCCACGAAGGAACGCTCGGGCCGCCTTGTTCGCCAGCTCGCCATCCAACTCTTCCTGCAACACCCGCAGCTCGATATGAACAAGGGCGTTGGCGACATCCAGCGCCGCCTCACCGTTGGCCACAGTGTCGAGATCGATGATCCCGACTTGTCCTTTCGGTCCGACGATAATCTGCTTTTCGTAGAAATCACGATGGATGATCCGGTGCGCCGACCCGCCTTGCAAACGATCCAGGACCTGCGCCACCTTCGGCGCGATCGCCGCGTGCGCATCGGGCGTGAGCGCTTCGCAAATGTCAAGGCGTTCCTCGAGCAACGCGATCTCGCCCTGACTGGCGTGCGTATCCAGTTCCTTGCTCGCCGGCGACGCGTGGAGCGATCGGAGCGCCCTGCCGGTCCGCCGCCATGCACGCACAAACGTCCGCGGATCTTCCGCGAGTAAGTCCAGACCTCTGCCCACCAACGCCCGCCACTCGCCCACGCCAGTGTTCTCATCAACCGAAAGAAGCTCGGCCACGTCAAACGCCCGCTCGCCGATCCCTTGGACGAGCTCGTGGCGGCGCACGATCCGCCCAAGCCTTGACCCCCGCACGACCTTCACATACCGAATGCCATCGCCGTCCTCAACACGCAGGACCGCGCGACGCTCTGGCCGGTGAGAGATCAACGTGGCCCCAGGAAGCTCGACGAGGTCACGCAGCCCAAGAAGCCGCCGATCGAAGCCCCCGCCCTGGAGCATGACGAACTCACTCCCGGTGCGCATGACCGCGACGGGGCTCCGCCCGTCGCCACACCCGGTAGCGCGGGCAACACGCTCCAGGTAATCACCATCACTACGCCACTGCCCGGCGATCAACGCTCCATCCTCGTGCCGATACTCCAGCAACAGATGGGTGCTCGATCGAGCGGAAGCGCGACGCAGCCTCAGCGCGCCCGGCGCGACGCCCAGGCACCGGGCGCGCTCGCGATCGAGCTCGATGGCCGCCAGCTCGCTAAACATCGACCGCCTCCGCCGCCCACATCCTCTCGGCGTTTTCCAGCAGGGTCGCGATCTCCTTGGGCCAGTTCTTGACCCTGTACCGGAAGGGCTCGGGCAGTAGTCGAACCAATGCGCAGGTGGTAAAGAGCCGGAGGTTTCGCTCGTCCGGAGCCGCCCGCCCGCACAAGCCACGCATCAGATGGTCCATGCACGCATCAACACGCTCGGGCGCAAGCTCGCCCTCTCCCTGGCGAACCAGCAGCGAGCCCGCGAACGAGCCCAGGTCGAGCAGCGGATCGCCGTAGCCCGCCCGATCGAAATCCAGAATCGCGACCTTATTATCGCTCAAGAGCACCTGATCCGGTGTGAAGTCGCCATGGACCGCGTGCGAACGCCATGGATACTCGCCCAGCGCATCACTCAATCGCGCGCAGAGCATTCGGACCCGTTCGCCCAGCGCCGGCACCAACGCCGCCACCATCTCCGCCGATCCATCGATCGCCGCACACAGGTCGCCCGCGGTGTGCATTGACTGGAGCGAAGGGCGCTGACGATGCATCTGCGCGAGCGCCTCGCCGACCCTCCCGAGTTCATCGGGCGCCACCGTGGGATCCTGAATCACCTCCAGCAGCGATCGTCCCTCGAACCACTCATTCGCGATTGTGCAGTACCGACCCGAGTCGCCGATGACAGGCGGGATCCACAGCGAGCCCTCGCTCGTAAACGCCCAGGCCCGCACGCGAGCGGCGGCGAATGTCGCGTGTGGATACATCCGAAGGGTTGCCTTGGGGTCACCCCGAACGACTCGCGCAACCGCACGCCGCTCCGGCTTGTATCGAAGTAGCTTGAGACTGCCCCGCCAGAGATCGCGGTGCGCGGGAAGGATGCGGCTCATCCGCCGCCGACTCGGCTCACTCTCGAACAGACGCATCGCCCGGATATGCCGATCGTTCGGGAAGACATGGATCACGACTCCTCGATCCGGCGCGATCATGACGCCGTCGCCGAGCGGCCCCGGACGCGGACGCCGCTCGAGAAACGCGTCAACCTTGACGCTCCCGTCCATCGCGTGGCAGCGCGCGTACATCTCGACCTTCTTGCCGTCGACCCTGACTCGATAGGCGGCAATGCAGCTCGTCTGGGGTTTGTACCGGATGTACCGCGCACGCGCCGGCCCGATCTCATACTCCGGACGAAGCTCACGGAGCAGCTCGCCGAACCGCTTAGCATCCAGCAGCACGCCCAACCCGGGCATGTGCGGATCGCGCTGGACCACACTCGCGTCACCCCTATTCAACATCGACGATCTCCACCACGGTGTGACGCTGGGTCTGCAAGGCGTACAACCGCGAATACTCGCCCCCCAAAGCAAGCAACTGCTCGTGCGTGCCCCGCTCCACGATCTTGCCGTCGTCAAGCACAACGATCTGATCGGCCTCCATCACGGTCGCAAGGTCGTGGCTGATGATGAAGCTGATCCGTCCCTTGCCCAGGTTGCGAATCGCCCGGCACAGCATCGCGCTGTTCTCGCTATCCAGGCTCGCCGTCGGCTCGTCAAACACCAGGATCGGCGCATCGCGCACCGCCGCCCGCGCCAGCGCGATCCGCTGGCGCTGCCCCAGCGACAGCGTCGCCCCGCGCTCACCCACCACGGTGTCATACCCCTCAGGGAGCGCGGTAATAAACTCGTCGGCGCACGCCAGCTTCGCCGCCGCCACGATCTGCTCATCGCTCGCCCCGGGAACCGTGCACCCGATGTTCTCGCGAACCGTCGCCGCGAAGAGTGCAGTATCCTGCGGCACCACGGAAATCCGCGAACGCAATGACGCGATCGTAAACGACCGAATATCGGCGTCGTTGATCCTGATACTCCCCGCATCCGGATCATGCAGCCTCAACAGCAGACTCGCGAGCGTCGACTTGCCGGCGCCCGACTTGCCGACCAGCGCGATGATCTCGCCGGTGTTGGCGTGCAACTCGATCTCCGCCAGCACCGGACGATCCGCGTCGTAGCCGAAGGTCACCTTGTCGAGAGACACCGACGCGACCCGCACGGGCGCTTCCACCGCATCGGGACGATCGACGATCGTCGGCGCGGTCTCAAAGATCTCCGCGATCCGCTCGGCCGACGCCGACGCCTTCGCCAGGCGCGCCGTGTACTTTGCCATATTTCGAATCGGCCTGCACGCCATGCGGACGTACGCCAGGAACACGATGAGATCGCCCGCGGTCATCTCGCCCAGCATCACCAGACGCGCACCATACCAAAGGACCGACGCGGTCCCGACCGCAATGAGCACCTCGGCGGTCCCCAGCAACCTGGCGCTCAACCGCTTGCCCCGGACGCCCTCTTTCAGCGACCGCTCGTTCTGCTTGGCAAATGCCTTGCCGTGCATGTCCTCCACCGACAACGACTTGACCGTGCGCGCCGACGCGATCGCCTCTTGGGCAACCGAACCCATGTCCCCGTGACGACTGCGCTGGCGGCGAGCGGTCGAGCGGATCTCACGCCCGATCCGCATCGTCGAGAGCCAGAACACCGGCATCAACGCCAGCACCACCAGCGACAGCTCCCAACGCATGAACAGCATCGCGATCACCAGCGCGATCACCGTGAAGAAATGCGCGATCAGCGGCATCGCCGCCGTTGAAACCACTTCCTGCAACCGCCCGATGTCCCCGGTGATCCGTGTCAGCAGATCGCCGGTCCTGATCTTGTCCAGTGAAGAGATCGAGAGGCTCTGCAGGTGCGCGAACATGTCGCTCCGGCACTGGGTCAACACCCGGTCTCCCACCAGCGCAAACCCGACCCGACGCAGGTACGTCGCAAACGCCTGCCCCGCCGCGATCATCACCAGCCCGACCGCGCACACCGTTAGCAGCACCGTCGAGTCCATCGACCCGATTGTCTTGCCGATCGATGACGACGGCTCGGCGCTCGCCGGCGTCTGGACGATCCGGTCAAAGACGAACTTCAGCGGCCACGGCGCAAGAACCCGAAACCCCACCTCGAGAAACATCGCAACGAACGCCCCGCCGAGTAGCAGCCGGTACTTCCGCATCGTTGGCCACAGGCGGCGCAACAGCCGCACCAAGCTCGGCGCCGGAGATGGTATCGCGTCCTTGCGGCTCATGACCCCTCCCCGCGCACGACCAGCGACGTATCGCCCAGCCCAAGGATCTGGTCCGCGACCGAGGCCCACTGGTGATCGCGAATCGCGATCCGCCGAGCCTCTTCTCCAAGCCGATTACGCAACTCCGCGTCATCCACCAATCGGCCCAGCGCCGCCGCAAGCGATGCGGTATTCCCGGGCTCATAGAGCAACCCCGTCGAGCCGTCGAGAATGATCTGGGCAATCTGCCCGCTCGCACTCGCAACGATCGCCCGTCCTGACGCCATGTATTCAAACAGCTTCAGGGGCGAAAAATAGAAGCCGCTCATCACCGGATATGGCGCGACGGCGATATCCACCGACGACAACCACCCGGGGATCTCCTCCCCATCCACCGCGCCAACCAGCTCGACCGAATCCCCGAGCCCGCGCTGGGCTACCTGCTCCTCGATCGCCTCCCGCTGCGGCCCATCGCCGACAATCACGAGCCGAACCCCCGTTCGCTCAGCCCGAACCAGATCAAACGCCTCGACCAGCGACGGCACATCATGCCACCGGCGCAGCGAGCCGACGAACCCGATCGTCACAACACCCTCGCGAGCTTCATTCGCGCGCGCGCCATGTGAGCCGAACCGAGACACGTCCACCCCGTTGGGCACGACCCGAACCACGTCGCCATTCACCCCGGATTCACCCCGCAACCGATCGCCCAGCGCCTCGGACACCGCGAGAATCGCCGACGCCGCGCCGAACGCCGCGGCGGCCGCCCGCTCCGCCTCTTCGACCAGCGTAAGGCTGCGGAACTTCTTCTGCTCCTCGACCAGCGGCGCGTTGACCTCCAGCAGCCCGGGCAGACCCCGGTCACGGGCATGCTCCATGCCCGCGTGCGCGAACAGCGCGTGCCGCTCGTACACCATGTCGATGTCAGACATCGATCCCAGCAGCTCACGGACCTTGTCGTTGGATTCAATCAATATCCGCTCGCGCTCAACCCCCTTCGAGCCACGCAGAGATCCTATCCGATGCACGGGCACATGGGCGAGATCCGCCGGCGCATCGCCGCCCAACCTCCGCGCGATGATCCGAACCTCGGCCCCGCGTGCCAGCAGCGCCCGCACGACCTCGCGCACATGGATCGAGCCGCCCTTGCGACCAAAGATCGGCACGCCCGGATCGCTACAGACATAGGCAATCCGCATCATCCAGCCCCAACCTCTGTCCGCGCCGCGCTGGCCCCAAGCAGGCGGCGCATCTCGCTCGTGTTGCGGTGGATATCAAACTCGCTCTCAATCAGCTTGCGCGCGTTGCTCGCCAGCGCTTTGGCCAGCGTCCGATCCTGGCGAAGCCGCAGCATCGCATCGGCAAGCTCACGGGGCGAGCCTTCGCTCACCAGGAGCCCCGTCTGCTCGTGACGCAAGATCTCAGGAATCCCCGTCACCGGCGTCGAAACACACGGCGTGCCCAACGCCATCGCCTCCAGCAGCACCGTCGGAAGCCCGTCCCTATTCCCGTCGCCGCCAACAACGCACGGCACCGCCAGCACCGCTGCCTCGCCCATGAGCCTGCGGACCTCCTCACGAGGAAGTGATCCGGTGAACTCCACGATGCCCTCGAGGTCGTGCGCACAGACGAGCTCGACCAGCCTCTCTCGAAGCTCGCCTTTGCCGATGATCTTGCAACTGAACCCGTGTCCGCCCCCCGCGAGCAGAGCGCACGCCTCGATCAGGTCTGCGAACCCCTTCTTCTCAACCAGCCGTCCAACCGCGACGATCTTCGATGGATCTCGCTCTTCCGTGGAGCATGGGAACGCGTCCAAGTCCAGCCCGTTGTAGATCCGCCGGACCCCCCGCGCATCGTCACCGAGCAGATCGCGCAGGAACTCGACGTTGTAATCGCTCACCGTCACGACCGCCGACGCGTCCCGGGCCTTGCGCCGCAAGTCCGCCTCCTCGACGCTCTCGTGGAAGATGTCCTTGGCGTGCGCCGTGAATGAGTACGAAATACCCGCGATGCGAGCCGCCAGCCTCGCAACAGTCGTCGCCTCGGTGGCAAAGTGCGCGTGCAGGTGCGTGATCCCGCGCTCGCAAACCGCCTCGCTCAGCCGAACCGCCTGGTAGATCACCCAGGGATTGGGCGGCTGCTTGAATCGCAACTCCGTGTCCTCAGCGTCCAGCGCGTCGTGGGCGCGGATCAATGCCTCGCCGAAGCTCCGCGCATCGGCCCGCTCGTTGGGCAGGTACGTCACACTCGCACGCACCCGATCCAGATCCGCGTGCTCGCCCGCCTCCTTGGGCAATCGCAGCGAGAAGATATCAAGATCAAGCCCCGCGCTCTCGTGCGCGAGGATCTCATTGAGAATAAACGTCTCCGAGAGGCGAGGGTACATCTTCAGGACATACCCCACCTTGCAACCACTGGATGTCATGGCGCACCGTTCCCCTCTCCCATCCCTCCATTCCCAGACACCGTCTGGTCAAACAAATGACACAACCGCTCAACACCGCGAAAATCGATCGCCCTGGACGCCGAAGGCACCCCGCGCGGGCACGCACTGATCCACGACGACAACGCGCTCACACTCAGATTGTCCGGATGCAGCACGTCCACGAAGCCCAGCGACTCCAGACGCCGCGCACGGATCAGTTGCTCGGTGCGAGGACGCGCCCGCGGCACGATTAGCGCCCGCTTCTGGAACGCCAGGATCTCACACGTCGTGTTGTACCCGCCCATCGCGATCACCCGATCCGCACAGCACAACAGCGGCAGGGGATCACTGATGAACTCGATGATCGTCGTGTCCGAACGCCGGGCGGCTATCGAACGCAGGTGCGACTGGCTCTCGCCCGAAAGGCGAGGCCCGGTCACCAACACCCGCCCCGAGCCCGCCGGCACGGCGCTCTGCAAGAACGCCTCGGCCAGCGGCAGCCCATCGCGACCGCCACCGAGCAGACACAGCGAAAGCGAGCCGCTGGGCAGATTCATGCCGCCCGCACGCTCGCGATCGCGAGTCGGGATCACCGGCACATCGCGCGGATTCAGATACCCCGTATACGTAATCTTCTCACGAACGCTCTCGGGAAACTCGTACTCCTTGGCAACGTCATACACCCGCGGATCGCCGTACACCCAGATCGCGTCGTAGAACTCGTCGATAGCCTGGGTCGATCCGCTGATATCCCAATCACGCTTGACGGCCGCCGAACTATCAAGAATGTCGCGCATCCCCAGCACGATCCGCGTCCCATCCTGGCGGAGCGACTCCAGCGCCGGCCGCAACTCCTCCAGCATCCCCAGCGGCAGCTTGTCAACGATGAGAACATCGGGTGCGTAGCTGGAAAGCGAGGCGCAGAGCGTCGCCGACCGGACCTTAGTGATATCCCGCACCGGGAGATTCATCGACCGCGCCATATACCCGCCCATCGAACTCTTCGAGAGCGACGGCAGAGTCAGGCAATCCACCCCGCGCGGCAGCGGATACGCCGCCGTCTCACGCAGACCGGAGATCAGCAACGCGTTGATATTCTGGCGATGGGCCAGCAGCGAACGGGCGATAAGCAGGTTCCGCTTAAGATGCCCCAAACCCTCGCCGTCGTGCGAGTACAGCGCCACGCGGCTCGGGCGATCCGACGCGCTCCCGGCAATGAACGGACTTGGCATCATCGGGTCTACACGCATCCCTAACTCAACTGCAAGATTTATGCCAACACACCAAACCGGATCTGAGCAACCGGGCCGGGCATCTGGGCCTCCGGTCGTGGTGGCCACATGGGGCCAAGAGCCTCACGACCCGGCCAAGGGTGGCCAACTCGCCTCAATGGTAAGAGCAACTCGATCCCGACGCCGACAGATAATCAGGGAGTTTTTACGCCCGTCCGGTCGGACATTTCCGACCCCCACCAATCCTCGCATGCGCCGGCAACTTCTCGGACCTCGCCAGGGATCGTCGCGTGAAGCCGCTCGAAGCCCAGCATCTCCAGCTCATCCCCCGCAATCGCCTCGAACAACTGCTGGTCGCGCGTCGAGAGATCCTTCCGCCAATCTCGCAGCCCTCGCGTCGGCGGCAGCCACGCCGCCTTCGCCGATAGCCCTTCCTTGCTCCGCTGCTTGCCCTTGTGATACTCAAGCATCTCCTGAGCAAATGGCAGGTCAAGAAACTCTGTGATCCTGCGAAGTTCCGCCCCTGGATCATCCACAAGCGCGTCGTACCGGACCTCGAGGTAGTGCTCAGGCCCCGCCGTCGCGCCGCCCTGCCTGCCCATCCGGATGTCGCGGCGCCACCACAACGCGCCCACCGCGATCGGCTCGCGCTCGTACAACTCGAGCTTCGCCGCACCCTTGCCCCAGTCGCGAATGGACAGCGCGACCTCGCGTCCATCGCGGATCAGATGCACGAAGCGCACCCACGGAAAGAGCGACAACAGCCTTGGAATATGCCTGCAATAGCCCGGGCTCTTCTCGCCCGCCAGCGCCTTGCCTCGCAGGCGTGCATACTCCTCATAGAGCCCACTGACGAACTCACCGTACGTCTCGGCGCGCTCGCTGGAAGCCTCGATCGACTCTTCAGGAAGCTCAAGGCGAGCGAACCGCTTATGGCTCTTCACGCCCTCGATAAGCTCCGCGCTCAGCGCCGGATCCACGCCCACGGGCACATCCGATATCACCCTGGGGATGAACAGCGAGTCGTACGCCACCGCCAGCGACGGGTGTGCATCGAGCATGCGTTGCAGCATGGTCGTGCCCGAACGCTGGCAACCGACCACGAACACGTAGGGATTCTTGGATGATTGGCTCGGGTTCAAGGGGACGCAATCCTCGTCAAACGCTGCCGCCCGGTCCTGCGATCAGGCCTTCTTGCACGCGAGACCGCTCGATAACAGCCTCGAATCGGACCGACGGCTACAGACCGCCCGCATCAGACCATACTGCAACGCCCATGCCAAGGCATCCACGCACACCCGATTCTCCCGTCCCGTCATTTCCTTTGACCCCCAGCAGCGTTCGGGTACCTTTGCTCTCGATCCACCCACTCGGCACGCGTCTTGCATGACGCTTCGTGACAACGGGTGCAAACACCCGTCCGATACCTGGGACCCGCCGCGAGGAGAGATCGCAATGAAATCCGACCGTATCGCCGCCGCACTCGTCCTCTTCCTTGGCGCAGGCCTCGCCAGCGCCCAGCCGGTCTGGACCGCCAACGGCGACGGATCCTCCTTCGCGGACCCCGCCAACTGGACACCTCAGAACGTCCCCGGGCAAGACGACACCGCGATCTTCAACACCGTCGGCGGCATCGTCACCTTCGTTTCCAACAGGGAAAACCTGGGCCTACTCGTCCGCGACGCCCTCACAACACTCGCCCTCGCAAACAGATCGTACTCAATCTCAGACCAGGTGATGGTGGGGCAGAACGCCGGCAATAACGGCTCGCTCACTATCCAGGGCGGCACCCTGTCCTCGGCAACCTCCAAGCTCGCCGAATCCCCCACAAGCGCCGGCGAGGTCCGGGTCATCGGCCCGTCAAGCTTCTGGAACACCACCGGCCGCGTCACCATCGGCGACTTCGGCGCGGGCACCCTGCTCATCTCTGGCGGAGCCGATGGCGTCGGCGGACGCCTCGTCGTCGCCGACGAAATCGGTTCCACCGGGGACATGACTCTCACCGGGAGCGGCTCGACCTGGACCAGCAACGAAGATGCCGTCATTGCCAACAACGCCTCCGGCTCGCTCGTCATCAGCGATAACGCAAGCATGACAGCCCCGCTCGCCGTCGTCGGCGACGAGATCGGATCTCTCGGAACCGCGACAGTCACCACCGGGGCCAATCTGACCTCAACTGTCGACTTCGCCGTCGCAAGGGCCGGCACCGGCTCGCTCACAATCTCCTCGGGCGGCTCGGTCAATGCGACCTTCATGCAAGTCGCAGACGATCCCACCGCTCAAGGCAGCCTGACAGTCGAAAGCACCGGAACGCTGGACGTCACGAACGAACTCGCGGTCGGCAACAGGGGAACCGGATCACTCATTATCTCCTCAAGCGGCTCGGCCACCGTCACCCTGTTGAATGTCGCCGACGACATCGCCTCCGCAGGCGGCGTCACGATCGACGATTTCGGCCAGTTGAACGTGACGACCGAGCTCGCGGTCGGCAACGCCGGAACCGGATCCCTCACGATCTCCTCAAACGGCTCGGTTACCGCCACCATCATGAATATCGCCGACGATATCTCTTCCGCGGGTGACGTGACCATCGAAGACTTCGCCACACTGAACGTCACGACCGAGCTCGCCGTCGCCAACGCCGGCACCGGATCACTCACGATCCTATCCGACGGCTCGGCCACCGCGACCGTTCTGAAAGTCGCCGACGATCCCATCTCCCAAGGCGACCTGACCATCGACAACTCGGGTTTGCTGACCGTCGCGGGCGAGTTCGCCATCGGCAACTTCGGCACAGGCTCGATGCTCATAACCTCGGGCGGATCGGTCATCTCCACGGTGGCACATATCGGCGACGCCACCGGCTCAGTCGGCGACGCCATCATCGACGGCCCAACCTCCACCTGGAACAACTCCGGCGCAATACTCGTCGGGAACAACGGCATCGGTTCGCTCACCATCCAGGGTGGCGCAACCGTCACCTCGGGCCAGGGATTCGTCGGCGACGACTTCAACGGCGTCGGAGACGCGCACATCATCGGCCCAGACTCCACATGGAACTGCGGCGAGTTCTTTGTCGGGAACTTCGGAGAGGGCACCATGACCGTCTCCAACGCCGGAACCCTCACCACCACCGACTCCAGGATCGGCGATGACTTCGGCGTCGGCACCGTCACCGTCGACGGCGCTGGCTCCACATGGACCGATTCAGGCGACCTCTTCGTCGGCAACTTCAAGGATGGCACCCTGAATATCACCGGCGGCGCAGTCGTCCAGTCCCTCTCAGGACTGATCGGCGATGAGTCCACCGCCAACGGCATCGTCAACATCGACGGCCCGGGCTCGGCGTGGAACGTGACTACCACCATCCTCGTCGCACCCTCCGGCACCGCGACCCTCACACTCGCAAACGACGGCCTCATCAGCGCACAACTGATCACCATCGGCGATGGCGGAGCACTCCATGGCGACGGCACCGTCGCCGCCAACGTTACTAACGACGGCGCAATCCGCCCGGGCGATGCCTCGCCCGGCGTCCTCGATATCGCCGGCTCGCTCACCCAGCTACCTCTCGCATCGCTCGCCATCAACATCGACGGCGCAACCCGCGGCACTGGATACGACGCGCTCGACGCCACCGGAACCGTCCAACTCGCCGGCTCACTGTCGGTCACCGTCGCAGACGGCTTCGATCCCGCCGGCCTCGACTTCACAATCCTGACCGCATCGTCTCGCGTCGCCACCTTCGCCAGCGTCGCGCTCCCCCCGGGATTCACCATCGAATACCTCGCCGACCGCGTCGTATTGCATGGCCCGCCCGGCGGTTGCCCCGCCGACCTCACCGGCGACGGCCAGATCGACGCCGACGACTTCTTCATGTACCTCGACTTCTTCGCCTCGGGCGATGCCCGTGCCGACATCGACGGCAACGGCACGATCGACGCATCCGACTTCTTCGCCTATCTCGACCTCTTCGTCCTCGGCTGCTGATCGAGCCCGCGTTACCCGCAACATACGAGCCCGATGCGCAAGAGGCTATTGCGCCATTAGCGCCCACTAGCTTGCGCTTTTGCCGCGCTG
>CBDVAM010000059.1:0-20467 GCA_965371965.1 uncultured Phycisphaerales bacterium
GGGAGGCGATCATCGAGAACTGGACGTGGCACGGACCCACGAGCGACAGCGGGATTCTCAGCCTGGCTGAGCCGCGCGAGGTCGAGATCGTGGTCGAGCACTTCGAGCTGGACGGGTTTGCCCAGTTGTCGCTGGTGATCGAGGCGGGATAGGTCGTCATGGGGCGGGGGTCTGGGTACACTCTGGGCCCCGCAGGCGTCTTGGCGGATTGGGTGGGCGAGGTAGCTCAGTTGGTTAGAGCGGAGGCTTCATAATCCTCAGGTCGGGAGTTCGAGTCTCCCCCTCGCCATTTGCGTGTTTATGCCCATACGCAGTCGCACGAACAACCGACAAGCTTGCATTTTTCTTTTCAATTTGGGTGGCAAAGCCTTGAATGGTCGTGGGGAATCGGAGAGAATGCTGGAGACGGAACCGGTCCGTCGGGGAAGATTGAGAGACAAGTGTGGACGCTTCGGTGCCTGCGCGTTTTGGACGAGAGATTGACATGAAGCACGTTTCAGTGATTCTGGCGCTGGCCGGCTCGGCGGGTCTGGCGATGGGGCAAGACCTTCTTCAGATCGACATCGATGCGTTGAGCGCTCAAGCGTCCGGGCCATTCTCGGATACCTTCACTGGTGATCTGCTGGTCTTCGGGTCGCTTGCGAATCCGGATATAGATGGCGACGCGAGTATTCTGGACGTCATCATCGATGGCAACTCGCAGAACACGGGCGGTGCGGCGACCGACGAGTTTTCGTTCGAGATGAGCATCTTCTTTGATGGCGGCAACGTCGTCTCGGGTGAACTGTTTGTTTCTCACGACGCCAACGGCTCGGAGAACACCTATTCGACGGCGTTGGTGCCGACCGATGAGAGCGCGATCTTGGACGCCGGAACGTTCTTCATCATCAGCGCGTTGACGACTAGCGGCAACTGGACCGATTCCAACGGCACCTTCCTCGGTGTCAATGTTGCGCCGTGGGGCCAGAATGTGGACGGGTTCTTCGCTCAGATCAACTTCCAGCCCGATTCGAACTTCACAGATACGGATACCGACGTGGACGTGTTCATGTTCGTGCCGGCACCGGGCACCGCTCTGGGGCTCGTCGTGGGCCTGGGCCTGATGGGTCGGCGACGCCGCTAGGTCGAACTCGAAAAACTGAGTTTGGGAGCAATACGCGGCCTCGGGCCGCGTTTTTTCTTCGAAGGGGCACCGGGTGCTCTCGGTGTCGCCATGGACTGGGCAGGGTTCTCAAACGGAGACAGAACGTGAACAACGTACAGCGAGTTCTTGGGGTCGTGGCGGGGATCGCGGTTTCGGCCTCGGCTGCCCTGGCCCAGCCGGGCGGCGGACGCGGTGGATTCTTCGGCGGGCAGAACACCTTCTCACCCGCGGTGACACCGACAGAGCTTGAGACCTATGCCGAGATCCTCGGTCTGGATGAAGAGCAACACGAAGTCGCCAAGATCCTCCTCGAGGGGTATATCCAGCAGTTCCAGACGCGAGCGGGTGAGGCCCGCAATCGGATGCAGCGCCTCCAGGACGAGGCCCGCGAGTCGCGCGATCGCGAGCAGTGGGCGGCGATCGGGGAGTACAGAGCCGAGTTTGAGACCGAGGCCGGCGTCATGGAGAAGGCGTTGTTCTCGGACCTTCGGGCCGTGCTCACGCCGGAGCAGTCGGATCGTTGGGAGGATCTGGAGCGGACCCGTCGGCGTCAGCGCACGCTTGGTCGTGGGCAGATGTCGGGCGAGCGGGTGGACATGATTCGGATCACCGACGAGTTGGAGTTGGGCGAAGACAGCCGCGGGTCGATCCGAGAGGTTCTCGCCCAGTACGAGTTGGATCTCGACCGGGCTCTGATCCGGCGCAATGACACGTACGACACCATGCGAGGGCAGTTCAGGGGCGGTCGCGGCGGGTTCGATCGCGATGCCATCGGCGATCTCATGGAGAAGAGCCGCGATGCGTCGAGGCGTGTAAGAGAGGTCAACGATCGATACGCCCGCCAGATCTCGGGTTTGCTGGGTGACGATCTGCGGGGCGGCTTTGACAAGCGCGTCCGGGAGGCGAGCTTCCCTCAGGTGTATCGCGAGACCCGTGCCCAGCGGGCGTTGAGCGCGGCGGCTGGGTTCGAGGACCTGAGCGAAGAGCAGGGGGAGCGGATCGCGGCGCTGGCGTCGGGCTTCGGGCGAGAGGCCTCGACGATGAATGACCGTCTGGCGGGGGCGTGGCGCGAGGCCGAGGACTCGATGGAGATCCGCGACATGTTCCGGGGCGGGATGAATCGGGGCGAGTTGGGCGAGATGCGGGAGAAGCGGAATCAGCTCGACGAGAGCTATATGGGGCGGCTTCGGGAGGTCCTGAGCGAGGAGCAGTTGGACCGTCTGCCGCGAAATGAGGATCGCCAGGACTTCCGCCAGCGAGGCGGCCAGCGAGACAGACGCCGTGGAGAGATCATCTGATTGGGTGATCGGTCGACGGGAATACCGATGTGGCGCATCCAGGGGTGTCGAGTAGCCCCGCTGCGATGCGGAGCCATGAATCCCCATGCTCGGAGGCAAGCGATGAGTTCCAAGATTATGCGACGCGTTCTGGTTTCCAGCCATGTCATGTTCGTCGGCGCGGCGATCGGCCTGGCGGGGGTGTCGACGCCGGCAGCCGCCCAGCATGTGACGACCTCGTTCAGCTTCGGCTCGCTCTCGGGCGGGTCCGGCGACGGGCAGATCACGCGGACGAGCGTGAAGCGATACGCCGACGTGCTCGCTCTGGACGAGGCCCAGCGTGAGGTGCTCGGCGTGCTCTTCGAGGGGTATACCAGCAGCTACCAGAGCGCCCGTCAGCAGATGACGGGCGACATGGAAGAGATGCAGGAGGAGTTTCGCGACACCCAGGACTTCATGCTGTTTCGCGAGCAGATGCCCCAGATTATGTCCACGTTCCGCGACAAGAGCGAGTCGCTCGAATCGCAGTTCTTCGGCGACCTGCGTGCGGTCTTGAGCGAGCCTCAGGTTGAGCGGATGCCCGGCGTCGATCGGATGCGTCGGCGAGAGACGCAGCTGAGTTTCGGCGTGAGCGGGGCGAACGTTGATCTTTCCGATGTCGTACACGATATCGGGGTTGATATGGCCGGCGAACTCGTTGAGGCGATGCAGACATACGAGCTCGACCTGGACCGGATGCTGAAGGACAACCAGCGAGACTCGGCGTCGCGCTCCAGCGGCGGGGAGGTCGATTTCGAGGAGATCCAGAAGTCGGTCGCAGAGGCCCACGAGCGAGGGCTGCGGATCCGTGATATCAACCGGCGGCACGCGCGGACGATGGCGACGATGCTCGAAGACGGCGTGCGAGAGCAGTTCGAGCGAGCGGTCTTGGAGCGGAGTTTCCCGCGCGTGTATCGCACGCCGTACCCGTCTCGATTGTTTGACTCGGCGATGGGCTTCTCTGATCTGACCGACGACCAGCGATCCCAGCTGGAGGTGGTCCGAGACGGATATCGGCGTGATCTGGTCAAGGCCAATGAGCGGTGGGCCGGCGAGATCGAGAAGGCCGACGATGAGGGTCAGGGCGGGCACGGGATGTTCGGCGGATCCGGGGGTCGGATGATCATGCTCTCGCTGGGTGGTGGAGATGAAGAAGATTCACCGGTGGACGAGGCCCGCAAGGCTCGCAAGGAGTTGGACAAGCGTGCCGAGGACAGGGTCCGGGATATCCTCGTCGATGAGCAGATCGCCAAGCTGCCCAAGCGCCGCGATGATGAACAGACGGGATCGTTCTCGCAGTTCGGCGGGTCGCAGATGATTATTCGGGGTGGATAAGGGGGCCGTACTCTCGGCTCTCGCGTGAAAAGGTGTTGCCATGAGCGTGGTGCCGGGGGGCGATCAGCCCACGACGGTGAATGGACAGGCGGGGCCAGCGGGCGAGGTGCTGTCAGATCGCCCCGAGCTGGACCGTGACGCGTGCGCGCGGATCACGGGGGATTCTGCGGTGCGCCTGCGCTGCGTGCCGTACGCGATTTCGGGCACCACGCTCCTGGTCGCGATGCTCGATGCCGACGATCTCGCGATTGGCGACGAGGTGAGTGTGCTTGCGGGAGCGCCGGTGCGCCGGGTGGCGGTGACGACCGAGGTGCTCGCCGAGCTGATGCACGAGGCGTATGGGACCACGGTCGCGCAGATGGCCTCGAAGCTGGGCAGCGCCGAGGACGACGACGATCTCGTGAGCAACCTGGAGGCGATCGACGCGGGCGATCTCGCGAAGATGGCCGAGCAGCCCAGCCTGATCAACCTCGTCAACCTCGCGATCTTGCAGGCGATCCGGGCGAGGGCCAGTGACATCCACATCGAGCCGTTCGAGAGCGAGTTGCGGATCAAGTATCGCATCGACGGCGTGCTCGTGACCCAGGATTCCCCGCCCAAGCACCTGCAGCCGGCGATCACCAGCCGAGTCAAGATCATGGCGGGGATGAATATCGCCGAGCGGTACGCGCCCCAGGACGGGCATATCACGCTGCGATTCGAGGGTCGGAAGATCGACATCCGCGTGTCGACGGTGCCGACGCTCTACGGCGAGAGCGTCGTGATGCGTGTGCTGGATAAAGAAGCGATCACGCTGGATCTCAAGACTCTTGGCATGCGCAAGAGCGATCGCGATCAGATGTCGCGGCTGATTGGGCTGCCCCACGGCATGGTGCTGGTGACCGGGCCGACGGGCAGCGGCAAGACGACGACGCTGTACGCGGCGCTGACCAAGCTGTATGACCCGGCCAAGAAGATCATCACTATCGAGGACCCCGTCGAGTATGAGCTGAACGGGGTGAACCAGATCCCGGTGAACCCCAAGCGGGGCCTGAGCTTCGCGTCTGGCCTGCGGCATATTCTGCGCCAGGACCCCGACGTGATCATGGTGGGGGAGATCCGCGACGGAGAGACCGCCGAGATCGCGGTGCGTGCTGCGCTCACGGGACACCTTGTGTTCAGCACGCTGCACACGAACAATGCGGTCAGCGCCGTGGGGCGACTGCTGGACATGGGCGTCGAGCCGTTCTTGATGGCAAGCGTGCTCGAGGGCGTGCTCGCCCAGCGCCTGGGTCGGCGGATCTGTATCCACTGCAAGCACGAGCAGCCGATCGACGACGCGCTGATGCACCGGCTCTCGGCGAGCGAGCGCGAGCTGTTCGCGGGCGACATGTCCTCGAGCGGGCGCGGCTGCGACAAGTGCCGGGACTCGGGGTTCCACGGGCGGGTCGGGTTCTTCGAGCTTCTCACGATCAATGGGGCGCTGCGCGAGGCGATCACGCGGGGTGTCGGTATCGGCGAGCTGACACGCCTGGCTACGGAATCCCATGTATCGATGCGGCGCGACGGGCTCATCAAGGCGAGCGAGGGGCAGACGACCCTTGAGCAGGTGCTGCGGGCGACCCAGGATGCCGAGGAGATGTTGGCCTGATGCCCACCTTTCGCTACAAGCCGGTGGGCGGGTCGATGTCCGGGACGATCGAAGCGCCCGACCGCGCCAGCGCCCTCCGCGAGCTGATGCGCGACGGGATCACGCCCAGCGATCTTCAGGTCGCCGAATCGTCGGCGGCGCGGCTGAGAAAGTCGACCGCAGCGGGTCGAATCGGCGGGCGGACAATGTCTCGCGCGGAGTTCGCCGCGTTCGTGCGCGAGCTGGCGACGGCGTTGATGGCGGGATTGCCGCTGGTGACTTCGCTGCGGACCATGCAGCGCGGCGGGAGTTCCGGTTCCCAGTGGCGCATGCTTGAACACCTCATCGACCGCGTCGAGCACGGCAAGAGCCTCGCCGAGGCGGCCCGTGAGTGGGGCAAGCCATTCGATGATCTGACGATCAACCTGATCGTTGCCGGTGAGGTCTCGGGCAAGCTCGATGAGGTCTTGCGCCAAGCCGCGGGATTGCTCGATGGAGACGTCAAGCTCCGCAGGGCGGTGGTCTCGGCGACCCTGTACCCGGCGATCCTCGCGGGGCTGATCTCGATCGCCATTACCGTGATGGTCACGGTCATCGTTCCCAAGATTCTTGAGCCCATGCACGGCCAGCTGAGCGAACTGCCCTGGCCGACGCAGGTCGTGCAGGGTGTCGCGAGTTTCTTCGCCACGTGGTGGTGGGGGGTCCTGGCTTTTCTCGGCGTCTTCGGGGTCCTCGCGCGAGCGGCGCTGCGAGATCCGACCTGGCGTCTGGCGATCGACCGGGGCGTGCTGAAAATCCCCCTGTTCGGGAGGCTGTTCCGCGACCTCGCCGTCGCGAGGTTCACGCGCACGCTCGGCACGCTCACGGGCGCGGGCATCCCCGCGCTGCAAGCCCTGCGGATCACCAAGGGCACCCTCGCCAACAAGGCGATGGAGCAGGTGATCGAGGACGTGTGCGAGCAGGTCTCGGCGGGCAAGACCATCGCCGACCCCATGGAGCGCAGCGGCTACTTTCCGCCCATGCTCGTGCAGATTGTGAACCTGGGCGAGCGAACGGGCAAGCTCGATGAGGTGCTCGCGCAGGCCGCCGAGGCATTCGAAGAGCGAACACAGACGAGTTTGAAGCTGCTGCTGACGGCGTTGCCGCCGCTCTTGGTGGTGATCCTGGCGTGCGTGGTGGGGTTCGTTGTGATTTCGATCATGTTGCCGTTGATTGACCTGCAGGAGGCGATGTTGTGAGGCGTAAGAAGCCAGTGACGATGAGACGAAGAGACGGAGAGACGAAGTGTTGCGGGGAGCCGGTGTCGACGGCTCTGGTCGCTCGGTCTCGAAGCGGTGGTTTTACGATCGTCGAGATCATCGTCGTGATTGTCATCATCGGCGTGATCGCGGCGATGATCGGGCCGCGCCTCATTAGCCGAATCGGACAATCGAAGAAAGCGGTGGCAAAGTCCAACGCCGCAGGCCTTGCGAATGCGGTCAAGCTCTTCATGGTCGATCATGGGACGCTCGAATCGGGGGCGACGATGGATATCTTGTGGTCTCGTCCGGCAGATGTCGACGAATCCGCTTGGGAGCCGTATATCGACTCGAAGGAGGATCTGTTGGATCCCTGGGGCAGAGGTTTTGTTCTCGTGATTCCAGGGGAGAAGAACTTTGACTTCGACATCGTCAGCTATGGCAGGGACGGAAAGCCGGGCGGCGAGGGCGAAGACGGAGACATTATCAAGCCGTGAGTGATGCATGGGCGGACAAGTCGAAAGGCCGGCAATCTGAGACCAAGGGTCTCGGGTCGAGGGTCGGGGGTCGGGGGTCGGTTCGCGCGGATTCGTCTTCTGCGAGCGACCTTATCAGCGGAACGTCGCGCACATCCGCTCCGTCTCTCCGTCTCTGCGTCTCTGCGTCTCTTCGCCCCGCCTTCACGCTCGTCGAACTCACCGTCGTCATCGTGATCCTCGGCGTGATCGCGGGCCTGGTTGGCCCGCGCATGGTCCGGCGGGATTCGCGCCAGGCCGATCAGACGGTCGGGCGCGTCGCGTCCCTGCTCGATTCTGCGGCTCGGCGCGTGGCGATGTCCAGCGATCCGGTCCAGATCGAGTTCGATGACGAGGCGCGGGAGATCCGCGTGCTCAGCCGGGTCCGCGACGAGGGGTTTCGCCAGAGCTGGGATCGGCGCGAGCGATGGCATGTCGATCCGCTGATCCCGCCGGTCGCCCTGGGCGAGGTGCAGGTTGGCGAGGTCATGCTGGGCTATCGGCGGATCCGCGACAAGGCGTGGCGGATCCAGTTTGGTGGGGCCGGCGGGACCCCGAGCGTCTCGATCGATTTTCGCACCGACTCGCCCGCTCGCGAGTGGAAGGTTGTTCTGGATGGAGCCTCCGGGCGAGCCGTGGCAGGAAGTCTCAAGGACTTCGCGACGATGGCGCCGACATTCGTCGATCTCGACGACGCGGGAAAGCGGCGTGCGCCATGGTGAACCGCCGCCAAAGGACGGCCAGGCCGGGCGTCGTGCTCGTGGACGTCATCGTCGGCACGATCATCCTGTCGATCGCGCTGTCGGTGATCCTCTCGCTGGCCTCCAACGCCCTGTCGAGCCAGCGCGACGGACGCCGCCTGACCGTCGCGGCGATGCTGCTCGATGAGCAGCTCGCCCTCGTGCTCGCGCGCGGCCCGAACGACTACGCCAAGCAGTTCAATGTCAAGGGCGTCTGCGATGCGCCGTTCCAGGAGTACAGCTACGAGCTGGAGTTCGACGATGGATCCGCCGGCGATCCGTACCTGGTGAGCGCCACAGTCCTCTGGCACGAGGGCTCGCGCCAGCGGGCGATCTCGTGCCAGACGATGATCGCGCCACGCCTCGGCGACGACCCGGACCCCGATCGCCAGCCGCCCGAGAACGAGAACCGACCGGCATGAGCCGCCCACGCACCACCTCGACTCGGTCGTTCACACTGGTCGAAGTGATCGTGAGCGTTGTTATTACTGCGATCATCGCGGGTGCGACGACGACGATCGTGTCCAACATTTTGCGCAGCCGCGACGCGTCCAGTTCACTGGAACTCGCGATGCGCCGGGCCCACAGCGCCGCCGATGCGATCGCATCGGATCTGCCCACGATCGCCCGAGAGAGCGAGTTGTTCTATGCGCGATTGCAGATCGTCAGCGCGGGCGTGGGGGCCGCCGATCGCGACGAGCTTCTCTTTATCGCACGCCAGGTTCGGCGGGTGCGTAACCTGGAGGACAGCCCCGAGGGGGGGGATTTCGAGATTGCCTACAAGCTGCTCGACGATCGCGATGGCACGCCCGAACTCTGGCGCCGGGCCGATCCGGCGCTCGACGAAGACCAGGACGCCGGCGGTATCGCCTCGCGCATCGCCTCCAACGTGCGATTCTTCCGTCTTGAAGCCAGCGATGGCGAGTCGTGGTATGACGTGTGGGACAGCGACTACGACGGATACCCGCACGCGATTCGTATCACAGTCGGCGCAACCGATGATGACGGCAAGCGTCTGACGGTCGCCCGGCGGATCGTGGCGATCGAGCGGGTGCCGCTGCCGCCTCCGGAGCAGGACGCATGAGCATTCTCGCGCGAAACGCACGCTCGGCTCGCCCGTCGTTCGCGACGGCAATCGTGATCTGGATTCTGGCTGTCGCGACGGTCATTGTTGTCGAGCTTCAGACGACCTCGTTCCGCGAGGCGACCGCCGGTCGCGAGGCGATCACGCTCTTGCGGGCCCGCTGGGCCGCCCGTGCGGGCATCGAGGCGACCATCGCGCGCCTCGGATTCGCCACCACCAACCCCGACCTCACCGATGCCTTTGGCGCAGAGTTCGAGATGGAAGATGTCGCAATGGGCTCGCTGGAAGGCTCGGCGTACATCGTGCGGGTTTCGACCGAGGGTGACGACATGCTCGGGCCTTCTGACGCGCACGCCAAGATCAACATCAACACCATGAGCCGCGACTCGCTGATGCTCTTGACGTTCATGACCGACGATGTCGCCGACGCCATCCTCGACTGGATCGATGACGACGACGACACGCGCACGTTCGGCGCGGAATCCGGGTCGTACGCGACCCAGCGCCACCCCTACATGCCCCGCAACGGGCCGATGCGTTCGCTGCTCGAGCTGGAGCAGGTCTCCAATGTTCTGCCCGACTATGTCAGGGGCGAGGATTGGAATCTCAACGGCGTGCTCGACGCCAACGAGAATGACGGCAGTGACTCATGGCCCCCGGACAATGCCGACGGCATCCTCGACGCCGGGTGGTCGGCGTTTATCACCACGCGGAGCGTCGATGGCGGGCTTGGCGAGTCGGGCGAGCCACGCCTGGAACTGCCGTTCGCGTCATCAAGCGACATCGCCCGCCTGCTCAATACCGACAGCGACCAGAGTGATGCGATCATCAATCTCGCGATCCTCGGCAGCGTCTCGCACGGTGATTTTCTGCGAACCGACCTGAATACGCTCGCCCAGCAGAATCGTGTGCAGTCGAACTCCGGAGGCCCGCTGCGGTCGCTCTCCAATGAGCAACTCGCGGTGTTGCTCGGCGAGACGACGATGGGTGCGCAGCCCGGACTTGCGGGGAAGATCAATCTCAACACGATCAGCGACGACGCCCTCGAGTTCCTCGCCGAGATACCCATCTCGGTGCGCGACACGATCATCTTCGACCGCAAGAGCCGGGCCCAGGGATACACGTCGATGGTCGACCTGCTCGAGGTTCCGGGCCTGACCCGCGATCGGGTTGCCGACCTGTACGATGTCGCGGACGTAAGGTCTAACGTGTACGTTGCGACCTGCCGGGGGCGCGACGAGCGTTCCGGTGTGGAGGTGGAAATGATTGTCACGCTCGATCGTTCGACTCTGCCGATCATTATCCGGGAGATCATCACACGATGACATCCAGGCGAACAGCCAGCACGAACGGTTCCTCGCGCGTCGCGGCTCTGCGCGAGAGCCCGGGCTCCATCGCCGTGGTCATCGTCGATCAGGGCGTTCGCCCGACGGTCGTGCTGGCCCGGGAGGTAGATTCGCGAGGCGCAGTCGAGCGCCTGCTCGCCGATCACGGGGTCTCTCGGGTGATCCGCGTGGTGCCAAGCAGCCAGACGCTGCTCAGGGTCGCCAAGGCGCCCGATGCGCCGACCGAGGAGACGCTCTCGACGCTCAGCCTGATGGCAGAGGCGGAGTTTTCCGAGTCCCTGCCGGCGCATCGACGCGGCGTCGGCGTGTTGCCCGGCAGGAGCGAGTCGGGCGATCGAAGGGCCCTGCTCACCGCCTGGCCCGACACCGGTGAGACGCCCCAGCCGTTCGCCGGCTTCGATGAACGATGGGTCGCGGAGATCGCGGCGTTGGCCAGAATCCGAGGCACCTCTCGCCAGCCGGCGTGGTCGCTGGACGCGGGGCGCGGTTCGGTCTCGGTGCTCGCCGAGCGCAACGGGCACATCTCGTGCCGAGCCGTGCGTGCCGAGCACGATTCGGCTTCGGCGTGGGAGGCCTCGGCGCGAGCGATCATCGAGGAGACCACCCGAGCGGTCGGAAGCTCCGGCGCGCAGATCAATCTGGATGATCGCCCCAGGGCGATCGAGCTGGAGGAGGACGCCGCGAGGCAGTTGCGATCGCGCGTGACGAATGTGCCCGACGAGGCGGCGTGGCTGGATCGATTCGGGCTCGCGCTGGGCGCGGCTCTGGTCGAGATCGATGATGATCCTCTCATCCGCGCGTTCGCGTCGCTGCACGCCGAGGCGCCGCATGAAGACGTGCCGAGGATTACGCGTCTGGGCGCATGGCTGAGTGTGCCGACCAACGCCGCGATTGCAATCGTCGCAAGCCTCGTCCTCGCGGTGCTGGCGCCATTGGGGCTCGCGGCGGCCCGACGGGCCATCCTCGATACCAAGGTCGCCGAACTCGCCGAGGCAGAGGCACAGCGCGAAACACTCGAGACCCAGGCGGCCATGTACGCCCAGCTCGATCACGAGCGCATTCCGATGACCAAGATTCTGGCGGATATCGCGGGCGCGGCTCCGGTCGCGGCCCCGGATCTCGTGCTCATCGATCTCGTCCGCATCACCAGCGACCGCGAGCTCCGCATCGAGGGCATCGCCGACACGTTCGAACTCGTCTCTGCGTTCCAGATGCACCTGAACGAGTCGGGCCTGTTCCAGGCGGTCACGGTGGTGCGCATCGAGGCCTCGCGTGATGGCGTGGATTTCACGCTCACCGCCCGTGTCGTGCAGAATCCCCATCGCAACGTCGCACGCTCCGAGGAGACGGACTTTGTCGCACGATCGACCGGCGTGCGTCTCTACGGCGAGGAGGCCGTGGCTC
Source organism: uncultured Phycisphaerales bacterium (assembly GCA_965371965.1). GTDB lineage: Bacteria > Planctomycetota > Phycisphaerae > Phycisphaerales > UBA1924 > S146-42. The sequence goes on from CBDVAM010000059.1 coordinate 11,732, forward strand.
GTGCGGACAGCGGCACGCCCCGTAGCGTCGCGTCCACGGGTTCCTCGAACGCCGATCAGCCGGAGGCGCGACGCGAGCGCCCGAATCGCCCCGGCGGCGGCGATGATGGTGAGACTGAGTCCACCCGCGGTCGTCCGGCGCGCGTCGAGATCCCAGAGCCGCTCACCGAAGAGGCCTTGCTCGCGATGAGCCGTATGGAGGTCGTGGCGGGCTTTGCTAAGAGACGCACAATCGTCCAGAGCAACCCCGATCTCGACGAACCGACCAAGCGACGTTTGGAAGAGGAAATCGAGCGGATGCTTGAGTACAACGACGAGCTGAGAGGGGACGGCTGATGAGCATCGCCGATCGATATCATGCGATGCCCCGCTCGGGCAGGTGGCTGATCTGGGCGGCGTTCGCGATCGCCGTGTATTTCATCATCGTCGATCCGGCGTTGGAGAAGTGGCAGGAGCTTTCTGATGACGCCGATGCGCGCCGGGCTCAGCTCGCGCTGTTTCATGATCGCTCGAAGGATGGCCTTGACGCCGAGCTTATGCTCGGGGCTGCCCATCACGGGCACCTCGACCCTCCGGGCGAGCGGGCCGATGTCAGCGATCGACTCGAACGCAGCATCGCCCAGATCTTTGAGGCTCGCGGCGTCGCCAAGTACGCCCTGACCGCGCGCGCCGCCCCCATGGCTCGCAGCTCGCAACTGGCCCAGGATGGCCGCCCGCTCGAGCGACTCATCAGGGAGATCAACTTCGAGTCCGACCCCTCGACGGCCCTGGCGATCCTCGCCGACCTCGAGCGAGACCCGGTCATCGCCCGTGCGCCGTCTGTTCAGCTCCAGCGCCTGGAAGACCAGGGAACCGTCAACGTCCGGATCACCGTCGAGGCATGGGCGATCGCAGAGACCGGAGGTGGGCGATGAGCGATCGTCAGGCGTGGAATGGCACTGCCTACGGGGTCGCGGCGGGCGCGATCGTGGCGCTGCTGGTCGTCGTGCTCGCGCTGTGGTCGGTGATCGTTGCGTTCGCCGCGCCCTCACCGGAGTCCTCGGCGTTCGACCTCGCGTCGCTCGATGCGCGTGGCGATGCGCACGATCTCGGGTACGACGAGAAGCTGCTTGCGCAGTTGAACGGGCGTTCGATGTTCTTCGTGCCGCCCAAGCCTCCTCCTCCTCCTCCTCCGCCCACCCGCGACGACGAGCCCCGCGAAGAGCGACCCCCTCCACCCCCAAGCCGCTATGGCGGGCCCGACCTCATCGCCATCTTCTACGACCAGGCTTGGTTCAAGAACGGTGAGCGATTGGGTATCGGCGAGAGTGCCGCCGGCGTAGAAGTGATCGAGCTGGTGCCGCCGTGGCACGCGAGGGTCCGCTGGCGAGATATTGAGTTCACGATCGAGCTCTTTGAGAGAGATCAGGTCGTCGTGCCCAAGTAATCACCGGCGCGCATCCATCGAACGAGAGACCGAACCGAAGCATCCAGTCCAAGCATCGAGTCCAAGAACCAAGCCAAAGCGCCCAGGCCAAGAAGAGGCAATCCGTGACCGAGCAAACCATGACAAGACGTGCCGATCATCGCCGGTTTGCGGCGATCCTGGCGGCCTCGCTCGCGATACTCTGCCCGCTCGCGCTTGCGCAGGACGATCCGGAGCCCGACGACGCCGAGCCGACAACCGTGCTGGCGTTCAAGAAGGTCTCGGTCGAGGACCTGATCCCGTTCATCGTCGAGGCGACCGGCAAGGTCGTCATGCCGCAGGACGACGTCCTCACCAAGCGGATCACGGTGCTCAATGACCAGCCGATCCCGCGCTCTGAGGCGCTCGATCTCGTGCTGCTCGCGCTCCAGCAGAACGGCATCGCCGTCGTTGAGTTCGACGGCATCATCACGCTGCGCGATATCACCGAGATCGTTCGCCAGGACGTGCCCGTGATCGGGTCCGATGTTTCCGTCCTCGATAGAAAAGACCGTGGCACGATCGTTGAGAAGATATTCTCGCTCAACAATAGCAGCGCTGAGAACCTCGGCGAGATCCTTGAGGACTCCATCCCCGACTACGCGACGCTCACGGTTGACACCGAGTCCAACCAGATCGCGATCATCGGCAACATCGCTCTGCTCCAGCGTATGGAGAAGCTGATCACAAGCTTGGACCGCCCCAGCGCCGACGCCGTGCAGACCGAGACCTTTGTGCTTCGCTATGCCGACGCCGAGGATATCGCCGAGGCGATCGAGGAGCTGTACACGGCCGAGGATTCTTCCAGCACGCGCGGCAACAACCAGCAAAGCCGCAACCGTGGGTTTCAGTTCGGCATGCAGGGCCAGCAGGGCGACGCCGGCACCCGCCAGAGCGAGCAGCTCCGCGTCAAGGCCAACACCCAGCAGAACTCGGTCACCGTCGTCGCAGAGCCCGACGTGCTCGATCAGATCCGCAAACAGATCGCCGATCACTGGGATCTACCCCTGCCCGAAGAGGCGGTTGTGCCCAAGATCTACGACCTCCAGAACTCAGATCCGATCAAGGTCCGCGATCTGCTGACCGAGCTGTTCGGCGAGCCCTCCCAGACTGGCGACAACCAAGCGTCGCAGGGTGTCGGACGCCTCGCGGGCCAGTTCAGCTTCGAGGCCATCCCCGAGACCGGGCGTCTGGTGGTCGTCGCCAAGAGCCCCGACCACCTCACGGTCATCGATCAGATCATCGAGGATCTGGACAAGCCCCAGACGGTCGGCCTGCCGGCGATCATCGAGCTCAAGCACGCCAGCGCCGAGGAACTCGCCGAGCAGCTCAATACGTTGCTCGCCGAGGAAGGCACGATCGCGCAGCTGCCCAGACAGGAGACCGGACTCACCGACGACACCGCAAGCCAGAGCCCGTTCAGCCAGGACCAGCAGACCCAGCAGAATCAACAGGACACCCAGCAGAACATCATCGGGTTCTGGTGGCAGCAGGCTCGCCCTCCGACCGATTCACGCGGCAGCAGCAACCTCGTGGGCCAGATCCGTCTCGTGCCCGTCTGGCGTCAGAACGCGATCATGGTGCTCGCGCCGCCGGAATATCGCCAGAGCGTGGTCGATCTGATCGAGCAGCTCGACCAGCCGGGACGCCAAGTGCTTATCAGTGCGATCATTCTGGAGATTTCACGCCAGGACGCGGTGGATCTTGGGCTGCGATGGAGCTCGAATCCGATCAATCTGACGAACTCGGAGAACGCGTTCAGCGCGGGCCTTGGTGCGACCGGACAGGCGACGAACTTCCTGGGCTCGCTGTTCGATACCTCTGTGCTCGATGCCAACGCCGACCTGAATGTTGTGCTCCAGGCGCTCGCGCAGAAGACCAGCGTCAAGATCCTCTCCGAGCCGCGGATCTTCACGAGCGACAACCAGGAAGCCCAGTTCTTCGACGGGCAGGATATCGCGTTCCCGGTCTCGAGCACGACAACCGACGCCGGGCAGATCCAGCAGCAGTTCGACTATCGCGCAGTCGGGTTGCAGCTGAGGGCTCGCCCGCGCATCACCCCGAATCAGCAGGTGGATCTTCTGATAAACGTCGAGCTCAGCGCGATCCGCGCCGGTGAGCTGGTCAACGGACTCATCGTCATCGATCGACGCGAGACCACGACCCAGCTCATTGTCCGCAGCGGGCAGACCGTCGTCATCAGCGGCATCTTCCGCAAGGAGGACATCGACATCCGGCGCAAGGTCCCGCTGCTGGGCAACATCCCGCTGCTGGGCCTGCTCTTCCAGAGCAAGGAAACGGTCCAGGTCGATTCGGAGTTGCTGCTGTTCATCACGCCGCTGGTCGTTGAGAATACCGATCAGTCCGATGAACTCAACGAGCCCTACCGCCGAAAGCTCGAGAACATGCGCGGCGAACTGGGCGACGCGGACATCTCGTGATGGGCGGCGCGAGCATCAAGACCAACCGTCGTTGGCCTTGCACATGGGTTGTCTTCGTTCTGCTCGCCCCCATGCTCATGCTCGCGGCCTGCGCGGCGTCGAGCGGTTCGCCAGACCGGATATCTCGCGAGGAGGATCGCATGAGCGACGCAACCATGGCGGCACTCGCCTCCTCGCCGGTGCTCGACGCCTCGACCAGCTCGCGCGTGCAGTTTGCAATCCAGCCCCTGGGGCTGGTTCCCTTCGATGGCCAGGTGCTGCCTCGCGTGAGCCCCGATGGTCGGTTCGTCGCCACGCAGGTCGGACAGGCGCCGACCTGGGAGACGCTGCTTGCGCGCCCGGGCGCAGAGGTGCCCCAGACGTCCGTCGCGGTCTATTCGATTGGTGGTCTATCGCCCAAGCTGCTCAGCGAATCCGGCGAATCGCTCGCGGGCCTCCTGCTCGGGCGCAGCGCCATCGACGAGGGCGTGCTGGTCGAGGCCCCCCAGCCCGACGGCTCGCGGTGGATCGGCGTGCTGCCCTGGATCGCCATCGAGCCGCGTTGGATCGTCCAGGGAAATGGCGTCAACGCCCACGCGATCATGCGCGACGATGGCGTTCTCGTGCATATCCGGCGCGCCGTAGACGATCGCCGATCGTCGCTGGTCGTGCGCACAAGGGCGGGTATCGAGTCAACGTGGTATGAGGACGCGATCGAGCCGCTCGCGGCCCTGCCCTGTGCCGACGAATCGCTCGTTGCGTTCCTGGCCCGCACCGGAGCCGGGCTCGAAGCGATCACCCTGCGCGTGAATCTCGATGGCGATCGTCCCAGGTTCGGCGCGATCGTCGCCCGCGGTCTGCTTGCGCCCGAGGCGACCGAAATCGAGGCCTATCAGAGCGCCACGACCGCACAGAGCAGCCGGCTAGAATCTCTCGATGGGTCTCGGATCATGCTGTTCTACCCGGCGGCGGGGCGGGTCGCGATCTTTGATCCCAGAACCGCGCGCCTGCGAACATTGCCGGAAGGCTCGATCGCCGCGACCACTGCGCCCGGAGGATTCCTGGTCGCGACGTCCGACGACCTGCGATTCGTGCCAGAGTCTGCGATCGAAGCGCCCGCCAAGAAGCGGCTCCGGATGTCGGCGAGGGTCTGGGACCGCCCCGCGATCGCGCATTCGACCGAGCGCGCCGACGCCCCGTTCATCGTCATGAGCCCATCGCCTACCGGCGGGCAGATCCAGCTTTTCCGACTGAGCTTTGATGTGGCAGGGTGAACCCTGGACCTTGAATGCCCGCGAGTGAGGCGATGGACAAGCCCATACCATCGTCCATGGACGATACGCGCCAGGAACTGACCAAAGCAAAGCGGGGGCGCCGGTGGGGGCTTTGGGTGCTCAGTGGCCTTGTGATTCTTGTGCCGCTGGTGGTGTGGGGGGCGATGATCATGTGGCGGAGCACCGACCTCAAGCCGGGGGATCCGGGCATCTACGAGACGCTCGCGCTGAAGCGCCAGCACGAACTCCTCGGCGACGCCGCGACGGAGCCGAATCGGTGGGATGAGCTTCTTGATATCGCCCAGGAGCTTGAGCAGATCGCCAGATCACTCCATGCCGCACCCGGCCAATACGATTATGGATATGTCGATTTTACGGTGATGGGTGATCCTGTATTTCGTATCGAGAACTACGACACGGAGCCCTACTCGCCCGAGGGTTCATGGCTCTACGAAGAGTACCTCAGGACGCACGAGCACACGCTGGCGCTGACTCGCAAGGCGATGGAACAGGCGGCGGCGGCGCGCATCGAGCAACGCATCGCCGAACTCATCGGCGCCCGCCACATGCTCCGCGACGGTGTGTTGATCCGGGAGATAGAGCATCTCGGAGCGTTCCGCCAGTCAGCCCGATACCTCTCGGCCTTAATTCACAGCAGGGTTCGTCAGGGCGATGAAGAAGGAGCAATCAGAGCACTCGAGAGCCTCCTCTGGCTCGGCCAAGCGATCGCCGGATCCGGCGTCGTGATTGATTTCCTCACCGGCCAGTCGATCTCGATGTTGGCAGTGCGAGACGCGCCTGCCATCGCTCGCAACGCCAAGGAAGGAAGCGTTTCCGAACTTCTGAGGGTCGTGGAGAGGTATCGACAATCCGATGCCGCCGTCTATGCCATCGAGATGGAGCGATTCCACATACTCGGGCAGTTTCAGCCGTTCTTCACCGACGATGGAGATGGCCAGGGACGCTTCATCGGCGACAGCGGTGGTGGCTGGGGGCAACTGCTCCAGAGGATGAACTCAGGGGCACAGCCGGGCAAGGCAGAGGTGTTTGATGCCATCAATGTCTACTTCGCCGAACTCGTGGGTGTAGCCAGGTTGCCCGCGCACCGCCGCCTCGACGAGCTCCGCACCTTTTCTCGTCCAACAGGCACTCTCGGTATGTTGGCTCTGCCGATTGTCAGCGAGATCATGCCGACGATGGCTCTCTATGACGGGATGCACGAAGAACGGATGGCATTGCTCCGCACATACATCGCGATCGAGCAGCATCGGCGAACCCGCGCCGAGCTACCCGAATCGTTGGATGACCTGGTACCCGAGTTCCTGCCCGCGCCCCCGTCGAGTCCATTCGTCAAAGCCGGCGGCATCCACTACGAACTCGATCCAGACGTCAAGGGCGGATTCTGGCTCTGGGGAGTTGGCGTCGATGGCGTGAATAACGGGGGCTACTGGAACCAGCCCGGCTCGGGCATGTGGCCCGGGCACGACACCGTCTACTGGCCCGACAACCCCGCAGACTATCCGACACACGGCGTTGCGCCTCCCGCCGATCCATCCGGCAAGATACCCGTTACGCTGGATTACACCATCTTCCACGCGCCACCGTCGGGCGGATAGAACGCCCTGCCCGTCACTCTCCTGCGAACTCCCCCCGTACAATACACCCACCCCCAGGAGGCTCCCATGATCGCCAAACCCACGATCTCCGGCTCGGGTCTCGATGGCGTCGACCCGCACGCCGTGACCATCTCCGGCCTCGTGCTCGACGCCAGCTACGGCCCGGGCTGCGTCGTCACCCCCGATCGGATCGAGTCGTTGAACAACATCGAGCGCGATATCCCCGTGCCCGGCGAGTTCCCCTACACCCGAGGCCTGTTCCCCGAGGGCTATAGAACCCGCCTCTGGACCATGCGCCAGTTCGCCGGCTTCGGCTCGGCCGACGACACCAACCAGCGTTTCAAGTACCTGCTCCAGGCCGCCAAGAGTTCGTCCAAGGCCAACACCGGCCTGAGCACCGCCTTCGACCTGCCCACGCTCATGGGGCGCGACAGCGACGACCAGCTCTGCATGGGCGAGGTCGGCAAGTGCGGCGTCGCCATCGACACCATCGAGGACATGCACCGCCTCTACGCCGACATCCCCGTCGATCAGGTCTCGGTCAGCCAGACCATTAACGGGCCCGCCGCGGTCATCTGGGCGATGTACCTCGCCATGGCCCACCAGCGCGGCATGCACTGGGACGACCTCTCGGGCACCCTCCAGAACGACATCCTCAAAGAGTTCCACGCCCAGAACGAGTTCATCTATCCGCCCGAGCCCAGCGTCAAACTCGTGGTCGACACCATCGAGTTCCAGACCGCGCTGGTGCCCAAGTGGCACAGCGTTTCAATTAGCGGCTACCACATCCGCGAGGCCGGCAGCACCGCCGCCCAGGAACTCGCCTTCACCCTGCGCGACGGCATGGAATACGTCGAGGCCTGCCTCGTGCGCGGCATCGACCTCGACGCCTTCGCACCACGCCTCAGCTTCTTCTTCAACAGCCACAACGAGTTCTTCGAGGAGATCGCCAAGCTGCGTGCCGCCCGTCGCATCTGGTCGCGCCGCATGAGGGACGTCTATGGCGCCAAGAACCCCAAGAGCTGGTACATGAAGACCCATGTCCAGACCGCCGGGTGCTCTCTGACAGAACAGCAGCCGCTGAACAACATCGTCCGCGTGGCCTATCAGGCGATGGCCGGCGTGCTCGGCGGGTGCCAGAGCCTGCACACCGACAGCATGGATGAGACTTTGGGATTGCCGACCGAGCAGGCCGCGACCGTCGCCCTGCGCACCCAGCAGATCCTCGCCCATGAGACCGGGGTCACCCGCGTCGTCGATCCGCTCGGCGGGTCGTGGTTCATGGAAAAACTCACCGACGACATCGAGGCCGAGGCTCTTGAAATCATCAACGACATCGACGAGATGGGCGGCGGGATCTGGGCGGGCGTGGAGAACGGCAAGCCGCTGGGCGGCTACGCGGGCGCTGTCGAGGGCATCAACAAGGGCTATTTCCGACGCAAGATCGCCGAGGCGAGCTATCGCTTCGCCGAGGAGTGCGAGAGCGGCGACCGCATCATCGTCGGCGTCAACGAGTACGTCGATGATGAAGAGAGCCGTCCCATCGAAATCCTCACCATCCCCGACTCGGTCGAGACCGAGCAGGTCGAGTGCCTGCGGGCGTTCAAGGCCAAGCGTGATGATGCGCAGGTGAAGGCCGCGCTGGATCGGATCCGCGTGACATGCGCCAAGGGCGACCCCGGTAGCACCGATGCCCCGCGGGGCGGTGGCTTCCAGCCCACCCAACAGGAGCGGGGCGGTGGCTTCCAGCCGCCGATCGGCGAAGCCGAGACTGTGACGGGCTACCCCAAGTCCGCTCCCGACCTCGCCCTCGACCCCCACAACGTCATGCCCGCACTCATCCACGGTGCCCTCGTCGGCTGTACAATGGGCGAGATGACCCAGGCGATGGCGGATGTGTACGGCAGGTATAGTGGGGGGCCGGAGTGGTAAGGCTAGAGGCTCTCCCACAACCGCTGATTCACCACAGAGGCACAGAGGGCA